>JAZULP010000017.1:0-6623 GCA_045603165.1 Agathobacter sp. | reverse complement strand
ACAGATCAGCCATTCCTTATGCCAGTAGAAGACGTATTCACAATCACAGGTCGTGGTACAGTTGCTACAGGTAGAGTAGAACGTGGTACAATCCATGTTAACGAAGAAGTAGAAATCGTTGGTATCAAAGAAGACGTTCAGAAAACAACTGTAACAGGTATCGAAATGTTCCGTAAACTTCTTGACGAAGGTCAGGCTGGTGATAACATTGGTGCATTACTTCGTGGTATTAAGAGAGAAGAAATCGAAAGAGGACAGTGTCTCGTTAAACCAGGTACAATCAAATGCCATACAAAATTCACAGCTCAGGTTTACGTTTTAACAAAAGATGAAGGTGGCCGTCATACTCCATTCTTCAACAACTACCGTCCACAGTTCTACTTCAGAACAACAGACGTAACAGGTGTATGTAACTTACCAGCTGGTACAGAAATGTGTATGCCTGGCGATAACGTAGAAATGACAATCGAACTGATCCACCCAATCGCTATGGAACAGGGTCTTACATTCGCTATCCGTGAAGGTGGCCGTACAGTAGGTTCTGGTCGAGTTGCTACAGTTATCGAATAGTCGCGATTAAGCGGACTGATAATACGCAATAAATTAAGGGACTGCATGCTTGCATGCAAGTCCCTTTTTTGTTGCGTATTTGAAGGCGCAACGCGCATGAAGAATTTACGAAGTAAATTCAGAGTTCGCTTAATCGAAAGTAGTATTGGGCGCATGCCCGCGCGTGAGGAAAATGCGAAGCATTTTTCGAACCGTAGCTAGGCTTGTTGCGTATTTGAAGGCGCAACCCGCATAAATACGGAACTCAACTAACGCTCCAGTTATGAATCCCCTCAAAATGATTGACACTGCCATTTGGCTTTGTTATAACGAAAGTAGCTCCTGCAGGGCAATATTGAAATATAAGGAGTTCTACAAAATGAATGAAGAATGTTTAATCTGTAAAGCACCATTGGAATATCTTGACATCGATGAAATGATGGAGTGCGAACTTTGCAACAAAAAGCAGAACAGTAAAACAAGATGTGTAAACGGACATTTTGTTTGTGACGAATGTCATACAAGTGGAATGGACGAAATTATTTCAATATGCTTTAACAGTACGTCTAAAAATCCTCTTGAAATTATGGAAGAGATGATGTCTATTCCAGCTTGTCATATGCATGGGCCTGAACACCATACGATGGTAGGGTCTGCTCTTTTGACTGCATATAAAAATGCAGGTGGAGATATTGATGTAAAGACTGCGCTGTATGAAATGCAAAAGAGAGGAAAACAAGTCCCAGGCGGTGCGTGTGGATTTTGGGGTGCTTGTGGCGCGGGTGTGAGCGCAGGCATGTATATATCAATTGTACTTCAAGCCACGCCGCTTGCAACGGAGTCCTGGGGGCTTTCCAATCAAATGACAGCAAGAGCATTGGATGCTATCGGCAAACATGGTGGCCCTCGCTGTTGCAAAAGAGATTCTTATCTTGCCATTATGGAAGCGATTCGTTTTACCTGTGAAAAGCTCGGTATTAAGATGGAACAAGATGATATCATTTGTTCCCGCTCTCATTTGAATAACCAGTGCTTACAAGAGGATTGCCTGTTTTATCGACAGAGCATTTGATGAATAGGAAAAAAATTCAAGCTGCTAAGAGGCAATGATGGAATTGCAAAATGAGAATAAAAAAGGTGGGTGGCCTATATGAAAAATGTAATCGAACATATCAAAGCAAGAAGAAGTGTCAGAACTTATGATAAAAGAATATTGGATGAAGGGATTAAGGCTGATTTGCTGAACTTTATGCAAAAAATTGACAATCCTTTCCATATTCCGGTGGAGTGCAAATATTTAGAGGGGAAAGAAAACGGGCTGAACTGTCCTGTTATGACAGGTACAGATCTGTATGTAGGCGGAAAGATTAAAAATATTCAAAACGCGAGTGCAGCCTTTGGTTATTCTTTTGAAATGTTCGTACTCTATGCACAGTCGCTAGGGTTGGGCACGGTATGGCTTGGAGGAACTATGAACCGCGAGGCCTTTGAGGCGGCAATGAATATGGATGAAGATGAGATTATGCCTTGTGCCAGTCCAATTGGATATACCGCGAAAAAGATGTCTGTGCGTGAAAGCGTGATGCGAAAAGCGATCAAAGCGGATGAGCGCTTTCCATTTGCGGAACTGTTTTTTGATGGAACATTTGATACTCCACTTACAAAAGAACGTGCTGGAGATCTGGCAGTTCCGCTAGAAATGGTGAGACTTGCGCCTTCTGCAGTTAATAAACAGCCTTGGCGTGTGGTGATTAAGGACGATGCAGCGCATTTTTACCTGAAACGCAGCAAAGGTTTTGGATTTACTGATAAGCTGGATATGCAGATGATTGACATGGGTATTGCACTGTGTCATTTTGAACTTACTGCAAGAGAATGTGAGATGAATGTAAAGTTTTTACAGGAGGATCCACAGCTTTCACTGGGCGAGGATGTTACGTATGTTGCATCTTATCGTTGGTGTGTTCATGCAGAATAAGTGATTTGTTGCAGGAGGAGCTGCTATGAAAATATATGAGCGAAATAATCGACAGAAAATTATGATTCAGAAAATGGACATTACAACTGCAGATGTGGATGCTATCGTCAATGCGGCGAATAAGAGCCTGCTAGGAGGCGGTGGTGTGGATGGCGCCATTCATCGTGCTGCTGGTCCAGAGTTGTTCAAAGAATGTGTAGGCTTAAATGGGTGTAACACAGGTGAAGCGAAGATCACAAAAGGATATCTTCTGAAGGCTCCTTACGTCATTCATACAGTTGGACCAATCTATCGTGGTAAAGGAACGGATGCGGAATATTTAAGACAGTGCTATCAGAATAGCTTGGAACTCGCAAAAACTCATGGGCTTCACAGTATTGCATTTCCGGGCATTTCTACTGGAGTGTACGGATATCCAGTGGAAGAAGCAACAAAAGTGGCCACAAAGGCGGTGCTAGAGTGGCTTGATTCCAACCCACAGTATGAGATGTTTGTTGTTTTTGCTTGTTTTTCAGATCATGCTACTAGCCTGTATGAAGAAATTTGGAATGAATGGTGCTAAGGAATAGGTATCTATTTGCCCAAAAGGTATGCGTAGAAAAGGAGAAGTATGATTAATCGAGATGATATGCTGGAACTGACCAGACGAATGACGCCTGCAAGAAGTTGTTTTGATCGAATCGCAGGTGCCTACATAGATGATTTCGGCGGTATAGATGAGACTTTTAATATCCATTTTGGAAAGCTTTCTGGTTCTGATAAGGCAAAAAATCTGGAGCTGGCAAAGGCTGTTCCATTTGCAAAGACCAATGTAGAACTAAAAGAATATACTTTTCCTGATGATGCAAAAGGAAAAGATAGTATGTTTCAGCTGTTGAACGCCATCCAGCAATGTGGACTGAAAAACGATGCCTTGATGGAGGTTTTGTATGAACAGATTGCAGATGGTTTTCCAGTAGATTATGAATTTGCAGTGTTTGTATTTCATGGTATTTATGATATCCCATTGAAAGGAAAAGACAAGGAAAGTCAATGGGAGTCGGAGGAAGTGTATGACTTTATTATCTGTACGGTAAGTCCGATGCGTGAACTGTACGAGCCGGATGAACCTGTTTTTGGATTCCTGTATCCTGCGTTTTCTGATAGAAGTGCAGATAGAGATAAAATTGATATTTTCCATAGTAATCCGGAAAAACTGGAAGATGGTTTGCTGTATAAATTGTTTGGGAAATAAGTATTTGATTTAAAAGGTGATTAATTATGGATATATACCATTTTATGAAGGCTGTGTTGGAGCAAGATGAGAATACAATCCGAAGCTATTTTTGCGAAGATGCATATGTAAATTGGCATTGTACCAACGAACACTTTAATGTTGATGAGTTTATTATCGCAAACTGTGAATATCCAGGTGATTGGGATGGAACAGTTGAACGAGTTGAAGTGGTGGGCGATTTATATATTACTGCAACAAAAGTTTACGCGAAAGATAGAAGTGGATATTTCCATGTGGTGTCATTCATAAAAACGTTGAATGGTAAAATTATGTCGATGGATGAATACTGGGCCGATGATGGAAATCCACCACAATGGAGATTGGATAAGCATATAGGTTCACCAATTACATAAAGCGATTGGATTTGATTTGTTTGCTTACACAAATATAGACATAGAACGACACGAGATCCGGATTGAGATGGGGAAAAATAGAGGCAGTATAAAATGAGAACAACGAAAGTGATTGTTTTACCTTATGATGTTAACTGGAAAATGGACTTTCTAGCTATAAAGAAAGAAATAGAATCTGCAATTGGTGATTATATTATTACTGTTGAACATGTTGGTAGCACTTCTGTGGAAGGGTTATCTGCCAAGCCGTGTATCGATGTTGATGTAGTAATCAATGATTATTCTGTCTTTGATTCGGTTGTTAGAGGTTTGGCAGAGCTTGGCTATATTCACGAAGGGAATCTAGGGATAAAAGACCGTGAGGCTTTTAAATATTTGAACAAAGCTGATCTACAGGCCCACCATTTATATGTGTGCCCGCAACAATCTAAGGAATTAATGCGACATATTGCTTTTAGAGATTTTCTTAGGAGTAATCCAGAAGCTGCGAAAAAATATGGTGATGTTAAAGAAAAAGCTGCGCAATTATATCCTGACGATATAGAT
The DNA here is from genome assembly GCA_045603165.1 of Agathobacter sp. Classification (GTDB taxonomy): domain Bacteria; phylum Bacillota; class Clostridia; order Lachnospirales; family Lachnospiraceae; genus Roseburia. The sequence continues at coordinate 1,921 of JAZULP010000017.1, read as the reverse complement.
AAATATATGGCATATAAATCTTCTTGTATTGAAGAGTTATATTCAATGTGTGGCTTAAATAGTAATGGATAAGAATTTGGACAGAGGATAAAATGGAATTTAGAGAAATAGATAAATCAAACTATTGGGATTGTATGGCATTGACTATTGATGAAAGCCAGGAGGGATTTGTTGCAGATAACAAACAGTCATTGGTAGAAGCTGTCTATGAGGATGGACTCTATACTTTGGGAATTTACCACGAAGAAACGATGGTAGGGTTCGTTCTATATGACTACGATGATACCTTTCCAGGCTGGTCAATGAGCCGTTTTATGATTGGCAAGCAGTTCCAAGGTAAAGGTTATGGAAAACAAGCGGCGATGGCATTTCTTGATTATTTTAAGAAAAAACACAATGCAGATAGATTGTATATCAGTGTGTCTCTAGAAAATACGGTTGCACGTAAAATGTATGCATCTATTGGCTTTGAAGAACTCAAAGAGATTGAGTATACATTTTTAGACATGCAATTCAGAGAAATGCAGATGGTAAAGGGACTGTAATAGATAGCCAAATTTGAATTTGATAAAGGAGGTAAGCCAATGGAATGGGTAATTACATTTGCGATTTGCTTTGCGGTATTTTTTGCGATAGGGATTAAATTATTTTGGAAAAAGAAGTGAGCAAATTCCAATTTGACGGATTGTTGAATTAACTTGAATTTCCAGCGATACAATTGCACATTTGTGTTTATATAGATATCCCAAATCGAAAGGAGATGTTCATTTATGAATAGAAAAACTTTCGGTCTGACAGTTAGATAAATAAGAAGTTAATGGGACTTTGTTATGAATGATAAAACAACATATAAATGGTTTTATGAAACGCCAGCTAATTTTTCGAATATGCTTATGAACAGTGACGGGGAATATTTAACCGGTTTATGGTTTGTAGGTTCTCGTGATGCGAAAAAACATGTGGAGGATTGTGAAGAAAAGGACCTTCCCATTTTTCGCGAGACAGTAAAATGGCTGGATGCGTATTTTGGAGGAAACGTTCCAAGCTTTATGCCAGCATACAAGATAGAAAATCTGACAGGCTTTCGAAGAAACGTCATAGATATTATGAATCAGATTCCTTATGGAGAAACCGTTACCTACGGAGACATTGCAAAACAGATTGCAGAAGAACGTGGATTAAAGAAAATGTCAGCCCAAGCAGTAGGCGGCGCTGTTGGATGGAATCCGATCTGTTTGATAGTACCTTGTCATCGAGTGGTGGGAGCCAATGGTTCGCTTACGGGATATGGTGGAGGTATTGAAAATAAGGTTGCATTGCTTCAGTTGGAAGGTCATGACATAAGCAGATTTTGATATTGGGTAATTAGAGTTAGAGGTTAAGGAATAAGATGAGATTAGAAACAAAAAGATTGATTTTGCGCCCTTGGGATGTCACCGATGCAGAGGAATTGTTTCGATATGCAAGTGCGCCTGAGGTAGGGCCGATTGCAGGATGGCCTGTACATACAAGTGTAGAAGATAGCAGACAAGTCATTGAAACCGTTCTTCTAGTTCCAGAGACTTATGCGATCATTTGGAAAGATACGAATTTGCCGATTGGCAGTATCAGCCTCAAGATGGGGGATGCTACCGATATGACAAATGAAATAGATGAATGTGAATTGGGCTACTGGCTTGGAGTCTCTTACTGGGGTCAAGGTATTATGCCGGAGGCAGCAGAAGAACTGCTGCGCCATGCCTTCGAAGATCTTGGAATGCGCAAAGTTTGGTGCGGATATTACGATGGCAATATAAAATCAAAACGTGTGCAAGAAAAATGTGGATTTACATATGAATGGACAACGCCAGATGTGGATGTACCTTTAATGAAGGAAAAACGCATAGGGCATGTTAGCTCGATGACAAGAGAAGCATATTAC
>JAZULP010000016.1:0-1644 GCA_045603165.1 Agathobacter sp. | reverse complement strand
CATACACATCTAAAGAATAATTAGCTTCAACTAGCGCAGACAAAGGAGAGATAGAAATACTTTGAAGCGTAATTCCTGTTTCTGATAAATCTACTCCTTCAAGACTATATGATTTTATAGCTGCACTATTTTCGAGTTGCCATCTGAACGTAAATGTTCCATCATAAGCATTTTTTACATTATCATACTCAGTCCATGTTCCATCTTCAAGAACACTCTCAGGAATTGGTGTAAGATGCTGAAGCCCATTAAGTGTGACATTTACGTATCTACCGGTGATATCATTCTGACTAAAATTTGTACTAGTAAATGAGTAAAAATGCTTTCCTGTTTCCTCGTCCCAGCCAAGATAGTTGCCCCCAATAGAACCCAAACTTGAGCCTACGCTTATATCAAACTCTGTAAATTCCAGCCATTCTTCGCCTTTTAACGCAGATACACCATCTACGCTAAATATTGCATATACCATATGACGGTCACAAATATATTCTTCGGCAGTAACTGTCACTCCATTTTGTTCAATCGACTGCCCAATTTTATTTCCCAAAGAATACTTTTCAATAACTGCTTTTTCTTCGTCTGTAATTACTTCTTGCCTCAAATTCTCTTCCACTGGCTTGAACCACTGGAAATCTGTTGCCGCTCCTACACTCAGTGTTCCAACAACCAGCGCAGCTACAGCCACCAGTGCTACCCAACGCTTTTTAAATATAGGTTTTCTACTCTTCATGCACGCCACCTCCATCTTCTCTACTTTTTCCGTGGAGGCTTCACGCAAGATTTTATCAAATGCATCCTCGGCAGCTGCTACGACTACTTCTGGAAGCACGATTTCTTCTTTTAAAATCTCTACTTTTGATCTGTTCATACTGATTTCTCCTCTTTGATCTCAGGATAATACTCGGTAGCAAGCTTACTTCTGCTGCGGGCAAGACTGCCTCGCACGGTGCTTTCTGGAATATCCAGCATTTGAGCGATTTCGGACGTTTTGAATCCTTCTACATAGTAGAGGATGACCACGATTCGATCCCGCGGTTTTAACCGCATCAGTATCTGCTCCCACTCCAGATTGGCAAAGCCCAAATCATCGGTCGGTGTATCCGGCATATCTTCCACCAAAACAAACTTCTGCTGTTTGCGGAGAATGTCGTTACACTTATTGATCAGTATGCGCGTCATCCAGGTTCGAAAATATTTTGGTTCCTGTAACTGGGACAGTTTTTCCCAGCAAGTCAGAATCGTATCCTGAATGGCATCTGCGATATCCTCATCTGAATGCAGTAGCGCTCGCGCTGTCTTATACATATTTTGCATCTGCCCACGCATCAAAGTGGTAAAGGCTTTTGCATCTTTTTTCATCGCCTTTTGCACTAAAAGTTCCATATGCTACCTCTTGCGTAAAACTACTCCTTGGCATTATCGCCAGTTCGAAACAATTGGAGATCTCGTTTATCTGTTTCTATTCATTAGACGGCATGGTGAGTGGAAATGTCCAGTTTGTTATTGATATTTTTTATCATTACTATATTTTTGTAACCATTTTCTAAATAATTCATCTAATCTATAGAAAAAAAGACAAGGAGGGCACATGGAAGCATTTAAACATCTATATGAAAAATATTACCGACAGTTGTATGCCTTCTT
>JAZULP010000015.1:0-19554 GCA_045603165.1 Agathobacter sp. | reverse complement strand
GATGAAGAAAAAATAGAATTGGGAATTAAAAAGAAAGATACAGTCATGTCATTAGAACAATTTAGCGGATACATATCAGAATTGATTGCAGATATTAAGGACTACCAGGAGGCTGTTGAATGTCTGAAATAGAATATATTAAGAAAAAAATAGTAGATGTATGTGATATAATTCCGGAAAATCATACATTTACTAAAACATATATTAATCAACATGCGGGTAGCTATCCGGTTTATTCTGCAACAGTAGGAGAACCATTTGGATATATTAACGAATATACGCAGACGATTCCAATGTTAGTGGTTGTAAATTATGGGAACTCTGGAACTATATATTATGTAGGGGATGAAAAGTATTCGCTTGGTAGAAATGCATGTGGCTTGCGTGTGAAAAAAGAATATGAAAAGGTAATCTCTTTGCAATATATTAAATATGTTGCTGAATCACAATTCAAGCAGCTTGCTAAAGGATGGGGATTGAAAAATTTAAATCAGAAGATGGTCAAAGAAACTGAAATTAAAATACCAGTCGTTGACGGCGAATTTAGTTATCAAATACAGGAGGAATTAGTAAATAAGTATAAAATAATTGATGAGCAAAAAAAACTACTGTCAATGAAAGTGGATGAATTAAGAAAAGTGTCTGTAATAATTCCAGAAGATGAAAATACAAAATGGGTGCATTTACCAGTGACGGAATTATTCTACCCTAAAGGCGGAAATGCACTTTATACGAAAACCTGGGTATCTAGAAATAAAGGAGAAATACCTTTATACTCTGGAACGACTACTGGCGAATATGCTCGAATAAGTGAAGCTGAATATTCAGGTGAATATTTGACATGGAGTATTGATGGATTGGCAGGGTATATTATGCATCACAACGGAAAGTTTAGTTTGACTTGTCACAGGGGAGTGTTGATACCTACAGATAAATGTAAAGATATTGATTTAAGATATGTAAAATATGTTTTGGAACCTATTTTTAGAAAACGTAAAAAGGGAAGAGAAGGGGAATTGGGAAAGAATGAATATACTTCATTAAAGCCAATTGCAATAAAGCGGATGAAAGATACGATACCAATTCCGATTAAAAGTGATGGAACATATGATATTCAAAAGCAAAAAGAGTTGGCTAATAGGTATGAGCAGATAGAAGAAATCAAGAAAAATATATCGAATAGGATTACAGAATTGATTGAGATTGTTGTATCATAGGGATGTGTTATAGGAGGATATATTATGGCACGAGAAAAAAAAGATGGACGTCATATAAATTTATATATTGAACGTGAAATAATTGAGACACTAGAACAATATTGTGAAGAAGTAGGGCAAACAAAAACTGTTGCTATCGAAAGAGCATTAAAACAATATTTAGCTGATTTTCAAGAACATAAGGTAGAAGATAGAGTGCTTAATTAAGATTAATAGGAACTGAGTGCGCGAGAGATTAAGAGTGGCGAAAAACTGTCACATTAGAAAGGTGTAATAATGGCAAATAAATTTCAGAAAATTATATACTATAGTTCAGCTATGTCACCGATTGGTATTGTATTTTCATTGGTGTGGATTCTTCAAAATAATACATTTATAATACCTGCTATTGTAACAGTAATTTCGTTGTTACTAATTATTGTGTTTTCAATTTCATTTAAGTATGGGAAGAAAAATATAGCACCTACTAGTATAAGAGTGACTGAAATAGCAGCAAATGATATATGGATATTAAGTTACATAATATCTTATTTATTGCCGTTAGCGAGTATGTTGATTGCCGAGTGGAATATATATGTTTTAACCATTATTGCGGTTTTAGGAGGAAGTGTAATGCTTTTTATGAATTCAGCGATTCCGCATCCTTTGCTTGCTGTAAGAAAATATCATTTTTATCAACTTACAACGGAGAACGGCATATCATCCTATGTTTTAATAAGCAAGCGACACATTAGAAACAAAAAGGAAATTAAAACAATAGGAAGAGTGTTTGAATTTTTACTGATAGAGAAATGAGGTGTTTAAATGTTCGAAAATAGTTCTATAATGGTTTTAAAAGCCAATACAAAAAATGATGAGGTGTATAAAATAGAAGTTGATGCAGATACACAGAACATTATAGTTAATACATTAACACAGGCATTAGAAGAACTGGTTGGGGATAAAACTAGAATTGTATTTGATGGAAGCTATAAACCGAATGAAGATGAGATTCTTACAATCGAGAACTTTCAACTATCTGACGAAATTAAAGATGCTATTCGTGATCCACTAGGGGTTCAAAGTTTTAAAAAAGAAGATGGTGAATTCCCTGAGATAAAAGCGATTTTTATCGGTGAAAGAGTCGAAGAAGGCGAAACAGAAAAATTTAATGTTGTATTTCAGCGCTTTAAAAAGGAACAGTACATTTCTACTAAATGGTGCAATTTGTTTTTTGAAGGAAATACTTTCTTTCAAGAGAAGAGATTTGGAATTAGCATCGCAGACGGGATAGATTGTTACTATGTGGATAAAGAATTGCAGTTTTCTTCATTTTATTATGCGAGACAAGTGTTTGACTTAAGTGAGTGCTATCGTTCTGCAACAGATAGTGAAGTAAAGGCATTTACAACAAGCACTAAATTATCAATTGATGATGCAGATGCTTTTACTGGTTTTGCTAATACATGGGTAAGAAGGAAGATTGCGATGATTAATGATTCGCAAGTTCTGGAAAATTATTCCGCAAGCGAAATTAAGAAAAGGGCAAAAGCTGTTGGTGTAGATATTGAGGTTAAAGATAAAAAGGTTGTTATTCCAAATGATAAGGAACGTATAAAAATTATTTTGGGATTTTTGGACGAAGAAGCATATAAGGGGCCGTTTTCTCAAAAGACATTTCTAGCAAATTCAAAAAGACAATTGCGTTAATTGATATATGTGATTGCGAGAGTTGTTTATAAAAGGTGGTGAAGATGTGATACCGTTAAAAATTGAAAAACTTCTAGCAGGAAGAGTGGTGGAACAAAATCGCGTTGAATATAAAGAGGGGTGGAATCCGAATGATATCATTCACTCGATTTGTGCATTTGCGAACGATTACCACAATATGAATGGTGGTTATTTGGTAATTGGTGTAAAGGCAAATGATGGAATTCCAGAGGTTCCTCCTAAAGGACTGCCTGAACAAGAATTAGATACTATTCAGCAGGAAATATTTCAGTATTGTAATCTAATAGTTCCTAGATATATTCCTAAGATTGAGATTGTTAATTATCTGGAACAAGGAATTTATTTGATATATTTATGGTGCACAGCTGGTGATAGTGGTCCATATCAAGCACCAATTGATGTTTATGCAAAAAAGGCAACTGACAAACGTATGCAATACTGGATTCGTCCAGCATCACTTACGACGCCGGCTAAACAAGATGAACTTGCCGAGTTGTTTGATAAATTTAATTCTGTACCATTTGATGATAGAGTAAATAGGAATGCAACTGTAGACATGATTCGTCGGGGTTACGTTGAAGATTTCTTAAAAGAAAGTAATAGTTCGTTGGTTGAAGAGTTAAATACAAATACATTGGAAGAATTACTGGTTGCAATAGAGGCTGCTAATAGTACAGATACAGGTGTTGATATTCGAAATATAGGAGTATTAATGTTTACTGAAAGACCAGATAAATTGATTGCAGGGGCACAGATTGATTTGGTTCGATTTAATACTGAAGAAGCAGAAGCTTCAGATGACTTTATAGAAAAGACTTTTACTGGTCCTATATGGAAGCAAGTAAAGGATGCGTTAGATTATATAAAAACAACCGTAATAGAAGAGAAAGTAATAAAAATTCAGAATCAAGCAGAAGCACAGCGTAATTACAATTATCCTTATAATGCGTTGGAAGAAGCATTAGTGAATGCAGTTTTTCATAAATCATATAAAGAGCCTGAACCAGTAGAAATTAGAATTTATGTAGATAGTATTCAGATTATCAATTATCCAGGACTTGAAAAGTGGATTGACATCGAGAAGTTTACTGCTGGAAAAGCTAAAGCAAGAAAATATCGGAATCGTAGAATTGGCGAGATGTTTAAAGAAATTGATTTGTCGGAAAAACAGGGAACAGGGATTCCGAAGATATTGAGAGAATTAAGAAGAAATGGTTCACCAGCTCCAGAATTTGATATGGATGATGATAGAACGTATTTAAATACCATTATTCATATTAGAGATGGATTTAACCCAAGTTTTAAAAATAGTGGTCAGGATGGATTTTTACAGCATTCTTCAGAAACAATAAATATGAGTATACAAGATTATGCAAGATTGATGGAATATCTACAGCAACCAAGAACTAGAAAAGAATTACAAGAATTTTGTAACTATGGTTCAAGGGATTATTTTAGAACAAAAATATTAAATCCATTAATTGAAGCGGGCATAATTGATTTGACGATTCCAGATAAACCACAAAGTTCTAAGCAGAAGTATGTAAAACATAAATCTTAATAAAGAAATACTTGACTTGCCCTGTGAGTGGGCAAGTCAAGTGGGCAAGTTGCAAGTGCTATGAAAAAGTCATATCAATTTAGCATTTCTTCATAGCATTTTGCAAAAAGTCATATGAAAAAGTAATAGCACTTACGAAAATGGCAATAAGGTTAGCGAAAAAGTGGTATGAAAAAGTCATATGAATGCTATGAAAAGTTCATAGCAAAATCAAAAAAGTGCTAGCATTTTTTCATAGCATTGCTATTAGGGGCATAAAAATGGGGTGGATAGGGTACTCCCTAACAAGGTCAGCATTATGTATATACAAAATGCGTATCTTGCGATGTACAGGCATCAGACATGGACGGTACAGTCTAATAGAAAATTTGCATAGAGCAAATAGGAATTTCGAGTAGAAAATGTTAAAAAGTCAAAGTGGTATGATTTGTTTTTTCATACCAATGAAAAAAGTTGTAAATGATACTATATAAATGTACATTTTATTGAAAATAAAAATGTACAATCCGACTAATTGTGCTACCTTATCCATGGAGGTACTTATTCATGGATTGATCCAAACAGGGACATCTCCATGAGAGAAGTCTATGGATTAGATAAATCTTTACGCGAGTAAACTCGCATTAACAATAGATGATTTCCCAGTTTCGGTCAGGTGATTTCCAGCCTGTCGGAACTGCGATTTCATCGCACCATAATATTCAGATATGATGTAAATGTTATAGAAAAATATGATAAAGATGATATGATTATAATTTCTTTAGCAGATAAAAATGAAGCTAAAAAAATAAAGAATACACTTATACAAAAAAGAATAATATCAAATTTTTCGGAACAATATCAATGAAAAGTTGACATTGTTCTTCTTGAGTGGGTATAATATGTAATATACAGATGTGTGCGGAGGTCTCGAGGAATGAGTACTATGACAGTAAAGCAAGCCGCAAAGTTATGGAGTATATCAGAACGCAGGGTAACGGTTTTGTGCAGAGAAGGAAGAATTGAAGGTGCGAAGAAAATAGGGAAGAGCTGGTATATTCCCATTGAGGCACAGAAGCCAGAGGATTGTCGTGTGAAATCAGGTGCATATAGAAAGAAGTGTGCAGAGGTAAAATTACCATTGCCAGTAGGAATTTCTGATTATCGTGTGGCATCACAATCCTATTATTATGTTGATAAAACCATGATGATTAAGGAATTTTTGGATGAACGTCCTATGGTATCGCTTTTTTTACGTCCTCGTCGTTTTGGTAAGACTTTGAATATGGATATGTTCCGTGTGTTCTTTGAAAAAACAGAGGAAGATACTTCGCGCTACTTTAAGGATAAGAGAATATGGGCTTGCGGAGAAAACTATCGCGAATATCAGGGGAAATATCCTGTTATTTTTGTTTCTTTTAAGGATGTAAAGTTTAAGACTTGGGAAGAGACAATGGACAATCTGGCGGATGTTTTAAAAAAGGAATTTGATAGACATATTGTACTCTTGGATAGTCCACACTGTAGTGAGAGTGAGAAGGAATATTTTACTAAGGTGTTGAAAAAGAATATGACAGAGGTGGAGATTACAGGGGCTTTGCGCGAACTGTCGCAGATGCTTCATGAACATCATGGAATAGCACCAATTATTATAATTGATGAATATGATACACCAATTCAGCAAGGACATATGCATGGATTTTATGATAATGTAATTTTATTTATGAGAAATCTATTCTCAGGTGGATTGAAGGATAATCGACATCTCTCCTATGGTTTTATGACGGGAATTTTAAGAGTTGCAAAAGAGAGTATTTTTAGTGGATTAAATAATTTAAAAATCAATTCTATATTGGATAAACGTTATAGTGAATACTTTGGATTTACATCGGCAGAAATAAGAGAAATGTGTCATTACTATGGAGTAGATGAAAAATATGATGAGATCTGTACATGGTATGATGGCTATCGCTTTGGTAATACGGATATATTTAATCCATGGTCTGTAATTAATTATTTTAGCAATGAGTGTGTGCCTGGGGCTTTTTGGCAATTTACTGGAAGTAATGATATTATAGAAGAGATTCTGGAATATGCGACAGAAGATATTTATGAGAGATTACATCTGTTGCTACAAGGACAATCTTTTTTGACGTACGTTGATACTGGCGTGATTTATCCGGAAATACAGAAAAATCCTTCATCGGTATATAGCTTCTTGTTGGTTGCTGGTTATCTAAAAATTGTGAAAGCAAATCTTTCTGCCGGTGGAGATTATATGTGTGAAGTAGCTTTGCCAAATAAGGAAATAGCGTTTGTTTATAATAAAGAGATATTAGCAAAATTAGATAATATTATTCCAGAGGCTACAACTGTAGCGATTCGCGAAGCAATTTATTTGGAGGATACAAATTTACTGAAAAAGCATTTGAATAAATTACTAATGCAATCGGTAAGTGATTTCGATACAATTGGTGAGAACTTTTATCATGGTCTAATGCTTGGGTTATGTGCGATGTTTGATAATCGTTATTATGTATATTCGAATCGTGAAGCTGGCGAGGGGCGATATGATATTGCGCTTTTTCCAAAGGATGATAAATTACCGGGCATTATCATGGAGTTGAAAACTCAGAAAAATTGTGATGTAGAAGAATTGAAGATGTTAGCACAAGTAGCACTGAATCAAATTTATACTCGTAAGTATGATATACAGATGAAAGAACAAGGGGTTTCTCGTATATTAAAATATGGTGTAGCGTTTAGCGGTAAGTATGTTGAGGTTGCAGAATAGGAAGGTAAATTTCTGCGGACCGAAAGGGACATGATTTGTGTTATGCCATTGATGCAACTAAGATATTATACGAGGAGGAACATCTATGAATATTACAATTGCAGGCACTGGCTATGTAGGATTATCCTTGGCAGTGTTATTATCACAACAACATACAGTTGTAGCGGTTGATATTATTCCAGAAAAAGTAGAGATGATTAATCGCCGTGTTGCTCCGATTCAAGATGCGGAGATAGAGGAGTATTTTGCGACAAAAGAGCTTGCACTTACAGCAACTTTGGATGGAGAGGCGGCCTATGCCAATGCAGATTTTGTAGTTATAGCAGCACCTACAAACTACGATAGTCAGAAGAATTATTTTGATACATCAGCAGTAGAAACTGTGATTGAGCAAGTGTTGAAGGTTAATCCGGATACAACGATTGTTATTAAGTCTACAATTCCGGTTGGCTACACAGAGCGTATTTGTGAGAAATATAATACGAATCGAATTTTATTTAGTCCAGAGTTTTTACGGGAGTCAAAAGCTTTATACGATAATCTATATCCATCCAGAATTATTGTTGGCTGTCCTAATGGCGCGTCTCAGATGAGAGAAAAAGCGGAGCTTTTTGCGAAACTTTTGCAGGAATGTGCATTAAGAGAGGATGTGCCAGTTCTTCTAATGGGTTCGACAGAGGCAGAAGCAGTAAAATTATTTGCTAATACATATCTTGCTCTAAGAGTAAGCTTTTTTAATGAATTGGATACATATGCTGAGCTGAAAGGCTTGGATACGAGGCAGATTATAGAGGGTGTAGGATTAGATCCGCGTATTGGAAATCATTATAACAATCCGTCTTTTGGTTATGGAGGTTATTGTCTGCCAAAGGATACCAAGCAGCTTCTTGCCAATTATGAGAATGTACCAGAGAATCTAATCGGTGCTATTGTAGACTCCAACCGTACCAGAAAGGATTTTATTGCCAATCAGGTGCTGAAAAAAGCTGGATATTATTCCTATGATGATAATATATATGATAGCGCTCATGAAAAGGAAGTTGTCATTGGTATATATCGGCTTACGATGAAGAGTAATAGTGATAATTTCCGCCAGAGCTCCATACAGGGCGTGATGAAGCGAATCAAGGCAAAGGGTGCTAAGATTATTGTATATGAACCAACGCTTGAAAATGGTAGTACATTTTTTGGCAGTGTAGTGGTAAATGATTTGGATGCATTTAAAGAACGTTCGCAGTGTATCGTGGCAAATCGGTATGATGCGGTTCTGGATGATGTGAAGGAAAAAGTATACACAAGGGATTTGTTCCAGAGAGATTAATTAATATGAGAATATATATTTACGGTGCAAAATCAATTGCAATAGGTGTCTGCCGTGCGCTACAGATGTTATATCCTTCTCACAAGGTAGAGGGCTTTTTGGTGACCTCTTTGGAGGGCAATCCGTCCGTGCTTTTAGGACTTCCAGTATTGGCAATTGATGAATTTGCTTTTCGTTTTCCTGAAGGAGAAAAGCCGGGCATTCATATCTTAATTGCGACGCCGGAGAATATTCATAAGGCAATTGTAACGACTTTGGAAGAGCATGGATTCTTAAAATACACATGTGTAAACTCGAGAATAGAAGCTGAGCTGATGGAGAGATTTTTTGAAGTAGGAAGGGGTTTTCCAGCTCTGCATTCGCTTCCATTATCGAAAGCAGAGTTGGGCGGTAATGTCGCTGTTTCATTTGAGGCAGAATCAGTACCAGTTTCATTGCAGGTTCTGACTGCAAAATTTTATAAAGATGTGACGCTGCAAGGGAACGATACGATGCCTGACTGGACAATCCCGATTCAAGTGGGAGCAGCACTTACAGATATAAGAGTTGCAGATTGTCTGGATAATACAGGTGATAATATTTCCAGTAAGAATGTGAATTATTGTGAACTGACAGCCTTATATTGGCTGTGGAAGAATTTTATGAACAAGTCTACTGGTGGACAGGTTGATTACTATGGTCTTTTTCATTATCGTAGAATGTTGGATATCTCAGAGGAAGACCTATTGCGTCTAAAGGAGAATGATATCGATGTGGTATTACCATATCCAATGCTTCATGAACCAAATGCCTTTGAGCATCATACGAGGTATTTGAAGGATGCAGATTGGGATGCAATGAAGAAAGCATTAGAGGAGCTGCATCCAGAATATGCCAAGGCGATGCCAGAGATTTTCTCAAGACCATATGTGTATAACTATAATATGCTGATTGCAAAGCCTGAGGTATTGGCGGAGTATTGTGCATGGCTGTTTCCAGTATTAGAACGGACGGAAGAATTGACGGAGCCTAAGGGTTGGGAACGCGCAGACCGATACATTGGGTATATGGGGGAAAATCTGTTGACGTTGTATTTCATGTACAATAAAGATAAATACAAAATCGCTCACACAGGGCGAAGAATGTTGACATAGTTTTGAATGAATACACAGATAGGGTGTATAATGGATGCTATACAAAGGTGTGCTTGTGAAAAAGGGCATCTATCAATAATGATATGAGAAATATGTAAAATACCTTGGAGGATAAAAGTATGAATTTAGAATTAACCGCATCTATGATGTGTGCAGATTTTGGGCATCTGGAGAAAGAGATAAAAGCTTTGGAGCAGGCAGGGATAGATTCTTTTCATATCGATATTATGGATGGTCGTTATGTGCCAAATTTTGCCATGTCACTAAGTGACATGTGTTATATTCGTTCTGCTACGGATAAACTATTAGATGTACATTTGATGATTGAACATCCACGTACCCATATTGATTTGTTTTTGGATAATTTGTGTAAAGGAGATACGGTGTATATACATCCAGAAGCAGAGTATCATCCTTCTACAACATTGCAGAAGATTATTGATAGAGGATTAATACCAGGGATTGCTATAAATCCTGGCACCAGTGTGGAGACAGTATATGAAATGCTTCGTATTGTTGATAAGGTTCTAGTTATGTCTGTAAATCCTGGGAATGCAGGTCAGATGTATCTGCCATATGTGGGAAAGAAAATTGAAAAATTGTTGTCGCTACGTGAAGAAATGGACTTCAAACTTATATGGGATGGTGCCTGCGCAGCAGACAAGATCATGAAGTATGCACCAATGGGGATGGATGGCTTTGTATTAGGTACGACATTATTATTTAATAAAGAACGATCCTATGATGAGATATTAAAGGATATTCGAGAACTGAGGCTATAATATGAACTATGCAATTGTTTTGTCTGGTGGAGTAGGAAGCCGCCTAAGACTAGAGATACCAAAGCAATATTACGAAGTGAATAAGAAACCAATTATTGGTTATGTAATTGATACTATATCGCAATGTGATTTTATAGATGGCATTGTTATCGTAGCGGCAGAAGAATGGCATGCTTATATACAGCAACAGATTCCTGCGAATGTGAATTTTTGTGGATTTGCTTTGCCAGGTGAGAATCGTCAGATGTCGATTTATAATGGAATGTGTCTGTTAAGGGATAGGTTGTCTGTGACGGGGGACGGGATTGTTTCTAGTGAGAGAGACAGTTTAGATGATGCTATTGTTCTTATTCAGGATGCAGCTCGTCCAAATACTTCTGTGGAATTATATAGAAGGTGTTTTTCTTTCGCAGAGGATGAAGATGGTGCCATGCCAGTGCTTCCAATGAAGGATACAGTATATGTCAGCCAGAATGGTATGCAGGTATCAGAGCTCTTGGATAGAAAAACCATATTTGCAGGACAGGCGCCAGAGAGCTTTCGTCTTGGAAAATATTTGGAGGCGAATGAGCATCTGCTGCCAGAGGAAATATTTAAGATTAATGGCTCTACAGAGCCTGCTATTTTAGCGGGGATGAATATTCGTATGATAGAGGGCGATGAGCATAATTATAAAATTACCACAGAGACGGATTTGGAGAAGTTCTGCAGTGAAATAATGTAAGGTAGTCATAAATAGTGCAGATAAGATAGATGGATGAGATATGATGAAAGCGTATGTATTAGAAGGAATTAATCAATTAGAGTACAAAGAGATTGCCAAACCACAGTTAAAGTCTGGTGAAGTCCTAGTTGCGGTTCGAGCAGCAGGCATCTGTGGTTCCGATATTCCTCGTATCTTCACTACAGGAACCTATCATTTTCCCACCATACCAGGCCATGAATTTTCTGGAAGGGTAGTAGAGGCCCATGATGAAAAAGATATATCCTGGGTGGGTAAGAGAGTGGGGGTTTTTCCACTGATTCCTTGTCAGGAATGTCCACAGTGCAGAGTAAAAAGTTACGAAATGTGTAGTAATTACAGTTACTTGGGATCTAGATGTGATGGGGGCTTTGCAGAGTATGTGGCTGTGCCGGTATGGAATCTTATCGAATTGCCAGAAAATGTTAGCTATCAAGAGGCTGCAATGCTCGAGCCGGCTTCCGTCGCGCTTCACGCAGTGCGTCGCTTGGATTTAAGCAATGTGTCAACGGTGTTGCTTTTTGGCTTGGGAACCATTGGAGTGATAATCGCACAATGGCTTCGTATTTATGGGATTAAGACGGTTGTTGCTACAGGACATAATGAAAGGCATGGACGAATGATGAAGGATACGGCGTCGTCTAAGTATCATTATATCGATGCGAAGGCAGTTTTTGACGAAAAAGAAATGCTAGATGTAATAACGCATTATTGTATGAGCAATATAGATGAAGTTGATAAGAAGGATTTCGTTGGAGTTGATGCAGTATTGGACTGCGTTGCGTCATCAGATTCGTTATCAATGGCTCTTTCTTGTGTAAAACCTGGTGGTCAGGTTGTTGTTGTGGGAAATCCCAAAGGCGATGTTGCAATCGATAAAAATACCTATTGGAAAATTCTTCGCAAACAGATTCGATTCACGGGGACATGGAATTCTAGTTTTACGCACGACCCAGAGGATGACTGGAATACCGTATTGGGAGAATGTGCAAAAGACAATCTACATCTGGAAAAGTTGATTACCCATAGTCTTGCATTTGACGAGTTGGAACAAGGACTTTTGACTATGCGGGATAAAATGGAATATCGAAATAAAGTAATGATTACAAAATAACCACCAAGGGCAGGAATCCATTCCTGCCCTTGATGTTCTTATGGTTTATTTACAGCAATAAATGCTATACTTTAACTTGTGGATTTTATATCCTGTTACACTATATATCGTATAAAGCCAAGCAAAACATAAGTATTTTTTAATAACTTTTTATAAAAAATTTCTTAGAATAATATTGGGCTAAACTCCACATACTTACATCAAAAACCAAAGGAGTGACAAATATGGTAAAACGCGATGATGTAAGTCAAGATACAGTAGAATTATTAAAAGAATGTGATGCAGGCTGCAAGATGGCAATTGATAGTATGGAACAAATTAGCAAGTTTGTTACGGATGATCGATTAAAAAGTATTATAACAAAATACAATAATGACCATATTAAAATGGAAGAGGATATTCACCGATTGTTAAACAATATTGGTGAAGAAGATAAAGAACCAAATCCAATCGCAAAAGCTTCTTCTTGGATACAATCAGAAGTAAAAATGATGATGAACTGTGGCTCTAAGCAGGCTGCCCATCTTCTTACAGATGGCTGCAACATGGGTGTAAAATCTTTAAACGAGTATAAAAATGCATACAAAGCAGCAGACGAAAAAAGCGTAGCCTTCTGCGAAAAGCTTTGCGATATCGAAACCAGCATGATAAAGGACCTACAACCGTTTTTATAAAGCCGTCTCCAATTTTAGCTCTGTTTCTTCTAGCATGATGCAGAATAGAGAACATGCAAAAAACCCGTGATATATAAGGATAGAAAAGCCGAGGTTAAGCAACGCGTCGAGTCGTTCTATCCTTATATATCACGGGTTATATTATATGTACCTATCCAGCATCATGCCCGAATAAACAGAGCTAAAATATGGCGCCGCAAATGTCCTGCCTGGATTCTTATAGGCAACAACAACTTTATTTACATAATTCATTGGATTAATCGCTACACTATCCGCCTTTGCTCCAATGGCGCTCTTTAATCGAGAAAGTGTTGCAAAAGTTTCTTCTGCTCGTTCTGGAGTGACAGCCTTAGCCAAAGTCTCCTTATTTAATGAAATCGCTCCATTTTCTGCGACTTCCAAACCAATCATGCCGAGTGATTCCCGGCGTCCCTTGGAGACGGAGCTTATTTCATTATATAGCTTATTCGTATCACCAGTCGCTTCTGAAGATGTGTTTTCAGCAATATGTAGAATTTTATTAAAAGCATCCACCAGAGACATGATATTGTCAGCTACTGCATCAATGCTGGTCTTAAACTTGATTGTAGCGGGTTCATCCTTAGGTGTTATGCTTTTTAGGTTCAGTTCAAAGGTTTCGTTAATCGTAAAGTTATTCGAAAGGGAACTGAATTCCTCTCCATTAATAGTAAAGATAGAATTATGTGGAGCACTAGTCATCTGATTAATTCCCAAAAGCACCATGGTTTTTACCGATTCTTCGTTGGCACCAGGCGTAATATCAAACAATTTATTCTCCTCAGAGCTGATGCCCGTCTGAGTAGAGGTAAGGGATAGCGCGCTGGTATCTGCGCTTCCTTCGCGGGTGGTTCCACTTTTGATTTTAGCTGTAATGCCTAGAGTAGAACGATTGACCAGCCCGGCGAGCTTTTTCATAACATCCAGATTGGTTTCTCCAGGAGCTACTTTGAATTGGAACTCATAGGAGGAACGATTAGTATTCAAGTCAAAAGTATAGGAACCAGGGACAATAGAAAAAGAATCATTTTCCAGATAATTCCCCACGTTTATCTGTGGAGAAGAGAGTTGTTTGACTTCGATGTCGAAGTTTTCCAGATTTTCTTCTTCCGTACCGTCGCCTACATATGTTACACCCACCGCATCCTCATTGCTGGAAACTGCTACCTTTTTGCGGAAGGAATCAGCAAAATCTCCATAGCTATCGGAAAGCGATGCTACTACGTTCTGAATAGCCTTGGCATTTTCCTTAATGTCAATGGCGTATTTAGCGACATCGTCCTCTCCGGAAAGCTTGTACAGAGGAGCTTCTTTATTGGTTTTTACCATTTGGTTGTAAACTTTGCGCAAATCACTTTTTTTGTGTGAATCGAAGCGCGTAGGGCGATTTTGGCCGTATGTAGATAAATAATAAGCATAGGCATCAATTCTTGCCACGAGAAACCCCTCCTTTCTTCCTTGAATATCCGCGAAGGCAAAGGTGACACCTCGCGTCGGGGTACAATAAATCCATTTATACACATACATTATAACTCTTCGTTTTTTTCATTTCAACAACTATTTAATAAGAAGAAACCCTTGCGAACCACAAGATTTAGTAGTAATATAATAAAAACCACAAGTTTCGAAAAATGTGTTGACGCACAAAAACGATTGTGCTATATTAGTTAGGCTTAGAAGTAGGTCTTTTTTTTTATGCCCTTTTTTAGGGCACAAGAAACCAATCAACAATGAATTTAAACGGAGGTGGAAGTTGTGCGTACAAGAATTACATTAGCATGCACAGAATGCAAGCGTCGTAATTACAACACGACAAAGGACAAAAAAGCTCATCCGGACAGAATGGAAACCAAAAAGTATTGTAGATTCTGCAAGACTCATACAATGCATAAGGAAACAAAATAGTCTAGGTAGCGAAAAGGAGTAGAATATGGGACAAACAGAGAAAACTCCAAAAACAACTTGGTTCTCAGGTCTGAAGCAGGAGTTTAGTAAAATTTCATGGACAGATCGTAAATCGGTTGTAAGACAGACTATAGCGGTAGTTTCTGTTTCGGTCGTAGTCGGACTTATTATTGCACTTATGGACTGGGCAATCCAGTATGGTGTAGATTTCCTTTTAGGTTTAAGTTTTTAACGGAGGCAAAGTGATTTTATGGCAGAGGCAAACTGGTATGTAGTTCATACCTATTCAGGTTATGAAAATAAGGTCAAAGCTAATATTGACAAAACAATTGAAAACAGACATCTTGAAGACCAGATCTTAGAAGTGCGTGTTCCTATGGAAGATGTAGTTGAAGTGAAGAATGGTGTAAAGAAACAAGTTTCTAAAAAGATGTTCCCAGGCTATGTTCTTATTCATATGATTATGAATGATGACACATGGTATGTGGTTAGAAATACCAGAGGCGTAACCGGATTCGTTGGTCCAGGAAGTAAGCCGGTACCACTCACAGATGCTGAGATGAGAAACTTAGGCATTAAGTCTGAAACAGTTGTAGTTGACTCCGAAGAAGGCGACATGATTGTTGTTATCGGCGGTGTTTGGAAAGATACCTGCGGCGTGATTACAGCAATGAACAACAACAAACAAACAGTTACAATCAATGTAGAGCTGTTCGGTCGCGAAACACCGGTTGAAGTAAGTTTCGCAGATGTTAAGAAAATGAATTAAGGAGGCAATTCCAAATGGCAAAGAAAGTAGAAGGATACATTAAATTGCAAATTCCTGCTGGTAAAGCAACTCCAGCACCACCAGTTGGTCCAGCTCTTGGTCAGCATGGCGTAAATATCGTTGAATTTACAAAGCAGTTTAATGCAAGAACAGCAGATCAGGGAGATTTAATTATCCCTGTAGTTATTACTGTATATGCAGATAGAAGTTTTAGCTTCGTTACTAAAACACCACCTGCTCCAGTATTAATTAAAAAAGCTTGCGGCATCAAGTCTGGTTCTGGTGTACCAAACAAGACTAAGGTTGCAAAAATCACAAAAGCTCAGGTTCAGGAAATCGCTGAACTTAAAATGCCAGACTTAAATGCAGCTTCTTTAGAAGCAGCTATGAGCATGATCGCTGGTACAGCTAGATCAATGGGCGTTGAAGTAGTAGACTAATAATTTAGTGGGAGGGACCTCTCCCGATAAAACCACAGGAGGTTAAATTTCATGAAAAGAGGAAAGAAATATCAGGAAGCTGTAAAAGCATTTGATAAGACACAGCAGTACGATCTTGCTGACGCTATCGAAATCGTAAAGAAAAATGCTACAGCGAAATTTGACGAAACAATCGAACTTCATATCAGAACAGGTTGTGATGGTCGTCATGCAGAACAGCAGATCCGTGGTGCGGTAGTATTACCACACGGTACAGGTAAAACTGTTAAAGTTTTAGTATTCGCTAAGGGTGCTAAATTAGATGAAGCATTAGCAGCAGGCGCAGACTACGCTGGCGGTGAAGAATTAATTCCAAAGATTCAGAACGACGGATGGTTAGACTTCGATGTTGTTGTTGCTACACCTGACATGATGGGTGTTGTTGGTCGTTTAGGACGTGTTCTTGGACCAAAAGGCTTAATGCCAAACCCAAAAGCTGGAACAGTTACTATGGACGTTACAAAAGCTGTTAACGACATCAAAGCTGGTAAGATTGAGTACAGATTGGACAAAACAAACATTATCCATGTGCCAGTTGGAAAAGCATCTTTCACAGATGAACAGTTAAGCGACAACTTCCAGTCTCTTATGGGTGCAATTAACAAAGCAAAACCAGCTAGCTTAAAAGGCCAGTACATTAAGAGTGCAACTCTTACATCTACAATGGGACCTGGCGTTAAGTTAAACGTTGTTAAAATTACTCAGTAATTGAGACGAAAACAAACCTTAGACCTATGAAGCAAAGTTTTTGCGGAAAAGTAATTGACATCCGTGATATATATTGATATAATTGCAGAGCATATTGCCGAAGACAGTAGGTGCCACAAGGCGTAACGATTCGACCTACCGAGGGAATTTTACAGATGGTGACATCTTTAAAATGACTTATACCTCTCTGTCTTGTGGCAGAGAGGTTTCTTTGTATCACCAGTTTCGACTGCGCATGGGATGTGCAGGCGAAATGAAGTGTATATATACCTCACGTCTTTATGCGAGAAATAAAATAAGGAGGTACACATTTGTGGCAAAAGTAGAACTTAAACAGCCTATCGTACAGGAAATTTCTGAAGCAATTAATGGTGCACAGTCAGTAGTAGTAGTTGACTATCGTGGCCTTACAGTTGCAGAAGATACCGAGTTACGTAAACAGTTAAGAACAGCTGGTATTTCTTACAAGGTATACAAAAACACTTTAGTAAGTCGTGCAGTTGAAGGAACTGAATTTGAAAGCTTAAGAGAAGTCCTTGAAGGACCTAGTGCTTTCGCAATCTCAACAGAAGATGCTACAGCGCCAGCAAGAGTCCTTGCTGAATTCGCTAAAAAGTCTCCTAAGTTAGAGATTAAAGCTGGTGTAGTTGAAGGAACATACTACGATGCAAAAGGAATGGAAACTATTGCTACTATTCCAAACAGAGAAGTATTGCTTTCAAAATTACTTGGCAGCTTACAGTCACCTATTACAAATCTTGCTCGCGTTCTTAACCAGATCGCAGAGAATGGTGGTGCTTCAGATACAGCTGTAACAGAAGAAGTTGTAGCAGAAGTAGCTGAAGAAAAAGAAGCAGAAGTTGTTGAAGCTCCAGTTGAAGAAGCAACAGAAGCTCCAGCAGAAGAAACAGCTGAAACAACAGCAGAATAATTTTAAAAATATATTATTATATGGAGGAAAATAATAATGGCAAAATTAACAACAGCAGAATTTATTGAAGCTATCAAAGAATTAAGCGTATTAGAATTAAACGAATTAGTAAAAGCTTGTGAAGAAGAATTTGGCGTATCTGCAGCAGCAGGCGTTGTAGTTGCAGCAGCAGGTCCTGCAGCAGCTGCTGAAGAAGAAAAAACAGAATTTGATGTAGAATTAACAGAAGCAGGTCCAAACAAAGTAAAAGTTATCAAAGTTGTTCGTGAAGTAACTGGACTTGGACTTAAAGAAGCTAAAGATGTTGTAGACGGTGCTCCAAAGGTAGTTAAAGAAGCAGCTGACAAAGCTACAGCAGAAGACATCAAGGCTAAACTTGAAGCTGAAGGTGCTAAAGTTACATTGAAATAATCGTGTAAGCTACGAGAAACGAAAGAGTCATAAAGAACACCATGCGAATCAGTTCGTAAAGGTGTTCTTTTTTATTTGATAAAAATGGTTATCGAAATTGACATGCTACAAGCTACTAAAAAATTTTCCAAAAACTGCTTGCATAATATTTTTTCTTGTTGTATACTATACGTTGCATTATTATGGTGCATTGCACTTTAAAGTGGAGAAGAATCCCCTAAAACCCTTGAAAAATGGGCGTTTAAAGGGATATTCAAGATTTTGAAGTCATTTGTGAAAAATTCCACAATATGTAGCGTTGCGGAAGTTTTCCTCAACATCATATTGACTAAAAATATAAACGAGAGGTGAAACGTCAATGGAGAAAAACAGAATACGTCCAGTGAAAGCTGGAAAAGGCATGCGTATGAGTTACTCAAGACAAAAAGAGGTTCTTCAGATGCCAAACCTGATTGAAGTCCAGAAAGATTCTTATCAGTGGTTTTTAGACGAAGGTTTAAAAGAAGCATTTGCAGATATCTCTCCAATCGCTGACTACAGCGGTCATCTTAGCTTGGAGTTCGTAGATTTTACACTGTGCGAAGACGATGTAAAATACACAATTCCAGAGTGCAAGGAAAGAGATGCTACTTATGCGGCACCTTTAAAAGTAAAGGTAAGACTTCATAACAAAGAGACAGATGAAATTAACGAACATGAAATTTTCATGGGAGATCTGCCACTTATGACTGAAACCGGTACATTCGTAATTAACGGTGCAGAACGAGTTATCGTTAGCCAGTTAGTTCGTTCGCCGGGTATTTACTATGATATTGCACACGATAAAGTTGGTAAGACGTTGTACTCATGTACAGTTATTCCAAACCGTGGTGCATGGTTAGAATATGAGACTGATTCAAATGATGTTTTCAGTGTAAGAGTTGATAGAACACGTAAAGTACCTATCACAGTATTACTTCGTGCGATGGGTGTTGGTACAAACCAGCAGATTATCGACATGTTTGGTGAAGAACCAAAGATTCTTGCTTCTTTTGCAAAGGACCCTTCTATTACTGAAAAAGAACCACAGGGTAGCTTTGAAGCAGGTTTATTAGAGCTGTACAAAAAGATTCGTCCAGGCGAACCACTTTCTGTAGAAAGTGCAGAAAGCCTTATTACAGCTATGTTCTTCGATGCTAGAAGATACGATCTTGCAAAAGTAGGTCGTTATAAATTCAATAAGAAGTTAGCACTTCGCAACCGTATCAACGGACATGTTATCGCAGAAGATGTTCTTGATCCATCTACAGGTGAGGTGATTGCAGAG
>JAZULP010000014.1:0-27678 GCA_045603165.1 Agathobacter sp. | reverse complement strand
TGCATGTGTTAAGCACGCCGCCAGCGTTCATCCTGAGCCAGGATCAAACTCTCATGTTAAAAGTTTAATCGGCCAGTCTAAACTGGCTTTCCATTAATTCAGAAACAAAATCTGAATTTACTGTTTAAAGGGTTTCAATCTCTCGATTGAAACGTTCGCTACGAATCTTGCGATTCGCGCCTTGATACAATTGACAAAGTCAATTGTCATGAATTCATTTAGAATCTTTCAAGGTTTTTCACTGTTTAGTTATCAATGTTCGTTTGCTGCTGTTTTGCGTCAGCTTTGTTATAATAGCACAAGGGTATTCCAAAGTCAACAATAAATTTTCATTTTTTATGAATATTTTTTTACACCACAAGATGTTGTTTTTGTTGACTTGGAATACCCCAATATTTTCATATAAAGTTGTCTAATATCACTAGAAATTGCTACGCTATTATATATAGAAAGAATAGATTAAATTGACTTCATTAACATGTTTACAATTATATTGTTATCATATAACCATGTGAGAACGGATGATTCCTGAACCATGCTAATTAATTCTGCATTCGTTCCTGTGAGGGTAAGTATTGCAATCGCTGCTAAAACAAGCCAACACCAAACAAGGCCTTTCAGTCCACCGAATGCAATGCCAAGCAATTTATCTGTAGAACCTATCAATGGCATTTTTGAAGCAAGACCGAGTACCATATCAATCACAGCCACAACCAAACGGGCTATGATTGCAATAATTACAGCAGCAATTAATGCAATGATGGTGTTTGCAATCCCCGTGGAAGTAACTAACATCTCAGCTGCATTTGCTGTCAAAGCGCCTTCACTATTTTCTCCTAGTAATGCGCTCTTTAATTCGGCAGGTAACGCGGCTTCTATTTCTCCAGCACCAGAATTGACAAATGCTTCACTGATTGCGTTTGTAAGATTCTCTTGGATTGCTATTTCAATATCTGTACTTTCTACAAGTACATCTGCTACAATAGGTGCGCCAAAATAGCTGACCGCCAGCACAACCACCCAGGAAACCAAAGAAAATACTGTTCGCATAAAGCCTTTCTTGTATCCCCAAAAAGCATTTCCAATAATTAATGCTGCTACTAAAATTAATAACCAATTCATTTTAATTTCACCTCTTCTATCGTATCTTTAAATATAAATGTATAGTTCTGTTCACTATCTCCAGCAAGTATTTTATACAATTCTTTGTCAAATGTATAGTAAAATTTTTTAATACTATGGGTTGTAAATATTTCGCACTCGGCAGAATTTGTGACACATATTTCGTCATTTGATAAAAATTCAATGTTGTCATATGCGATGGATATATCGTTTTCCATAACCGTTCTGCCCCGCATGTCCATAACTTTTACATGCCACGAATTTTCTATTTCGATGTCATCATAGACAATTCCTACATATTTATTATTATAGAAGTAACTGAGAACCTCTTCTTCAAAGGGAATTTCTTTTACCAACTCTGGTTTTTGCGAACCCTCGAATACAAGCATTTTCCCAGTGCCCATACCAATCATACGGGAGTTGGAAACATAGTTAATTTCCGGTACTAGAATGTCTTCAAAGGTGTAACTACCTACGTTATTGTCAATTTCGCTTTGTCCAACTGAACCAAAATTGTAAAAACTAATCGTTGTACTTACGTTTCCTTTGCTGACATCTACCATGTTTACTGCTAGTCTTGTAGCATCCCAAGATAAGGCTATATCTATCGGAAATCCACCCTTGTCACCATAGAATTTACCGTTAGCAAGTTCTTTTCCTTTTTTATCAAAGAGCTTCACCTGTGACTCCTCATCTTCTTTCATTAAGACTGCCACCGTTCCCTGATTGGCAATACATACTGTTTGAATAGGTGATGTGGTTTCAATACTCTTTTGCAATCCTCTTTCTGTGAGAATGAAAAGTTTTGAGCCTCCAGCGTCATAAATGACCAGATAGGTGCCGCAGATTTCTACTTGTGGAGAAATCATTTCAAAGGACTGATTCCATATAATCTCTCTATCTTTCCCAATACAGGAAATTCCGTCATTACTATATTCTAATAGGCAATCTTGAAAGTCCACATATTGGGTAACGCCTGTACTGCTTCTTTCTAGGGAGTTCTTGACCTCATAGGCATCATAGCTGCGTAGAGCATTAAATAACTTGAATCCTATGACTAAAACGATAACCACTACTATAACCTGGATAGCGCGTTTTATCAGTTTTTTCCTATGTCCTCGAAGCTGTTCGTGCAGTTCTCCGTAATTTCTTTCTATTGTTTTAAATCCACGTTTCTTTGTATCAGCCACAAATATTTGTCCTTTCTCATTCGTTCTTCGCCCATTATAACACAACCTTTATTACTTTTCTATTATTCTTAATTTTCTCCACCGGATATGACTTCTACAGGGATTTTTTCAGCCTCCTTTGCGGATGTAGCTGTATCGTTTTCTGTGTCAGATGTTTCTGTTTCTTCCTCTGTGTTTGCTGGCGATGCATCTGTTTCTGTGTCTTTCTGTTCCTGCAAGAGATTTGTTTCTATAGAACCCTGATTCCCAAATATGTCTCCACGATTCTCGTATACTCCTACGCCAACTACAAATACCAGCATGGCAACAGCTATTGCCAGTCCAATGTTGCCGTTATCTACGGGCTTTTCTGTTTTCTTTTCTTGTATCAACTGACGGTATCTTCCGCCCTTTGTTCCGTCTCCTTCTGGTATATCCAATTCAAGTTCAATTTCTGGCTGTTGTGGAACCCGCGCTTCATGTTGTACCTTGCGGAAGGAGTCTCTGGATACGTTGGTTTCTTTTCTTGCACGGTGATATATGTAAAATCCTTCTTTTGGAATCAATCGGTTTTCCTTATACATATAGAAGGTTTCTTCCTGCTCTAGGGTGTCTAATAGAAAAAGAAGCTGGTGTGCACCTCCGAAATGCTCTCTATGCATTCGTTCTAATTCTGGGGTCAGTTTTGGGGACATTCCTTTGATGTCCAAAGCCCAGCCGACAATAATCATATCTTCATAAAGACGTTTGATTTCCCGGAAGGCTTCACTCCATGCGGTTGTATTCCAACGTGGAACTCCTCCAACGAACTCAATCTCTTTCACAGAAATGACTGCTTCTACAAAGGTAGCATATTTTCCTTGCATGCGTTCCGTATGTCCCATTAATACAAATACTCTTTTTTCTTTATAACTTGCTTCTTTGAGCTTTGCATAAGCAAAATTTTCTATGTAAATTTTGTCTTCTTCTCGCGGTGTACCAATCTGCTTCAAATTTTTGAGATTACGATCTTTATCAGTTACAATTTCTATCATATACAATTCACTCCTTTTTTGAACCATGCTAGCATATTCTTTTTTCGAATTTTGACGCTTCTTGTTAATAAGGAGTTTCCAATCGCGTGATTCTTGAACTTGCGAAAGCCGCAGATACCAAAAAACTGCCGTACCTTTTCGATACGGCAGCCTGTTTTATATTATTATTTTACAAATGCTTTTACTTTTTTGTATATGCCTTCTGCATCCAATTCATATTTATGAATCAGTTCCAATGCCGGACCAGATTCACCAAAACGATCTTCTACACCGATACGAAGAACTTTTGTAGGTGCATGTTCGGATAATACTTCACATACTGCACTTCCTAGGCCGCCGACTGTGAAGTGTTCTTCTACTGTCACAACCTTTCCGGTTTTTGTTGCAGATGCGATAAGCAATTCTTTGTCGATTGGCTTGATGGTGTGAATGTTAATGACTTCCGCACTAATGCCGTCTTTCTCTAGCAGTTCTGCAGCCTGCATTGCTTCGTAAACTTCAAGGCCCGTTGCAAAAATACTAACATCGGTTCCTTCTTTTAATACTATGCCTTTTCCAATCTCGAAGTTATAATCTGATGCGTCATTTATGACTGGGACTGCAAGACGTCCAAAACGAATATATACAGGTCCAACATGTTCAAATGCAGCTTTTACCGCAGCTTTTGCTTCTACGTCATCGGATGGGTTTAATACTACCATACCCGGAATCTCTCTCATAAGTGCGATGTCTTCTAAACACTGATGTGTTGCACCGTCTTCTCCTACGGAGATGCCTGCATGTGTTGCACCGATTTTTACATTTAAGTGTGGATAACCGATAGAGTTGCGCACCTGTTCAAAGTTACGTCCTGTTGCAAACATTGCAAAAGAGCTCATAAATGGCACTTTGCCACATGTTGCAAGTCCTGCTGCAATTCCTGTCATGTTTGCTTCAGCAATACCACAGTTGATATGACGTTCTGGAAATGCTTTCTGGAAAATTCCAGTTTTGGTAGCGCCTGCTAGGTCAGCATCTAATACAACTAATTCTACATGTTCTTTTCCGAGCTCGACTAAAGCATTGCCATAGCTGTCTCGTGTCGCAATTTTCTTTACATCTGACATAATGCTTCACCTGCTTTCTCTAATTCTTCTAATGCCACTGCCAGCTCTTCGTCATTTGCCGCTTTTCCATGCCAGCCTACCTGATGTTCCATGAAGGATACGCCCTTCCCTTTTACAGTTTTAGCAATAATTGCTGTTGGCTGTCCTTTTGTTTCACGTGCTTCTTTGAATGCGGAACGAATCTGATCAAAATCATTTCCATCGATAACGATGGTGTGGAAATTGAACGCTTCAAACTTTTTGTCAATTGGGTATGGTGAGCATACCTGATCCACAGCACCATCAATCTGCAGGTTGTTGTTGTCTACAATAACTACAAGATTGTCTAGTTTACGATGGCCTGCCCACATTGCAGCTTCCCAAATCTGACCTTCCTGTATCTCACCGTCACCTGTGAGTGCATATACGCGATAATCTTTGTTGTCAAGCTTTGCTGCTGTCGCCATACCTATTGCCACTGACACGCCTTGTCCCAAAGAACCAGATGACATATCTACTCCTGGGATACCTTTCATATCTGGATGTCCCTGTAAGTATGAGCCTACATGACGTAGGGTGATTAAATCTTCTTTAGGGAAAAATCCTTTTTCTGCAAGTGTTGCGTACAGACCTGGGGCTACGTGCCCTTTGGACAGTACGAAACGATCACGGTCTACCCATTTTGGGTTTTTAATATCTACGTTCATTTCTTCAAAATATAAATAAGTAAAGATGTCTGCCGCTGACAAAGATCCACCTGGATGTCCAGACTTTGCACTGTGTGTAGATTTTACAATGCCTTTGCGAACTTCATTCGCAATTTTTGAGAGCTCTAAGTTGTTCATTGTCTCTTCCTTTCTCGTTGCTAAATTTCTGTTCTTCCTTCGAGAGCCCTAAGGAGCGTTACCTCGTCGATGTATTCCAAATCTCCGCCAACTGGCACACCACTAGCGATTCTGGTCACTTTAATGCCTGTAGGTTTGATTAGCTTGCTGATATACATAGCGGTGGTTTCCCCTTCCAGGCTGGAGTTGGTGGCAATAATTACCTCATCTACGTCCTGCTCTAAACGTATCATTAACTCCTTGAGCTTGATGTCATTTGGTCCAATACCCAACATTGGAGAAATAGCACCATGTAACACATGATAGATCCCTTCAAATTTACCGGTTTTTTCATAAGCTGCTAGGTCACGGGTGTTTTCTACCACCATGATGGTTTTGTGGTTGCGGGCCTGATCCTTACAAATAGGACAAACTTCATCGTCTGTTAGAGTATAACAGAATTTACAGTATTTTACATTCTTTTTCGCTTCAATGATTGCAGAGGATAAAGCTTCCACCTGTTCCGTAGGCATATTCAATATATGAAATGCCAGTCTCTGTGCGGATTTTGCACCAATCCCAGGAAGCGATGAAAATTCCTCTATCAATTTTGAAATTTGTTTGCTATAGTAATCCATTGTTTTCCTGGCTTAGAACATTCCGCCGCCAAGACCTCCTGTAATCTTTGACATAGACTGCGAAGATGCATCATCTACTTTACGTAATGCTTCGTTGGTAGCTGCTACAATTAAATCTTCTAACATCTCGATATCATCTGGGTCAACTACTTCTTCCGCAAGCTTTACTTTCAAAATTTCTTTTTTCCCAGAAACAGTTACTTCAACCGCTCCGCCACCTGCTGTCGCAGTTGCTTCCATTTCCTCTACTGCTTTCTGTGCTTCTTCCATCTGACGCTGCATTCTCTGCGCCTGTTTCATAAGGTTGTTCATGTTTCCTGGCATACCGCCTGGGAATCCACCTCGTTTTGCCATTTATTATATCCTCCTGATCATAAAATTTTCATGTAGTTTTGTAGCAAATGCAAAGACCGGATGAAAATTAGATATTTTCCTCCACAATATCAAATTGTATTAAATCTCTTAAATCTGGTACGGATTCTTTTGCACTGTAACCATTTTCATTCTTGCGAACAACAATCTCAATTTCTTTGCCCACGCGCTTTTCGATGGCTTGTTTTAAGGTTGTAATACAATCCGAACGATTCTCGCTGAGATACTCAAAGGCATTGACATCGTCTAATACTAAAAGCAGTTCGTTGTCATTTCCCAAAGATGGAACCGCCTTTGCTAAATAGGTTTTGGTAATGGCACCAATCTCAGCCAAAATGGATTTCCAATTTTTGATTACTCGCTGAATATCCTCCGGAATTGCTTTTGGAAGCTCTAATTTTGGGCTTGGTGCTGCAACACTCGTCCCAGGCACACTGTTTGGGGATGCGGCACCTGTCATGTTTACGGATGCCACCGGAATCCCATTGGCAATTTTCGCTTCCAGGCTTGCTATTCTATCTATTACCGATTCGTAATCCTTTTCCATCTGTGGCTTACACAGCTTGATGATTGCGATTTCGATTAGGATTCTTTTTTGTGTGGCATATCGAATCTGATTGCTCAATTCTGAGAATACGCGGATATAACGCATCAATACTTCCGGCTTTAGCAATCTTGCTTCTTCTTTCAATGCTGCAATGTGCTCTTTGGACATATCCAAGACATCCTCCATGTCATCAGAGGTTTGCATCAGCATGAGATTTCTTAGGTACCAGGTAAAGTCGTTGACCATCTGTCCCATTTCGCGGCCTTCGTCTACTAATGCGTCTAGCGTTGCAACTGCGCCTGTAATATCCTTTCCAAGAATCTGACGAAGCAAACAGGAAAAGATTTCTGTATCCACTGCACCTAATACTTCTAATACATTTTCATAGGTCAGTGTTTCGCCCAAATGGAAAGCAATACACTGGTCCAAAAGGCTAAGTGCGTCTCGCATGGAGCCATCACCGGCTTTTGCCACGTAACGAATCGCTCGTTCTTCTACGTCTACCTGCTCTTCTTTCATCAAGTCCATCAAACGACCCGCAATGGTGTCGATGGAAATACGATGAAAGTCGTATCGTTGACAACGAGATAAAATGGTAATCGGAATCTTGTGGGCTTCCGTAGTTGCCAGAATAAAAATAACGTAGGAAGGCGGTTCTTCCAAGGTTTTTAACAATGCGTTAAATGCTCCTGCGGATAGCATATGCACTTCGTCAATAATATAGACTTTGTACTTTCCTTCTGTAGGACGATAGGTTACTTCCTCTCGAATCTGACGGATGTTGTCTACGCCGTTGTTGGAAGCCGCATCAATTTCAATGACATTCATAGATGAGCCATCTGCAATCGCTTTGCAAATCACACATTCGCCACACGGACTTCCATCTACAGGGTGTTCGCAGTTTACTGCTTTTGCAAAAATCTTAGCAATGGTGGTTTTCCCTGTGCCACGTGTACCACAAAATAAATATGCATGTCCAATGCGGTCGGCTTTTATTTGATTTTTCAAGGTTGTTACGATGTGATCCTGTCCCTTTACGTCTTCAAATTCTTGAGGACGGAACTTTCGATAAAGAGCCGTGTACGACATGCACTCACCAACTTTCTAAATCTATTTGGTAACTGTACAGAGTCAAGCAATTCATCACTGTGACTCTGAATAGTTATGATTCCTTCTTATTATTGTGCTCTGTTTGTGGTCGTTCTTTCTTACGTCCGATATATACATTCCATTTGGTGTAGGCTTCCTGTGCATTTTTAGATTTGTAAACCACATTCTTTTCCTCACCTATGATGTCAATAATGCTGTAGCAACCTTTGTCATACTGAAATTCAGCGGTTTTTTCGTCTAAATCCTTGCTGCCCAGCACAAATTTATTTATTACTTGATTATGATGATTATGATGATTGGCCATAATTACTCCTCTGATTGCAGCACATAATCCACGGCTGCCTTCAATAATTCATTCTTTTCCAACTCAGGATCTTTTAAAAGCTCCCTTGCTTCCTCTTCGGTAAAAAGTTCACGCAAGTTTACCTGATGGTTGTTTACAGGAATATAAGAAGCCTTCGATGTATCAAAAACAGATTTTAACACATAATATGGCAGTGTTTCTCCTTTTCCTGCTGGTAATTGTACGATATTATCTACAATACAAACGCCCTGAGTTTCACTATAAATTTTCTGTTTCTTTTGAAACATATCTTCCCTCCGAGCTATCGGTTACCCGATGAAAACACATTTTAACTCAAATATCATACCATAGATTTGTTTTGGTTTCAATGTGCTTTCTTACAAAGAATTCTTTGAATCTGGTCTTGAAAAATCTTTTATATTTGACACTAGACTTAAGACCAAATATGTTTATAATAAAGTATCATCGTAACAATCAAAAACTTGGAGGAATCATTATGAAAAGAATTATCACTATTCAAGACATATCCTGCGTTGGGAAATGTTCGTTGACTGTCGCATTGCCTATTATTTCTGCCATGGGTGTGGAGACCGCAATTTTACCAACTGCTGTGCTTTCTACCCACACTATGTTTAAAAATTTTACCTGCAAGGATTTAACAGACCAGGTGGAGCCAATCGCAGAACATTGGAAAAAAGAAAACTTTGCCTTTGATGCTGTATACACTGGATACCTGGGCTCTTTTGAACAGATTGATTTGATGAAGAAATTCTTCGACGAATTCAATACCGAGTCAAACATCCTTTTCGTAGACCCAGCTATGGCGGATAACGGCAAGCTCTATCCTGCATTTGACGAAGCGTTTGCAAAACACATGGCTACGCTTTGTGGAAAGGCAGACATCATTGTGCCAAATATTACAGAAGCATGTTTTATGACTGGCATGGAATATAAAACAGAATATAATGAAGAATATATCAAGGAAATGCTTGTACGTTTATGTGACCTTGGTGCCAAAATTAGCATCCTGACTGGCGTAAGCTTTGAAGAGGGCAAAACTGGTGTCATGGGATATGATTCTGAAAAGAACGAATACCATTATTATTCACATGATAAGCTTCCTGTAAGCTATCATGGAACTGGTGATATCTTCTCTAGTACCTGCGTAGGTGCTATGATGAATGGCATGGATTGGAAGGATGCTACAAAGGTAGCTGCGGATTATACGGCTGAATCTATCCGGTTGACGTTAGAAGATCTTGCAAAGCCTTGGTATGGTGTGAATTTTGAGCAGGCGATACCGTATTTGGTGGATAGAATTAGAAAATAGAATGATATTAACTTAGTAGAGCCATGTACTTGTTGTACATGGCTCTAATCTGATTTACTGAAACAATTTCGTCGAATAATATCGGTCTCCACTATCCGGCAACAACACCACGATGGTTTTTTCTTTTGATTCTGGACGTTTTGCTACTTTGATGGCGGCGGCAAGCGCTGCGCCGGAAGAGATACCTACCAGAAAGCCTTCTTCGGTACCTACTAGCTTGCCATATTTGATGGCAGAATCGTCTTCAATAGTAATGAGTTCATCGTAAACTCCCTGATTCAAGATACTTGGAGCAAAACCAGCGCCAATTCCCTGAATTCCGTGAGGACCAGCTTTTCCTTCTGAAAGGAATGGTGATGATGCTGGTTCTACTGCAACCACTTTAATCGCTGGATTCATAGTTTTTAGGTATTCTCCGATACCTGTAATCGTACCACCGGTTCCGACACCTGCTACGAAAATATCCAATCTACCGTCCGTATCACGCCAGATTTCTGGACCGGTGGTTTTTCTGTGCGCATTGACATTGGCTAGGTTATCAAACTGGGCAGGGATGAAGCTTCCTGGAATTTTCTTGTGAAGCTCTTCTGCTTTTGCAATCGCACCTTTCATGCCAAGTGTACCATCAGATAAAACGATTTCTGCACCGTAGGCTTTGATAAGATTGCGGCGTTCTATGCTCATACTTTCTGGAATAACGATAATACATTTATAGCCTTTAATAGATGCGATGGATGCAAGACCAATACCTGTGTTTCCAGAGGTTGGTTCTATGATGGTCGCACCTGGTTTGAGAATACCATCTCTTTCTGCCTGCTCTATCATTTCTTTTGCTACTCGGTCTTTGACTGAGCCAGCTGGATTAAGATATTCCACTTTTGCCAAAAGGCGACATTTCAAATCATATTTTTCTTCTATATGTTTAAGTTCTACAAGGGGAGTGTTTCCTATAAGCTCGGATACATTATTGTAAATTTTTGCCATATTCTTTCCTCCAAAATTGCAAAAACGATTTCAAAATTCTACCTGCGGTCTATCGTACCACCGCACAGTACATAATCATCTTTATAGAATACCGCAGCCTGACCTGGCGTCATGGCTCGCTGTGGTTCACCAAAACGACATAGTACTCTGCCATCTTTAAGCAAAGTCAATTTACATGGTGCACCCATGTGAGAGTAACGTACTTTTCCAATAGCGTCTACTTCTTCTCCCATTTGAAGCTCTGGCAAGCCCATGTAATTCATATCTTTTACATAACATTGTTCTTCAAAAAGCTGCTCGGACTGACAAATGACTACTTCGTTTGTATCTGGACGAAGCTCCTTAACAAAGAGTGGCGTTGGCGCTGTAAGTCCAAGGCCTTTTCGCTGCCCTACGGTATAATGAATAATCCCTTTGTGCTGTCCTAGAATGTTGCCTTCTACATTCACGAAATTTCCTGGGGCAAAATCTGCACCAGTTTCTCGTTTGATAAAACCAGCATAATCCCCTTCTGGAATAAAACAGATATCCTGACTATCCTGTTTGTGCGCAACTGGAAGCTGAATACGCTCTGCAATTTCGCGAATTTCATCCTTGGTATATTCTCCAATCGGCATCAATGTATATGCAAGCTGCTCTTGTGTTAAATTATAGAGAGCATAGGTCTGGTCCTTCTGTGCAGTAACAGAGTTCTGGATCGTATAACGTCCATTTTCGAGCTGCTTAATACGAGCATAATGTCCGGTGGCGATATAATCTGCTCCAATCTCTTTTGCTCTGTTTAACAAGGCCTCCCATTTTACATAACGATTGCATGCATTACACGGGTTTGGAGTAGCCCCATTTTGGTACTCTTCTATAAAGTAATTTATTACCGCCTTTTGGAAAATATCGCGAAAATTCATTACATAATATGGAATATCCAGCATTTGTGCCACTCTTCGTGCATCATCTACAGCAGATAGGCCACAGCATCCGCCTTCCTCTTCCTGAGTAAAGACATCCTGTTCTTGCCAAATCTGCATGGTTACACCAATGACATCATAGCCCTGCTCTTTTAATAAATATGCTGCCACAGAGGAATCTACGCCTCCAGACATACCTACTACTACTTTTTTCTTCATAAATTAGTATTCTTCCTCTTCAGCCTCTTCGTGTTCACTGATATCTGTAACGGGTTTTTCTAATCCCTCAATCACGATACCATTCTTTTCTGCATAATCCCACAATGCCGCATGAATAGCTTCTTCTGCCAAGAGCGAGCAATGTACTTTCACTGGTGGAAGTCCATCTAGGGCTTCCATAACTGCTTTGTTGGTTACATGCAATGCTTCTTGTACCGTTTTGCCTACAACTAATTCGGTTGCCATACTACTGGTGGCAACTGCGGCACCGCAGCCAAAGGTTTTAAACTTCGCTTCGCGAATTACCTGATTTTCATCAATATCAAGATAAATGCGCATGATATCACCGCATTTTGCATTTCCTACGGTACCAACGCCACTGGCGTTTTCAATTTCTCCTACGTTTCTTGGATTATTAAAGTGGTCCATTACTTTTTCACTATACATAGTTTTTTCTCTCTATACTTTCTATATTATTTTGCATTCTTCTTAATGAAGTCTTCATATAATGGTGACATACTGCGAAGTCGTGCAATTATCTCTGCAAGCTTGTCCACCGTATAGTCAATGTCTTCTTTCGTGGTGTCTTCGGACAAGGTAAGTCGAAGGGAACCGTGAGCAATCTCATGTGGTAAGCCGATGGCCAAAAGCACATGGGATGGGTCCAAAGAGCCTGAGGTACACGCAGATCCACTGCTACCACAAATGTCTGCTTGATCCAAAAGGATAAGCATCCCTTCGCCTTCAATGAAACGGAAGCAGAAGTTGGCATTGTTTGGTAAACGATTTGTTCTGTGTCCATTTAATCGAGCGTGTGGAACCTTGTCCAACACCTGCTCAATTAGATAGTCGCGCATTTCACGGATATCTTTGGATTTTTCTTCCATGGTAGCTGCGGCGATTTCTACTGCTTTCCCCATGCCTACAATCCCTGGTACGTTGTGTGTGCCAGCACGACGGCGTCTTTCCTGTGCACCACCATGTACGAAGGATAAAATTTTTACTCCTTTCCGGATATACAACACACCGATGCCTTTGGGTCCGTGAATCTTGTGACCGCTGGCACTGAGCATGTCGATGTTCATTTCGTCTACATTTAATGGTATATGAGCAAATGCCTGCACTGCATCAGTGTGGAATAATACGCCATGCTTATGAGCGATTTCACCGATTTCTTTCAAGGGCTGAATCGTTCCGATTTCATTGTTCGCTGCCATGACAGAAATCAGAATAGTGTCTGGACGGATGGCCGCTTCCAACTCGTCCACTTTTACTACACCATCTTCGTCTACGTTTACATATGTTACTTCAAAACCATTCTTTTCCAACCACTGACAAGTGTGAAGTACTGCGTGGTGCTCGATTTTGGTAGTGATGATGTGTTTTCCTTTTTTGCTATATGCTTCTGCTGTAGCTTTGATTGCCCAGTTATCAGATTCGCTACCACCACCAGTGAAGTAAATTTCTTCTGGCTTTGCTCCGATTAATCCTGCTACATTTTCGCGTGCTTCTGACACTGCCTTTTGAGCACTATTTGCAAAGCTATAGAATGCGGATGGATTTCCATAAATTGCTGTGAAGTATGGTGTCATTGCCTCAACTACTTCTGGATAAACACGCGTGGTTGCTGCATTATCTAAGTAAATTAGTTTTTCCATTTTATATGCTGTCCTCTTTCTATATTTAAATTATATAATTCTTTTGTCGTTATGCAATTATACCAATGTACGTGGTCTTACAAAGTCGTTTTGTTCTCTCCCCCGCTTACTACAAAAAGCTCCTTGCATTGACTGTGAAAATATAGTTGCCTTTTATCATACTGCTACCATCTAGGCACCCTCACGGCACATGAGATGGTCTGCTTATGGCTGCTGTATTCCTACCCTGACCAGGTTCACAGGTCCCATTGCGCAAGACCCAGATAGCAGCAGTATAAAGAAAGACAACTTTCTTACCACAATTTCGCAAGAAGCTCGGGGCTTAGTATAACTCATAGCCAAGTATATTGTCAAGATTTTGCCTGCTTCTTTTTTTCGCGAAGCTCTTGAAAAAAGCCGGAAAGCATCGCGGCACATTCCACTTCCAAAACCCCTGTTTCCATTTCTACCTGATGATTAAACTGCTTCATCTGCAGCAAATTAATCACAGAGCCTGCACAACCTGCTTTGGGATTCATAGAGCCAATGACTACTTTTCCCAGACGTGATTGCACAATGGCTCCTGCGCACATCTGGCAAGGTTCCAAAGTCACGTACATGGTGCAATCTTCCAATCGCCAGTCGCCTGTTTTTTTACTAGCTTTTTTTATGGCAGACATTTCCGCATGGGCTAAGGTGTTTTTATCGGTATTTCTTCTATTATAACCGCGTGCGATAATTTTATCCTTTTGCACAATCACACACCCAATAGGTACTTCATCCAGTGCGTATGCTTTTTTTGCTTCACGAATCGCCGCTTTCATGTATTTTTCGTCTTGTGTCATATTTTTATTCTCCAAAGGAATGTTCTAGCATAACAATATGCCCGTATGCTATAATAATACTAACTTTTTCGAAGGAAGGCAATTATGTTATTACAATATGAAACACAGAGGTTGATTTTAAAGGTCCTCGACCCTGATTATTCCAATGATGTATTACGGTTTTATGAAAAAGACAAAGAACTATTTGAAAAATATGAAGCTGATAGAAGCCCAAACTTTTACACAGAGGGACATCAGTGTAATATTCTTCACCTAGAATATGGGCTTTGTCTCAAATTTAATCAAGTGCGGTTTTACGTTTTCCTCAAGGAAGACCCTTCTACTATTATCGGTACCGTCTGCTTGTACGACATATCCAAACTCTATAAAAGCGCGGAACTTGGCTATAAATTCAGCAGTCAGTACCACCATATGGGCTATGCTTCAGAGGCAGTGGAGAAATTACTGAATATTGCATTTGCTGAATTGGATCTCCACCGCATCTGTGCCAGAGTTGTAGAAGAAAACACCCCTTCTATTCGTCTGCTGGAAAAGCTGGGCTTTGAAAAAGAAGGAATCTGCCGAGATTATATCTGCTTGAGAGGTGTATGGACAGACCATCTGCAGTTCAGCCTTATCGCACCAGAATTATGCGTGTAATTCTACAAACCAGCAGCCAAAGGTTTTTTCTTTTGGAGGCTGGTTTTGTTCTACCTCTTCCTGCGAAAAACTCCTTTCCGTTAGAAATACTTCTTCTTCCATTTCCGGAGGAAATGTTTCAAACTTAGGAAAACCAAATGCCAGTGCCATTGTCGCCTCTG
Source organism: Agathobacter sp. (assembly GCA_045603165.1). GTDB lineage: Bacteria > Bacillota > Clostridia > Lachnospirales > Lachnospiraceae > Roseburia. Next base: position 12,753 of record JAZULP010000014.1, on the reverse strand, counting down.
GCCTCTCATAAATTCCTGGAACCCCCAGCAAAGTTTTCTTTTCATCGCCCTCCACTTCCGTCTTAAGGATAAGGTACCCATAGTTCCAAAACCCATGAACTACAAATGCATTGCTACCGTAATGACGGTCTTGAAGCGGAATTTCTCGCATGTGCGTCAAATCTATTTTTCGGTAAAGATATTGCTTGTCACTTAGCGACTGCGTCACAAGCGTTTCGCAAACGGACTCCTCTGGTTTAACTACTGGCAATACCTCTTCTCTTTCTGCAAAATCACCACGCCCAATTACATCTGCATATTCGTCTATCCAACAGCTGGCAATATAACTTTGGTTTCGAAAACGAATTCCTACTCCCACCAAGTCATCCATAGAAAAATCGGTATCCTGTAAATGATTTTCCGAAAACTGCAAACGCCAATCGCCCTGACCGTTGTATACCTTTACGTCTCCTAGTTCAATTCCTTGCAATCCCTTGTGTGGCACCAGGCCAAAAATGGTGCCTGTTTCTCCACCTATCAAAAATTTGCGAATACATATTTCCATATTCACCATTCCACCTCGAATATCCACCTTGATAAATCCAGTATTTTTGGTTTTTACTCCTCGTTCGTACTCATATAAATATGTAACAAATCTTTTCACAATTAATTTCTCCTTATTATATTGTTACTATTATATGCTATGCGTTTTATGAAAATTATTTTTTTTGAAAAGAGTATTGACATTTTTTCTAGTTATGATATATTAATATCAGTAACAGTTCCTGTTATTGATTTGAAAGGAGATATAGCGATGATTAAACATAGCCGTCAGCGAGAAGCTATTCGAGAAAATTTAATGAATCGCTGTGACCATCCAACAGCTGAAGCTGTTTACATGGATATCAAAGTAACCTTTCCAAATATCAGTCTAGGGACTGTATACCGCAATCTTACCCTTTTATCTGAATTGGGCGAGATTCAAAAGATAAGCACAAGCGCGGGTCCAGATCGTTTCGATGGCAATATAAAGCCACACTGTCATTTTCAGTGTAGGCATTGTCAAGGTCTATCCGATATTCCGGTTGAAAATCTGGAAGAAATCAGCGCTCATGTACAAAAGAATTTCCCCGGAATTATCGAAGGAAATACCGTACAATTTTTTGGACTTTGTCCAGAATGCATAGAAACAGAATAATTTGAACACAATTTTTTTATCTTAAGGAGGATAACATTATGGCAAAATTTGTATGTACAGTATGTGGTTATGTTCATGAAGGAGACAACGCTCCAGAACAGTGTCCAGTATGTAAGGTTGGACCAGAAAAATTTGTAGAACAGAAGGGTGAAAAAGTTTGGGCAGCTGAACACATGATTGGTGTTGCTCAAGGCGTTAGTGAAGACATCATTGCTGACCTTCGTGCAAACTTTGAGGGCGAATGCTCAGAAGTAGGTATGTATCTTGCAATGGCTCGTGTAGCTCACCGCGAAGGTTACCCTGAAGTAGGCTTATATTATGAAAAAGCGGCTTGGGAAGAAGCGGAACATGCTGCAAAATTCGCAGAATTACTTGGCGAAGTAGTAACCGACTCTACAAAGAAAAATCTTGAAATGCGTGTAGCGGCTGAACATGGTGCTACAGAGGGTAAAGTAGATCTTGCAAAACGTGCTAAGCTTGCTAACCTTGATGCTATCCATGACACAGTTCATGAAATGGCTAGAGATGAAGCAAGACACGGAAAAGCATTTGAAGGTCTTTTAAACAGATACTTTGGCTAAGCTATAAGCCGAGTTAAAAAGTGATAATAACGCCGTACGAATTTATTCGTAACGGCGTTTATTATTGCTTTTTTATTGGGCGACAGCCCTCCATGAGGAAGAAGCGAAGCGGATTCCGAATGGCTCGGCTTTTATATTATAAGTTCTACCTGTTGCATCTCTTATTCTCTTCTGGCCTTTTCGTCTTCCGTCTACCTTTACAATAAACCTATACCCTCAGTAGCCATTAATCAAGGAACCAAATTATAAAGATATATTAGCTATGTCCGAGTAAATCGAAAAAGACAGTAAATCAAAAATGACGATTGAATTTTCAAATAACCTATGCTATACTTCCAACAAACAAAGGGGAGTGCTAATATGAAACGAACTTTAAAAGAAACTTGCATAAGAATTCTTATCCTTTTCCTAGGATTAACAATCGCACATTTTGGCGTAACCTTATTTTTACTTGCAGATTTAGGGGCAGATCCATTCAATGTTTTGATACAGGGTATTTTCCGAACAACCAGTCAGCTTTCTGGATGGGCTATACAGACACACGGAAATACACACATTGCAATCTGTTTCCTCATTATTATTGTTTTATTGATCATAGACAAAAGCTACATAAAAGCCGGCACCATTCTTTGTATGATTTTCGGCGGCCCGATTATCGATGTATTTACCGCTATTTTGTCAGATTCGTTTCAGAGTGTCGATTCACTAGTTTTAAAAATTATTGTAAATGGGTTGGGATGTATTATTTTAGCCTTTGGTATGACGATTGTAATCAAATCAGATGCGGGTACCGGACCGAACGATCTGGTTTCCATTGTCGCTGCAGATAAATTAAAGAAGAATTTCGGTATAATACGAATCTTTTTTGATGTATCCTTTGTCCTTATCGGATTTTTGTTAGGTGGCTCTTTCGGTATTGGTACATTAATTTGTGCCTTTTTAGTAGGTCCTGTTGCAAATATCTTTCTTCCAATTAATGAAAAATGGATAAACTTGCTTCTAATTAAACTTCTACCGAAGGATTGTGTGTAATACTTCTTTATGATATATTAATTTAGGATAAATAACAAGGTAAAGGAGATTAAATAATGTCAAAATACGCAGGAACAAAAACAGAAAAAAACTTAATGGAAGCCTTTGCGGGCGAATCTCAAGCTCGTAACAAATATACCTATTATGCATCTGCTGCAAGGAAAGCTGGCTATGTTCAGATGGCAAACCTTTTCGAAGAAACAGCAAATCAGGAAAAAGAACATGCTAAAATGTGGTTTAAGGAATTCCATGGAATAGGCAATGTGGAAGAAAATTTAGTGGATGCAGCCGCTGGTGAAAATGAAGAATGGACCAGCATGTATGTACGCATGGCGAAAGAAGCTAGAGAAGAAGGCTTTGAAGACCTTGCTAAAAAATTTGAACTTGTTGCTGAAGTTGAAGCAGCACACGAAAAACGTTACCTCAAATTATTAGAAAGCTACAGAAATGAAACAACATTCAAGGGTGATGCTCCTCTTGGGTGGAAGTGTAATAACTGTGGATACATCCACGAAGGCGAAGATGCTCCGGATGTATGTCCAGTATGTAATCATCCAATCGCTCATTTTGAAAGAAAAGTGGAAAATTATTAAAAAATCTTTATTACCACTTATGTTATTTAAGGAGGTCCTTTGTGAAGAAGGAATTTTCAGAAATTGAAGTAGGAAGCCACATAGTTTTAAATCTGAATAATGGAACTAAACGTATGGAAATCGGTGCCACGCTCATTAGACATCTAAAAGATAACATTGCATTGATTTCCTTAGATAATAGCTTTGGACAAATTCTAAAATTTGATAATGTTATAACCAATGTGCTATATACCAATTCGCAAGGTATCCCATATATATGGATAAATTCAACCATTGTATATTACCAAGGATACTACCTTGTACAGGTAAGAGCAGATAGTGGTTATCGTCACAACCGACGCAACTGCTATCGTATTGGGGTATCTCATTATGCAAAACTTCGTGTTTCAGGACATGGCGAGCAAAATGTTATAATACGTGATGTCAGCCTGACCGGTTTTTCTATTACAGATAGAGATAAACAACTACCATTACAAAGCGGTAGTCACGTATTGCTTCGATATGAAGACATAGGACATATGTTGGAATTGGAAGGTAATGTAGTTCGCATTGAAGAGAAAGAGAATTGTATTATCTATGGATTTGTAATTACCAAGTCCTGTAGAGACTTATCTTCATATGTAAATATGAAGCAAACAAAACGATTTTAAAAAGGGTCGTTCGAAATTTTCGAACGCCCCTTTTAATTATCTCTTTTTATTTTTGTATTCCTGGAGTGATGGTATAAAATTTCAAAGTTACCTTGAATAAATCACCATCTATATCTAGTCTCATGCTTCCGCTCATCAGCTCTGTAAGACTCTGTGCGATGGAAAGGCCTAATCCGCTTCCTTCAGTATTTCGCGAGCTGTCACCTCTTACGAATCGTTCCAAAAGATCTTCACTTGGAATATTTAGCGCTGCTTTCGAAATATTCTTAAAAATAATGGTTATAATCTCTCCTTCCTCCTTTAGTGAAACGTAAAGTCGAGTATTTGGCATTGCATATTTGCAGGCATTTCCAAGTAAGTTATCCAACACACGCCACATATGACGTCCATCTGCCATTACTAGGACAGGATGCTCTGGTTTATCAAGGACCACCTCCAAAGCGTTTGCCTGTAGCTTTTCTCCAAACTCTCCAATTATTTGTGTTAACAGCACCTCTACATCACATTCCTCTAGATTTACCGTCAGATTCCCTGTAGATGCCTTCGATGCCTCGATTAAATCTTCAATTAGCTTTTTGAGACGTGCCGACTGTCTATCCAATACCTCTACATATTCACATAGCCTCTCATCAGCGATTGCCTCCTTCTTAATTAAATCGACATAATTGATAATAGATGTTAATGGTGTTTTGATATCATGAGATACATTGGTGATTAGCTCGGTTTTAAAGCGTTCGCTTTTCATTTGCTCATTTACTGCAAGATGTATGCTTTTGCTTACATTGTTGATGTTGTCCCCATGCTTTTTGAACTCCCAAAACATTTTACTGGTATCAATCGCCTCCGATAAATCTCCGGTGGCAATTCGTTGCGTACCTTCCTGTAGGGTTTCCATTTGCAATAGTACATAGAGCACCAACGGAATTTCTATAATTTTTCCAACAAAGAACCAGATTAATATGCCCTCTGGATTCCACCTATCAACTACATTAACTATGATTATAAAAAACTCGAGGAGTGCAATGAGTACTAAAATGCCCATTCCCTTCCAGAGAAGTGATATATTTTCTCTTACAATCTTGATTACATACATATAAGACTTAGAGATAGAATTTTTAAATTTATGCCAAATCCATTTGACTATTTTTAGCACATAATAAATTTCACTGTATCTCCAAAAACATCTAGTACAGATTCTTGCAATCATGTTCTGCAAATAAGTAAACGCAAGTAAAACTACACAACCTACGGCTACTATAAGTAATATACCGCCTATTTCATTCGAAATACTGTTGTAATAGATTGCACTTATCAATCCATCACTTATGATTACGAGTAATACATACTCTATAAAAAACATAATTCCCGAATAAATGCCCATTGGAACTCGATGTAAAACGCCTAGCTGCTCTGCCTCTTGCGGTGTAGATAAAATCAATAGCACAAGGGCTACTATAAGCAACAGAAAAAAGGTTACCATGATAAAGGTCGTATGATTCTGAAAACCATACAACACGTCGATTACTACAACAGTTCCCACAACAACAATAGACAAGGTGCAAAGAAAACAAGACAAAATTCGCATCCAAATATTCTGTATGTACTTTTTCATCATCTATCTCCTTCCATCTTATATCCACGTCCCCAAACTACCTTGAGATATCGCGGTTCCTGTGGATTATACTCAATTTTTTCTCTTAGGTGTCGAATATGTACCGCAACCGTATTTTCTGTTCCGTAAGGATTTTCCTTCCATACCTTTTCATATATCTGATTCGGTGAGAACACTTCTCCGGGATGATCCATAAGTAGCTTTAAAATATCATACTCAGTTCTGGTAAGGTTTACCTTTTCACCGTCTAGCGTTACCTCTTTTGCTCTATCATCCAACTCAATTCCACCCATACGGGCTTTATCTGTTGCCTTGCTTCCACTTCCCAGAAGCATATACCGACGCAGCTGGGATTTGACACGAGCCTGTAATTCCACCGGATTAAATGGCTTGGTCACATAATCATCTGCACCAACGGTTAAGCCCAACACTTTATCCGTATCCTCACTTTTTGCAGTCAAAAGAATTACTGGCACATTTGAAATTTCACGAATTTTTAGCATCGCTTGTATACCATCCATGATTGGCATCATAATATCCATAATTACAAGATGTACTTCGTTCTTTTCTATTATTGCTACGGCCTCTTTTCCATTGCTGGCTTCTAATACATGATATCCCTCGCTGGTAAGATAGATTTTTAGTGCGGATACAATATCCTTTTCATCATCACATACTAATACATTGTACATAACTTCCTCCACAGTATTTATAGCAAAAAACGCTACAACAAAATCATGATTTTCATGGTTTTATTGTAGCGAATTATTTCTTAATATCCAATCCCTTAACCGATTAAGATTTTATGAAGTTTTCTTATAAGTGACTGATAAGCATCTGCTCTTCTGATGCGTTCAAGCTACCCACACAGAAGTTGTTACGTGCTTTCTGCTTCACGCGATAAAGCATATTATCTGCAATATGAATATAATTCTTTATGCTATTGCCCTGTACTGGAATATCCCAACACATACCCTGACTAACTGTAACACACTGTGAAACATTCGATTTTTGATGTTCAATATTTAAGCCCATCACTCGTTTGCGAAGTTCTGCCATATATGTCATAGCCTGATCCTTGGTGATGTTTTCATATATCAGTACAAATTCATCTCCACCATAACGAGCACCAAATGCACCAAATTCTTCCATGGATTTGATTACAGCTCCAATCTGTCTGATACATTCATCACCCTTTTGGTGACCATAGTGATCATTATATTCCTTAAAGAAATCCATATCCAATATTTCTACCGTAAGTGGTATGCCATTTTTTATAGCTCTTCGGAATAATTCTTCAGAATAGTCTGCTAAATGAAAACGATTGCTTAAGCCCGTCAATGGGTCTGTCTCCGATTTTTCACGGAGAATTTCGTTATTCTTTTCGATTTCTTCTTTTTCATGATGAACCATTTCCAAATTCTTACGAATATTTAAAACATTGTTCATCATAAGCTTGTTTTCTATCTCATTTCTTTCCGATAGCTCATAATATGTGCCTGCTGTTTCAATATATTCTGAGTTCATCTTGTTTCTACTATAGAATTTCATCTTTAATGATAGAAGACGAAGCATTAAATTCGTAATGCCTACGGACACTGCCATTGGCTCCATAATCTTCATAATTTCCCAGAACTCTTTATCCATTTGACGATCAAGCAAAATTCTACAGTAATCGTATATATCCTCAAACATCTCCATAATTGGCATGTTTTGTTTGAATTCTTTATGTATGCAGGCAATGCATTCGTCACATTTCTTGTCATTATCTACAATGTGATAATACATTGCTTCTACTGCCCATACTGTTATTAATACTTGATTATCCTCGTATTGTCTATGCTTTTCATAAATTTTCTTAAGACAAGTTTCCGCTTCTACCAGCATACCCTTACACAAATATGCTTTTGCCATGTTTTGATAGGCACGTACCATATACTCATCATATCTTGAATGTTCTGGATGCTGGCTAAAATAATTTAATGCTGCCTGCAGACTTTCAATCGCATCCTCAAATCTCCCATACATGGTATATAATGCACCAACGTTTATTAATATGACAAACTCAAATTCCTCTTTACCAACCTTTTTACAGCAATTGATAGCACTAAGATAATAATCAAGTGCTACTAGTGCATTGCGCCGGTTTACAGAATAAAGCCCTAAACAATTGTAGCAACGAGCCATAAGCTCCCATTCCTGTACCTTACTTAAACTTGACAGCGCATTGGTGATGGCTTCATAAAATAAACTACCTTCGTTGGATACGTAATAAACAAGAGCTCGATAATAATGTCCTAATGCAACCACAGCATCATCCTTGTATTCTTCGCCATGGTTGATGAGGTCATGGCAATATCTTAGGGTAAGCTCTTCATCAACATGAATATTTTTATCTATAACATTTATCAACTCTTGAATTATTGGACTATACTTGGTGCAATCCATGCGCTTACCTCCTTTTCATTCGTTACTTTAATAGTATCAAGATTATAGCAAAAAAGTAACAAGAAATCAACCTTGTTACTTTTCGAAAACCTTTAGATATATTTTGTTTTTTATGGAAGAATTTCTTCTGGATCTACAGGTACGCCATCCTTTAGCAACTGGAAGTATACATTACTTCCTTCTACAGAGTAGTATTTTGTTGGCTCACTAACATAACCAACTACCTGTCCGGATTGTACCATGTCTCCTACTTCAAAATTTAATTCCTTTAATTGACCGTAAATAGCGGTATAACCATCACCGATGTCCTGTGTTACCGTGCAACCTGTTTCTTCGTTGGTTGTTATGCTTGTAATCTTACCTTTTGCTACAAAGTAAACCTTATCGTTGACCTTCGCAGAAAAGACCATAGATGGATTATACTCATATTGCTGCAAAGTAGGAAAGAAGATGGTGGAATCCATACTGTAATCTAAAAGTACACTTCCTTCTACTGGCCACATAATGCCATCATCTGGATTTAAATGTAATACCTCTTCCTGAATGGTACCTACTTCTGCATCATTTTTATTGGCAGCATTCTGGGCGATTTCCTGATTTTCTAATTGCTGCTGAGCTTCTAAATCCTTTTCTGCTAATGGATCATCATTGATTTCTAATTGATTCTCCACATTTGGTTCTAATTCGCCATCTGCCACCTGGTTGGCATCTTCATCCTCTGTCTTAGACCCAATTACAATTTCTTGTCCCTGCTCTAATTCCTGCTGGTCCTGCACAAGTTCCTCTTGCTCCTGTTGGGACTGATTTGTTGCATATATGCCAGCAAAGCCAGCTGCTCCTATCAGAACGCAAGCAGCCGCTACAATGTATTGATATTTTCTCATATGGCACGTCCTCCGTTATCTTTTTTCTTGATAACAGTATTTGCACCTATGATTTTTTTATTCACTAAAACAAATAACAGAATTATAAATGTTTTCCAATGATATTGCTGAGCCTTGCAAATTGCTCCAAAGAAAGTACTTCGCCACGAATCGTAACCGGAACTCCTAATTCTTCGATGCATTGCTGGATAGCTTCCTTGCTCAAGTGCAATCCTGGAAAATTATTTAAACCATTTGCCAGCGTCTTTCTTCTTTGATTAAAGGATGCACGTATGATTTTAAACATCAATTTTTCATCCTCAACATCCACTGGTGGTTCTTCGTGTCGGGTAAGACGAATAACTGCACTTCCTACCTTTGGCTGTGGCATGAAACAGCTCGGTGGTACATTCACCACGATCCTTGGATTGGCATAATACTGCACTGCCAAAGACAATGCTCCATATTCCTTGCTTCCAGGTCCCTCCTGCATACGCTCTGCCACCTCTTTTTGCACCATAATCGTAATACTATCGATTGGCACTTGGCTTTCGAAAAGTCCCATGATAATCGGTGTCGTGATATAATATGGTAAATTCGCCACGACTTTTATTGGCTTTCCGTCATTTCTTTCTTCAGCCAATCTTTTGATATCTACTTTTAAAATATCTTCATTGAGCACTTCCACATTATCATATGTACTTAATGTATCTTTTAAAATTGGTATTAAATTCTTATCGATTTCAATTGCTACAACTTCTCTTGCAGATTCACAAAGATACTGTGTCATGGTACCGATTCCTGGTCCGATTTCTAAGACAAAATCATCCTTTGTAATCTCCGCGGCTTCAATGATATCTTCCAAAATTCCAGTATTTATCAGAAAGTTCTGTCCGAATTTCTTCTGAAAATTAAAATTATATTTTTGTAGAACTTCTATGGTTTTCTTTGGATTTCCAAGTGTTGCCATATTTGACTCTCTCTTTCTAATTTACTCAAATTGTAAACCAATATCTTGCGTCCTATTTTATCTTCGTAAACAGCCTTCTAGCACTTGCTTCTGTTACGCTTTCTACTTCTTCCGGAGAGATTCCTTTGATTTCCGCAATCTTATCTCTAACATAAGTCAAGTATAAAGAATTATTTCTTTTTCCACGATATGGTTCGGGTGCCATATACGGACAGTCCGTTTCCAATAGTATGCTCTCTAATGGGATGGATTCTACCGTTTCTTTTAATTTTTTTGCATTTTTAAAGGTGACTACTCCGCCAACTCCAATATAATATCCCATTTTGATAAATTCTAATGCCATTTCTTTCGAATATGAATAGCAGTGAACTACCCCTGGAATTTCTTCTGCACAATGCTCTTTCATTACCTGCATGGTGTCTGCTGCTGCATCTCTAGAATGAATGATGATGGGAAGTCCCGTTTCTCTCGCTAATTCTATTTGACGGCCAAACCAATATCTCTGCTTGGCCTGAATCTCCGGTTCTTTTTCCCAGTAGTAGTCTAGTCCGATTTCACCAATGGCTACGGTCTTCTCCCAAGCAGCCTGTTCCTTCATCCACTGAAAGAATACTTCATCCAGATCCTCTATTTCACTAGGATGGACACCAACCGCCGCATATACGTGGGCATAGTCCCTGGCAAGAGCAATGGTGTCTCGCGTAGATTCTACGGAGGCACCACTATTAATTACTACTCCAACACCCTCTTCTGGAAGACGTCGGAGTATTTCATCTCTATCCTCATGAAAACGTTCATCGTCATAATGTGCATGTGTTTCAAAAATCATTACATATGCTCCTCTATTAATTCAAGCTCTTCGATATCAATACAGCTTGGAATGGTATGGTTTCTCACTGCATCTTTGCATTCTTCAAAATCCATCCACATGACACTTTCGATTTCTTCTTCTTGTAGAGTTAAGTCTTCAATTTCCTTGTCTTTCCACAACAAAAAGACTTTTGCAACTTGATTATCCACATATGGAACTCCATGAAATTCGTTTTCTGCAAAAGTACGACGAATACCACATTCTATAAGCTCGTCTTCAGAAATTGTAAAGCCCAATTCTTCTTCCAATTCACGTAATCCTGATGATATGAAATCTACACCGGCAGGAATATGTCCTGCACTGGAAATATCATAGCATCCTGGAAAAGAATCTTTATATTTTGCGCGTTTTTGCAACAAAATCTCAACCTTACCTTCTCGTCTTCTTACAATCCAAATATGGGTCGTTCTATGACGAGTACCCGTTCTGTGGGCAACGGTTCTATCAATGGTTTCACCCGTCGGTATCCCATTTTCATCTACAATGTCGATATATTCCATGGCTTCTCCTTATCATGGAACAGTGCCTGTTCCCGCTTACGCAATCTCCGCCCCTGAAGGCATAGATTTTTCTGGTGTCATGAGGGCAAGATTTCCTTCTGCATCTTCTGCACATAGAAGCATCCCCTCTGACATAACACCTGCTAATTTTGCAGGTTTTAAGTTTACTAAAACCATAACTTTTTTGCCCACCATTTCCTCTGGCGAGTAATCTTTACGGATACCAGATACTATCTGTTTTACCTGACTACCTATTTGAACCTGTGAGCAAAGAAGCTTCTTTGATTTTTCTACTGCTTCACATGCTATGATTTCACCTACTTGAAACTGCATTTTCATAAAATCATCAAAGGTAATTTCTGTTTTTGCTTCGATATCGATTACTCCCTCTTTCTGAGCTTCTACAAGAGTTTCGCCGTTGAGACGAGCCATTTCTGCTTCGTATTCTGCTTTCTGAGCAGCTTGAATGGCTTCTACTTTTGGAAGAACATCTTCTGGTTTCAGACGTGCAAAAAGAATTTCTGGTACATCGATTACCTTTTTCCCACTTTCATACAGACCAAATTTGTCTAACGCATCTAAGCTACGAAGCTCTGTGTTTAACTGCGCTACAATTTTTTCTGCAGTTTGTGGTAAGAAGCTGTAAAGCAAGCTTGCTCCAATTGTGATAGCTTCAGTTAAGTTGTAAAGTACCTCTGCAAGACGGTTGCTTTGTGCTTCATCCTTAGCAAGTGCCCAAGGCATTGTTTCGTCGATGTATTTGTTGCAACGACGAAATACTGTAAATACCTCGGATATTGCATCTGCAACTCGAAGCTTATCCATTTTTTCTGCTACCTTTGCTTGTGCTTCAGTGACTACTGCCTTAAGGTCTGCATCTACTTCGTCTGTAACGCCTGTAGAACGTACTACACCGCCAAAATATTTATTGCTCATGGAAACAGTTCGGTTTACCAAGTTCCCAAGAATGTTTGCTAGGTCAGAGTTAAAGCGTTCGATTACCAAATCCCATGTGATTACACCATCGTTTTCAAATGGCATTTCGTGAAGCACAAAATAACGAGTTGCGTCTACACCGAATAAATCTACCATATCATCCGCGTAGATTACATTTCCTTTTGATTTGCTCATCTTATCGCCACCCTGCAGCAACCAAGGATGTCCAAAGACCTGTTTTGGAAGTGGTAAATCCAGAGCCATCAAGAAGATTGGCCAGTAAATAGTATGGAAACGAACGATGTCTTTTCCGATTAAGTGTAAATCCGCTGGCCAGTTCTTTTTGAACATTTCGTTAGAACCGTCTGGATCGTAACCAATCTTGGTAATATAGTTGGTAAGCGCATCAAGCCATACATATACAACATGTTTTGGATCGAAGTCTACTGGAATCCCCCATGAGAAGGAAGTTCTGGAAACGCACAGATCCTGAAGTCCTGGAATCAGGAAGTTGTTCATC
>JAZULP010000013.1:0-65147 GCA_045603165.1 Agathobacter sp. | reverse complement strand
TCAATATATACAATTTAGAAGCCTTACGCTAGTACAGCGATAAATTGTATATATTGAGGGAGTTCGAGTGTTTATGAAATATATAAATTATTCAACTGAGATAACATAGTAATAAATTGGCTGTCCACCGTCATTGAGTTCCACGTCAATATCTGGGTACTTTTCTTCTATAACAGCCGCAATTTCAGCTGCTGCTTCTTCCGAAGATTCACTACCATAGTAAATACTAACCATTGCTGAGTCATCATCAATCATCTTATCCAGCATTTCAATCGTCACAGTATTCATATCTGTACCAACAGCAAGGATGGTTTTATCACCAATACCCATGTAATCGTTTTCTTTGATTTCAAATCCATCGATTTCTGTATCACGAACAGCGTATGTCACCTGTCCGGTTTTTACATTTGCTATTTCTTCCATCATAGTTTCTTTGTTTTCTTCTGGTGAAACATCTGCTAGGTAATTAATAACAGCTGTAATTCCCTGAGGTACTGTCTTGGTAGGGATAACGATGACATCTTTATCCTCTACAAATGCAGCAGCCTGATTTGCAGCCATAATGATATTACTGTTGTTCGGAAGGATAAATATGTGATCAGCATTTACATTTTCAATGGCAGTCAACATATCTTCTGTACTTGGGTTCATTGTCTGACCACCTTCGATGATGTAGTCAACACCAAGTCCACGGAAAATTTTATTCATACCTTCACCAATGGAAACAGCTATAAAGCCAACCTCTTTAGATGGTTCTTCTGCTGTTGGAACTTCTGCAGCAGCTAATTCTTCTTTCTTCTGCTCTGTGGCAATTTTTTCTGCATCTTTGATGAGTTTTTCTTGATGTTCTTCACGCATATTGTCAATCTTAATCTTGCTCAAGGATCCGAAAGTCAACGCTTTCTGAATTGCAAGACCTGGATCATTGGTATGTACGTGAGTTTTTGTTATCTCATCGTCCGCTACCACTACGATTGAATCACCGATAGATTCAAGAAATGCTTTGTATTCTATTTCTTCCTTGTCTGTCATTGGTTTATTTAATACAATGATAAATTCTGTACAGTAACCGAATTTGATTTCAGCCTCTGTTTCAGCCGAAATTTTAACCACTCCGCTACTTGTAGGCACATCCTCAATAGAATAATCTACTTCATTACCAAGTAAAACATCATATGCACCTTTTAATACCTGCATAAGTCCCTGTCCGCCTGAGTCAACTACACCGGCCTGTTTTAATACAGGAAGCATTTCTGGTGTCTGGCTAAGCACATAATCAGCGTGTTTGATAATTTCATCACAGAAATATACCAAATCATCGGTTTCATCTACTAATTCTAATGCTTTATCAGCAGCACCCTTTGCAACAGTAAGAATCGTTCCTTCCTTTGGTTTCATAACTGCCTTGTAAGCTGTTTCAACAGCCTTCTGCATAGCATCACAAAGCACACAGACATCTATATCGTTATATTCGCCTACAACTTTACAAAAGCCTCTCAATAACTGAGAAAGGATAACACCTGAGTTGCCTCTAGCACCACGAAGTGAACCAGAAGAAATTGCTTTTGCAAGGGCTTTCATTTCTGGATTTTCGCCAAGGGCACTTACTTCTCTTGCTGCTGACATAATTGTCATTGTCATGTTTGTACCTGTATCACCATCTGGAACAGGGAAAACGTTTAATTCATTAATCCATTCTTTTTTTGCATCAAGGTTCTTTGCGCCAGCAAGGAACATTTTTGCTAACATATTTGAGTTTACACTTGTAATCTGCACAGCAAATTCCTCCTTAATCAATCACACGCACGCCTTCAACGTGGATGTTGATTTTGTTAATCTTCATACCTGTGAACTGTTCAACTTTGTATTTTACTGTTTCGATTAAGTTGTCGGAAACGGTAACAATACCTACACCGTATGCGATGATAACATGAAAATTAATGTTAATCATATTATTTTCATCAACAAAAACTTCAATGCCATGTGTAAGATGTTCTTTTTTTAATAATTTAACAAGTCCATCCTTCATATTTACTGCAGCCATACCAACAATACCAAAGCATTCTACAGCAACTGAACCTGCATATGTTGCAATTACATTTTCATCAATTAATACTTTCCCATATTGGGTATCCATTTGACCTTTCATAATTGTACCTCCATATAATTATGACATAGTTAGTCTTTATTATACCAAATTTTCATTAAAATGCAAACAGTCTATTTGAATTCATGAATTTTTTACATTTTTTCCTTGCATTATAGATATGAATCTGTTAGAATACTCATGTTGTGAGTTCAAAAATGAATTTGAGCTTAGTGAATTTCAAGGAGGTGCAATGAGTATGGCAAAATGTGCAGTATGTGAAAAAGGCGTTCATTTCGGAATCGCTGTTAGTCACTCTCATAGAAGATCTAATAAAATTTGGAAATCAAACATCAAAAAAGTTAGTTGTAAAGTAAACGGAGTACCACAGAAATTATATGTATGTACTTCCTGCTTAAGATCTGGCCGTGTAGAGCGCGCTTAATTCAGACGAAATCAAAGGACTGTCGTAAGGCAGTTCTTTTTTATTGCTTGCAAAAGAGCTCAGTCTTCATATTTTGTTCATTAAAATAGGACTGCCTTATGACAGTCCTTAATTTCTTTATAGATTAGATTTCTTCCTCTTCTACAACAACGGTTTCATCTTTTTCTGGGGTGAAACGATCAAGTACATCTGGAACCATATCTAGGATTTTGGTTATCGCATCCTGATTCTTGATGTTGACAAGTCTGGTGGAACCATTAGAAATAATCAGCACTGCACTTGGAGTCATTTTTCCTCCCATGCCGCCTGCACCATTATTTTTGGTGTTTTCCAGCATTGCACCTGCTGCGACACCAAAAGATACATCTACAAGTGGTAATATGATAATATCACCAACAGTAATTGGTTCACCTACAACGGTTTTTGTTGTAATAAAGTTGTCCATTCCTTTAAATAATGATTCTACAGTTGTATTTAAATTATCCATTTATTTTTCCTCCTGACTTGGATTGCTTTTTAATATTTTTAGAAATTTATTAAACATAGTATACATTCTTTGGCAATTCTTATCAAACACTATTCGCAAAATAATACCAAGAAGTTTATAGCCATATAATCTACCTTTACCCCAGAAATAGCCATGAAAATATGCTTCTTCCGCAGCAAAATCTGGTAAAAGCTTCCACCCCTCTTGATAAATAATAGGCAAGCATGCGATGACACCAAAAGCTTGTCCTGTAGTATCTGGTGAGCCAGTAGAGAATGTTGCATCTATCTTTGATTGTGCCGGCAGTAATATTTTCATTAAATAAATTAGTTCTCTTTTAATATGAAGAACTGCCGCTTTGTTTCTATCGTCCGTAATAATTATCTTGATTTTTGGATATAACTCTTTGATACGATTTATAATGCCCTTTATTTTAGAGATGATACCTTCTTTTTTCTTCTCTTCATTCAAGATTTTCTTTGCTTGTTGGGGAATATTGTTTTCTTTTTCTAATTTAAGAGAAAAAGTCTTTGACATCCATAATATTTTTATTTCAATAAAAGAAACATCCTCTTCATAGACAACACTCGCCCGAAGTATATGCAAAAGCCAGTGTATTTTCCCTTTTATCCACTGCTGTTGGCGGATATCTCCCTCCAGCTCATATCGTACCGGAACAAACATCACTGTCAAGGACAAAAGGACAGCTATTGCTAAGGTAGCAAGAAGAATCCAGCCTATCCATTGTAATATAGAAAGAACTACACTCATGTCTGTCCCTCCTGTTTACTTGTTAGATATGCACGAACATCTATATTACCAGTCTGTTCAAAAGTCTCCCTAATCATGTGTTCTACTAACTCTAATGCATCTTTTTTTCCGCCTGCAATACCAATGATTTCAACATCTTTCTTCGGATACCCTGGTTGCATTAGTTCCCAGGTGGGAATGATATCTAGTAGATTTTTGGGATTAGAGGCAAATGTGATGACATAGATATTAGGTGTCAGAGTATTCTGTTTTATCTTTTCTACTATCTGTTCAAGGCATGGTAAGATGCCTTCGCTCACAAATAAATCATGAAAAAACTTCATCTAAAACATCCTTTATGCTTCTAATAATTGTTAACAATAATGTAAGAAATAAGCCGTTATCATTTAACGGCTTATTCTAAAAGACTATAGAAAATTAATAATATTTATGAGTACCCCAAAGATTACTTTTTTTTAAGTCCAAATACTCATTATATGCTTTTTCTAAGATCTGTTTTTCATTGGTAAATTTCAATAAATGATATGCTTCATGATATTTATAGAAGCCAGAGTCTACGAAAAACTCTTCTTTCTGTGGCTTGCTATAATAGCTTTCGCCCATCATAAGATACCAATGAACCTCTTTTTCGACGGTATCCTCTGGTACTGTAAAGGTATATTGGCTTTTTCCTATGTATCGGATAATTGTTGCATCAGCTCCGGTTTCCTCTTTCACTTCACGGATAGCTGTATCCTTATAGTCTTCCCCTGGTTCTACTGTTCCTTTTGGAAGAACCCAACCTTCGTATTTGTTCTTATAATTCTTATATAAGAGCAAAACTTTCCCACGAAAAATTACTACACCGCCACAACTCGTTGCCTCAATCATTGCAATACCTCCTACGTGTTGGTGCCCAAAAACTATACACAGTATACCCCTTTTTTTCTATATATGCAATTCTTTCATACGATTTTTCTATCAATTCTCGTTATTTAAAAAATATATCAAAGACTTTTTTTGCTATTGGCACTGCATAAGAGCTACCAGACCCGGAATCCTCTATCACAACAGCGATAGCGATTTCCTTGTCGTTACTCTCAGCGTACCCCATAAACCATGCATTTGTTTTATCCAAATCACTAGTTGTTTGCGCGGTACCCGTTTTCCCATATGCAGTATAATTATCTGACTGTAGTTTTGTAGCAGTACCTGTTTCTACAGTAGTACGCATATATTGTGATAACAAATCAACTTGATTAGCAGTAAATAATGTAACATATTCTTTTGCTTTGGTTTCTTCTACTACAATTCCGTTGTAATTATGTATCTGTTCTACCAGGTAAGGACGCATTACAACACCATCATTACAAACTGCACTAGCCAGCATTGTCATATGAAGTGGTGAAACTAGTGTTTTCCCCTGTCCAATAGCGGTATCCATTTTCAGTGCATTTTCATCTGCTTCAGAAATAGAAAAGCTACTTATAGACGACTCGAAGGCGATTGGAAGCTTTTGATTAAATAACATTGCATCACATACCTGTTGAAAGATATCCTCATCAATACTTTGCATCATATTTGCATAAGAGGTGTTGCAGGATTCTGCAAAGGATTGTTCTAAATCTACCATTCCATGTTTTTTTCCAGATGCACAATGAATAGTTTTGTTCTGAATCGTAATTTCACCTGTGCATTCATAGGAATAATTCTGGTAGCTTTCTGGGTTACTCTCTACATATGCTAAGGTTGTCAGGGTTTTAAAAATAGAACCTGGTGTATACTGTCCTTGGGTTGCTCGATTATAGAGTGATGAACCCTCTTGCAAGTCTTCCCAATCCTCTTCTATGGTATTTGGATTATAGCTTGGTTTGGAAACCATAGCTAATATCTTTCCTGTGGACGGTTCCATCACAACAATTGCACCCTCGTATTTTCCAAGCGCTTTGTAGGCTGCTTCCTGTAAGTCATATCTTAGAGTTGTAACCGCACTATCTCCAAGCTGCTTTTCACCTGTAAACTCAGAAAGAATCTTTTCTATAAACACACTATGACAACGCAGTAAATCAAAATTTAGCTGTTTTTCCAAGCCAGTGCGAGTATTACCTGTATACCCAGTCACATGAGCAAACATTTCACCATATGGATAATTTCGATTTTCATTTCCATTTGCATTTGTAATCGTTTCTGCGATGACATATCCGTCTGAGGTAATAATTTCACCTCGAACGACATCTTCTTCAAATAAAGTTTGCAATCCATTATATTCATTATTTATAAAATCATCACTTTCAAAGGCAAGGAAATATACAAAATACCCTATCATCGCCATAAAAATCACGAGAAAAATATAAGTAACTATGTTAAACTCTTTATTTTGATTCTTTTTCTCAAGCATAGTGTCTTTTTTCGACTTGTTATTTGTCGTTTTTGACACCGCCTTTCGCATATACAATCCTTGCACAATGCCAAACATAAATAATGTAGATAACAGTGAGCTACCGCCGTAGCTTACCAGAGGTAGCGTCACACCAGTAGACGGAATAAATTTGATTACTCCGCCAATCGTTAAAATAACTTGCGTGGCATATAAGGTTGCAAGTCCAATCGCAACTAGTTTATAAAACTTATCCTTCATCTGCATAGATATGTTTATAAACATAATAAAACAACTGATACAAAGTAAAATTAATCCGATAGCAAATATTGCTCCAAACTCCTCAGAAATAGCAGAAAATATAAAATCCTTGTCAACTACAGGAATTTTTCCTGGTATGCCTTCGCCTATTCCAAGACCAAACCAGCTACCTGTACCGATACCAAACAAGGATTGACAAATTTGATAGCCCTGTCTATCAATATCAGCGGTTGGATTTAACCATACAAATACACGTGTTTGCACATGTGAAAAAAGAGCATATCCTAAAACAGCCGCAATAGAAATTCCACCTGTACCAATCAATAAATAGCGAACCTTCTTAGAAGCTACATATATCATCATAAGATATGTCATAAAGTACAACAGTGCTCCACCTAAATCCTTAGAAGCAACTAGAAGTAATACATAAACTGCAGACAAACAGCTTGTAAAAAATATTCTCTTAAAGCTGGCTCCTTTGTATAACATAGAAGCAATAAAAAACACAAAAAGAAGTTTCACAAATTCCGATGGCTGAAAAGATATGCTACCAATGGAAATAGTAAGCTTCGCTCCATAGCTGGTGGCGCCAATAGCAACTACTGTTGCAAGCAAGGCTACCCCAACTACAAAATAAATAGCAGAGAAATTGCGAAACAACGAACCCTTTTGTAAAAATAAAGGAATCATCAGCATAATCACAGAACCTATTACTAGGAATATAAATTGTCGGAAGGCTTTATCAAAGGAAATGCGTGTCAAAGCAATCATACCAACAGCTAATAGCATAACCATATTATTTACCAACAGTACAGAACACTTTTTATACATGAAGTGATAAAACAAGAAAATGGCGGTAAAGAGAACGAGCTGCATCAAATAAAAACCAATCAGCTTTACGCTTGGATTATTCAAATACAAGCTCCAAAAGCCAAGTCCATGAATGGTAAATAAAAAGACCTTTTGTACTATGTAGATATGCTTTTGCTTTTCTATTTGCCTTCCATAACGGAAGACATAAAACGCCCCTAAAACATAGCCTAAAAATAAAAACATGATTAAATATTTGAAAGTTTGAACCATAATAGAAGTCATATAATTATTCTACTCCTCTTTTATAATGACCATTGGTGTATCTAATATCTCGCCCTTTTCCTCGGAAAAGCTGCAAGATATTCTCTACATCTTCTGCACTTTCGATCGTAAATTCTAATCGAAAATGACGAATACCATATTCTTTTAAGTGTTCTAATTCCCCAAACAAAAGAACTGGAACGGAATTATAAATAATATTATAACAGTCCTCACAATAATTCTTAACCGGAAACAATACATTATAACGATCCTTTAAGTAAGTAATCTGAGACTGCTTATCACAACCACAAGTATTTTTATGCACACAGCCTGCAGAAACCATAAGTGGATAATGACCATATATAAGCATTTCACTTTGTGTATTGTTGCGTCTACGAATTTCCTTCTGATTTAATCCCAAAGGAATCGTATCACGTATAACTCCATAGTTTTCAAATCCTGTCTTTGCATAATCATTATAGGTATACATATTATGATCAATTACCATGAAAAGATCTGTTAATGCTTCCTTTGAAAAATACAATTCTTCATAATTTCGCACTACAACTCCATCTAATCCAGAATTATTAAGTCTACTTTTAATTTCCATGAACTTCCTAGAAGTATGGGCTCGAAAAACAGCTGGCAGTCTAAGAAATATTTCTTTTTTACACCGATGTGCTACCTTAATATCATACTCTAATTCATCTATTAAGGACTCAAAAGAATACATCTGAGTATCTACATAAATTGTAGTCACATGCTTAGCCGCAAGTAGTACTTCAAACTGCTCTCTTGTCTCACAGGAGCAGATTAGTTTATTATGCACTTCATCATGTTTTTGATATAAAATGACATCTTTTTCCGCTTTAAAACTCGTATTTATGCAAGTATTATTTTCATTTTTTCGTGCAAATTCAGCTAGTAATTCAGTTTCTAGTTTAGATAATGTATCTCGACGTAGTTGATTGAGAGCACCATTTGGTACAAAAACATCGGAATCCATATGAATATTTAATTCTTCAAAATAAAATGGAGTTTCTCCAGTCTTATTTATGCGCTCACGGACATCAGCTTCTTCTAAAGGCTTATTTTTTGCTACCTGAACCTCGCCTAGAGTCGTAGATACATGAATATCTTCTCGATTTACGTCAAATTTAAGTGGATGTCCTTTTTGAATCAGTAAAGTTCCTGTTATTGGAAGTTGACTTTTTACATCTACATATGTGCCTTCAATTTCCTGATGAAGGGCTTCATTAGATTTCTCATAAGAAGGCTTTACAAAAGTAATCATATTTTTATCATTATGCTGCTCCAGATATTTTGCAGTAAAACCACAACGATTCCCCAATTCATATAAATGTTGCATATCTTCTTGGGATATCTGTTTTTCTAAATCGATATATTTTCGATAAAGAGCAACAACGCCAGCCGCATAAGATGCTTGTTTCATACGACCTTCTATTTTCAATGAATAAACTCCTGCCTCATGTAGCTGTTGCAAATATTCAATTCCACACAAATCTTTTAAGCTCAGCACATAAGATTCTTTTTTGTACTCCTTTTTCTGCTGGTTTAAAACCGCATAATACAAACGACAAGGCTGAGCACAACGACCACGATTTCCACTTCTACCACCTAATAGACTACTGAATAAACACTGCCCCGAATAGGAATAACAAAGTGCACCGTGAATAAATGCCTCCAGTTCCACATCCGCCTCTTGGCGAATCTGTTTCATCTCTGCAATAGAAAGCTCTCGTGCCAATACCACCCGTTCTACTCCAAGAGATTTCATTAGCTTTGCACCCTCAACCCCTGTAACTGTCATCTGGGTGCTAGTATGAATCGGTAAATCAGGAAAATGCTCCCGAATAAAGTGCAAAACACCAAAATCCTGTACAATTACGGCATCCAGCCCTCTTTTATAAAATGGAAGCAGATAATCATATAAATCCTGATGAATTTCATTGTTTTTAAACAAGGTATTTACGGTCAAAAATAGTTTTTTACCTCGTAAATGCACATAATCAATGGCTTCCAGTAGTTCTTCCTCAGTAAAATTGTTTGCATAGGCTCTGGCTCCAAAATGACTGCCACCTACGTATACAGCATCTGCACCTGCTTCTATCACTGCTTTTAAAATTTCAAAAGAACCTGCGGGTGCAAGCAATTCAAATTCTGTTTTCATCATAACAGATACTCCTTAACATCCATTGTATAAAACATTTAAGATTTACTTAAAATGAGGACAGAAAGTTTATTCTTCTGTCCTCATCCATACTCTATTTTTTCGAACCAATGCCTTCTAATAACGCATCTTCTAAAGTGGCCTCCAAACGCGTTTTATTTAGAAGCAGTTCTCGATTTTCTGCCTCTAATTGTTTAATACGTTCATCTGCACTATCCGTTTTCATCTGATTTGATATTAAGTCATGTTTTAAGTCATACAACTCTTTATCCTTTATTTCTATATCATGCTCTAATTTCTCGACCTGTGCTTTGGCCTTAAAATAATCATCGGCAATATTAATCTGAATAAATGTACTTTTCATATCAGAAGAAAGATACTTTGTATTTCCCAATGTATCAAATTCGTTGATCTTACTATTAATATAAGCAGCGACCTTCTGAAGGTATTCCTGTCCTTCGTATCCGCTTAAAGTATAAACCTTTCCGTCAATAACCACTTCAACATTCGTTAATGCAGGCATAAGATCTCCTCCAATCTCACAAGCTATGTAGATACTAGATATAGCATAATTATACATATATAAATCCAGTTAAGCAACTATTTTCGATGAAAACACTATCGACCGGTTAGTCCGAAATGTTCATATGCCAAATCTGTAACAACTCTCCCCTTTGGGGTACGATGTATAAAATTATTTTTTACCAGATATGGTTCATATACATCCTCAATGGTCCCGGAATCCTCGCCGATAGATGCAGCTAAGGTTTCTAAGCCGACTGGTCCCCCAGCAAATTTTTCTATGATGGTTAGCAAAATATTTCTATCATTTTGGTCTAAACCAAACTTATCAACTTCTAATAAATCCAATGCAAAGGCCGCAACTTCATATGTAATATTTCCGTCATATTTTACTTCTGCAAAATCACGAACTCGTTTCAGTAAACGATTTGCCAAACGAGGTGTACCACGAGAACGTCTTGCAAGCTCAAATGCACCCTTTTCCTCGATAGCAACTCCTAATTTTCTTGCAGACTGAACAATAATTGTCTTTAATTCTTCTACCGTATAATATTCCATATGACTAATAACCCCAAAACGGTCACGAAGTGGTAGAGAAAGCATTCCAGCTCGTGTAGTAGCACCAACCAGAGTAAATTTTGGTAGATTAATACGAATAGAACGAGCAGATTCCCCCTTCCCAATCATAACGTCAATTGCATAATCCTCCATTGCAGAATAGAGTACCTCTTCTACTTGACGATTCAAACGATGAATCTCGTCTATAAAAAGAATATCACCTTCTGATAATCCATTTAAAATGGCGGCCATCTCTCCTGGTTTAGCAATTGCTGGACCAGAGGTAATCTTTAGATGCGTCCCCATTTCATTGGCAATAATGCCTGCCAAAGTGGTTTTACCAAGCCCTGGAGGTCCAAAAAACAACACATGGTCCAAGGCCTCTTTGCGCTGTCGGGCTGCTTCTATGTACACATGCAGATTATCCTTTATCTTTTCCTGTCCAATATAATCCTCTAAAGTCTGAGGTCTTAAACTGGATTCAATTTTCATATCCTCTTCCTGCATCTTCGTGGAAATCACACGTCTTTCCATAGCTAAAATCTCCTGTCAATATGACTTAAATTACATTCCTGTGGATACTTATATATATTACAAAAATGACATTTGTTTTAATGCCTGTTTTAGAACATCCTCAATATCCATATCTGCCGAAATCTCCACCTTTGAGACTGCCTTCAAGCTTTCTGATGATGAATACCCCAAAGCATTCAATGCCATGATGGCATCATTTTTCACCTGATTATTTGAGGTTGCAACATGGATTTTCTCGTTTTCAAATTTCTTTTCAAAGGCATCTTCCAGAGTCATTTTATCCTTAAGTTCCAAAATAACACGTTGTGCCGTTTTTGCACCAATTCCCGGTGCCTTAGAAATAGCTTTTGCATCTCCTGCTAAAATGGCAAATCTCAAATCATCGGCAGATAATGACGATAAAATACCAAGAGCACCCTTTGGCCCAACACCACTAACCGTAATTAATTGTTTAAACAGTGCTAAATCATCCTTTGTTAAAAAGCCATATAGTATCATTGCATCTTCACGGATATACAAATAGGTATGAATTTTACAATCTTCACCAATGCCTGGTAGATAATCGAAACAATTTGTAGGAATATAAATATTATATCCAATACCATTTACGTCAATTACCACATGGTCGATTTCTACTTCTGATAAAGGTCCCTTAATATATGAGTACATACTGCCTCCTATTCATGTAGCTTTTATCACATAATACTTATCTAACGCGTAATCGGTTCCCAATACGAATAAATACCTCCTGTGCCACAATTCCAATTAACGTACCAGTAACAAAACCAGCAACCATCAGCACTGGAATGTAGTACATAACCGAATAATTCGACACAATCAGTGTAGCTATTATGATTTGTCCAACATTATGAGCAACACCGCCTGCAATACTTACCGAAATACAAGACAAAAGTTTTGTTTTTTTCAGAAAATACATAATGGTTAAACTGAGCATACCACCTGCAAACGAATAAGCAATTGCCATTACATTTCCAAACATAAATCCTGAAATCAGGATTCTTGCAATAGACAAGATATATGCCTCCTTTGTGCCCAGTGTATACAAGGCAAATACAACCACAATATTTGCAAGTCCCAGTTTAATCCCCGGTATTCCAATGGAAAATGGTATCAGCACTTCTACATAGCTACAAATCAATGCCAAAGCAAGCATAACTCCTAAATATGCTGTTTTTTTCTTCATAAATTTCCTCTTACTTAACGAATTATCATATCAACATCATCTTTACTATCACTAGTAACTGTAACAACTACCTTATTGGGCAGACAGATTATTGATTGCTTGTCATATCCGATTTCATTCTGCATCACACACAATTGATCTGGACAGGTAGCACTTGTCATATAGGCTTTTCCGCCTTTAATATCTATGATATTCACATGCCCGCCCTCTCCAATGGTAATGGTTTGTTCTTCTAAAAGAGAATAAGTTCCATATATCTCACCATCAATAGTAATTGTAATATAACTACCAGTCACATTACCACTTTTATATACTGCCACACATACCCCGATACAAAATATCAATAATAGCCCGATAAAAATGACATCGTTTTTACCAAAACGTGTATTCATGCTCTTCTACCTTTCCAAGATAATAGAAACCCTTACATTCTTCCAACTTCACATTATAGATATTTCCAATCATATCTGACGTCCCTGGAAAGTGAACCACAGAATTGTTGTCTAGGCGTCCTGTTACTAAGTTTGTATCATGTTCATTTATTTCTTCTACCAACACCGGCATCGTTTTGCCTTCCAAAGCCTTTGCTTTTTTAGCAGAAAGCTCCTGCACCTCACGTAAAAGTCTGTCAAAATGACATTTTACTTCTGCTTCTGGCACCTGATTTTCCATAGCTGCCGCAGGTGTTCCTGTTCGTTTAGAATAAATAAAGGTAAATGCACTATCGTATTCTACCTGTTTTACTACATCTAGCGTTTCCAAGAAATCCTCTTCCGTTTCGCCTGGGAAGCCTACAATAATATCGGTAGTCAAAGCAATATCCGGAATTTCCCGTCTCAGCTTTCTAACGATATTCAAATACTGTTCTTTGTCATAATGGCGATTCATAATCTGAAGAATACGTGAGCTACCGGATTGAAGTGGTAGATGCATATGTCTACACACCTTTTCACAGTCTCTCATGGCATAAATTAACTCATCGGATAAATCCTTTGGATGAGAGGTCATAAAACGAATACGCTTCAAGCCTTCAATTTTATTGATTTCACGGAGAAGCTCTGCAAAGCTCATAGGATTTTCCAGATTTTTTCCATAGGAATTGACATTCTGCCCTAAAAGCATGATTTCACAAACACCATCTGCTACCAGATTTTCAATTTCACAAATAATATCCTGTGGCTGTCGACTGCGCTCTCTACCTCTTACATAAGGTACAATGCAATAGCTGCAGAAATTATTACAGCCAAACATGATATTTACACCAGATTTAAAGGAGAATTTGCGTTTAATCGGCAAATCCTCTACAATTTTATCTGTATCCTCCCAGATATCAATAATCTGAGAATCAGCTTCCAATGTATTGTAAAGTAGTTCTGCAAATTTATAAATATTATGAGTACCAAATACGAGATTTACAAAACGATATTTTTTACGTATGGTTTCTACTACTGTAGGCTCCTGCATCATACAACCACAAAGTGCAATCATCATATGCGGATTTTTCTTTTTATAATTTGAAAGATATCCCAGACGGCCATATACCTTGTTATTGGCATTTTCACGCACTGTACAAGTGTTATAAATAACAAAATCTGCATGTTCATCTTCTGTCTCTATATAGCCAACCTGTTCTAAAATTCCTACCAGCTTTTCAGAATCACGGGCGTTCATCTGACACCCGAAGGTCTGTACACAGAATGTCAGTTTTCGGCCAAGCTCCTGCTCCATATGTGCTACATAGTTTTTTGCTTTTTCTATATATTCATACTGACGCTTTGCTTCATCATTGCTCGTAAATGTTGTTTCAAAATTTCTCATACTTCCTCTAAATTCTAATCTATGTTTTATTCACGCACCTGTCCGTTGCCACAAATCACATACTTGTAACTGGTTAGTGCTTCTAAGCCCATAGGTCCCCTTGCATGGAGCTTCTGGGTACTGATACCGATTTCTGCTCCAAATCCAAATTCATTGCCATCTGAAAAACGTGTAGATACATTCCAGTATACACAAGAAGCATCTACTTCACTTAAAAATATTTCTGCAGTCTGAGGATTAGATGTAATAATGGACTCTGAATGAGCTGTATTATACTTATTAATGTGAGCAATTGCTTCCTCTACGTTAGACACACTCTTAACGGATAAAATATAATCCAGATATTCCGTACCCCAATCTTCTTCCGTAGCTTTCACAACTTTGCCTGTGTCGGAATCCAAATATGTCAGACATACGTCATCCGCACGTAATTCTACACTTTTCTCGGAAAGTGCCTTTTGTAATTTTGGTAAAAAGCATTCTGCCACATCTTCATGTACAAGCAAGGATTCACATGCATTACATACACTAATGCGTTGGGTTTTTGCATTGTAAACCACTTTTACTGCCATATCCAAATCAGCATCCTTATCAACGTATACATGGCAATTACCAACCCCGGTTTCGATAACTGGAATCGTTGCATTATTGACAACATTCTGAATTAATCCACTGCCACCTCTTGGAATCAACACATCCACATACAATTTCATTTTCATAAATGCAAGTGTAGTTTCACGATTCGTATCCTCAATCAAAGAACAGGCATCTTCTGGAAGTCCTTGTGCCTTCAAAGCTTCACGAATCACCTCCACAATGGCCTTGTTTGAGTAGATTGCATCGGAACCACCTTTTAAAATTACACAGTTTCCGGTTTTGAAACACAAGCCAAAGGCATCACAGGTTACATTTGGACGAGATTCATAAATCATTCCAACTACCCCCAATGGCACTCTGCGTTTGGAAACCTCCATACCATTTGGACGAATTACAGTAGATAATGTTTCTCCTACTGAATCATTTAAGACAGCTACCTGCCGCAAACCATCTGCCATATCTGCAATACGTTTAGGTGTCAGACGTAAGCGATCAATCATTCCTGATGGCATACCTTTTTCTACTGCGTGTGTAATATCTTGTGCATTTGCAGCTAAAATGCTTTCCTCTTTATGAACAAGCAAATCTGCTACAAAATTTAAAACCTGATTTTTTTCTTCTGTGCTAAGTCTGCCAATGATACCTTTACAGGCACAAGTGTTTTTACATAATAATTCTAAATTCATAGGATTAAGCCTTCCTTTTCCAGTCTTGCTATTTTACAAATTTTATTGTATTTACGAATTTATCTTCTTCGTAGCATACTTTTCACCAAGATTTTCTACAGAACCATCTTCGTTTACCATATCAATATTGTCTAACTGTGCTTTTAAATTATTTCGCACATTTGCAATGAATTCCTTACGCAAAAGATCTTGTTCTTTTTTTTCCTCTTCTGTTAAGCCCTCAGCTTTTGACTTTTTATATAATTCATTAATTCTAGCAATCTTTTCCTGTAACATTAATCCATACTCTCCATAATATAATCTTCCAGCTTAAATTCATCATTCATATTCGCATGGAAGCAGGTTCCAATTTGTTTGCCAGCCACAATATCTTCGATTACAGATACATCTTCTCCATTTGCAATGATCATATCTGCACCTGAAAATGTAGCAATTTTTGCTGCGGCAAGCTTGGTCGCCATACCGCCGGTTCCTACATTGCTTCCCGTAGAGCCTTTTGCCATGCTTAAAATATTCTCATCAATTTTATAGACATCACGGATAATCTCAGCATCTGGATTTTTGTGAGGATCATCCGTATAAAGACCATCAATATCGGATAACAAAATCAGTAAATCAGCACCGACCAGAGATGCTACCAATGCAGATAAGGTATCATTGTCGCCAATACGCAACTCATATGTGCTTACCGTATCATTTTCATTTACTACTGGTATGACTCCAAATGAAAACAATTCGTCAAATGTATTTTTAGCATTGCTTCTCGATTTTGCATTCGTCATTGTATACTTGGTCATCAGAATTTGACCGGTCACCTGGTTATACTCTCCAAATAATTTCTGGTAGGTCATCATGAGTCTTGCCTGACCTACTGCAGCACATGCCTGTTTTACAGACACTTCTGTCGGACGATCTTTTAAGGCAATAGCATCCTTTCCAACTGCAATTGCACCGGAACTTACCAAACACACATCTATCCCTTGATTTCGAATATCGCATAATGCTCTTACTAGTCGTTCCATTTTGGCAAAATTGATGCTACCAGTCTTTTCATGTGTCAATGAAGATGAACCAATTTTAATAATTATTCTTTTGTATTCTTTCTGTTTCATAGCTCTTTATTTCCTTATATTAATGTACAAAGTATACTCTATCATATCTTTGCATAAATTACAAAGAAAAGTCGAAATCTTTTTACTTTTTATATCAAATAAATTTTATACAATTTTTCATAAACCTACCAAATATAGCTTGCATAAACATATATGTTGTGGTAAAATTTTTACAGTGTATGTGTTATATTTTTAACAAACACAGAAAAAGATTATTTTCTAAAATTAGGAGGAAAACAAAATGAAAAAGAGAATTGCACTTTTACTCGCTGCTGTTCTTGCTGTAGGTACTCTTGCAACAGCTTGTGGCGGAAACAATGCTGGAGATGAATCTTCTGCTGTTAAAGTTGGTCTTGGTGTTCAGACAAGCTTCTCTGAAAGCAAGAATTTCCCAGACAACTATGGTTCAGGTGTAGCTCAGGCTGATATCCATATGGCAGCTGTTAAACTTGATGCTAATGGAAAAATCGTTGATATCGTAATTGATGCTGTTCAGGTTAAAGCTAAGCTTGATGGAACAGGTACTATTACAAACGAAGATATCAACGCTCAGTTCTCTACAAAGAAAACACTTGGCTATGATTACGACATGAAAGACACATCTGCTAAAATTGGTGCTATTGAAGGTGGTGCTGAATGGTTTGAACAGTGTGAACATTTCGAAAACTACTGCTTAAACAAAACTGTTGATGAAATCGCTGCTATCGCTATCACAGATGGAAAAGCAACAGACACAGCTATCTTAGCTGGATGTACAATGAACATCAATGAAATGCAGAAAGCTGTTGTAAAAGCTTGTAAAGCAGCTACATGGGAAGGTGCTTCTGCAGATGATACACTTACACTTGGTGTAAATGCTAAATTAGATGCTGATAACACAGCTTCTGCTACTGCTGAAGCAGCTGGTAAAGCTCAGGCTTATGTTACAATCGCTGCTGTAGCTTCTAACGCAGAAGGCAAAGTTACATGTGCAGTTATCGACTGTGTACAGGCAAACAGCTCATTTGATAATGCTGGTGCTATCACAACAGATATGAACACAGAAGTTCAGACTAAATACGAAAAGAAAGAAGTCTATGGTATGAAAGACACATCTGCTAAGATTGGTACAATCGCAGGTGGTGCTGAATGGTACGAACAGGCTGAATTCTTCATGTCTTATGTAAGCGGCAAGACAGCAACAGATGTAGCTGCTATCGCTGTTACAACTGAAGGTGATCATGCTGGTCAGCCAACAGACAAAGAACTTTTAGCTGGATGTACAATGGTTATTACAGAAATGATGGATGCTGTTGTTACAGCTCTTGAAGCTGCTAAATAATAATTCAAAACGTTTATAGGGGTGCGTAAATGCGCACCTCTATTTTTTTGATTGCTATTCCTGCCCTATTATTATAAAATAACTCTATCACTTTTTATGGAGGATTTTAGATGTTAAATTTCAAAAAATATATTCCTGCTATTGTCGCTGTACTTATGGTGGTAATTGGATTAGCCGTATCCTACTCTCAGAACACCAAGCCCGAGCAATATAAAGCAGGCTATATTGATGTTTTTGATACTGTAACTGAATTTATTGGCTATGGGGATTCCGAAGCAGAATTCAAAAAAAACACAAAGCTTTTAAATGATGAATTATATATATATCATCAACTTTATGATATATACAATGAATATGAAGGAATCAATAATCTAAAAACGATTAATAAAAATGCAGGTGTCGCTCCTGTTGTGGTAGATACAAAAATTATTGATTTAATTAAATTTAGTAAAGAATTATACAAAAAAACTGATGGTGAAATAAATATTGCCATGGGGAGTGTTCTTTCTATATGGCACAAATATCGTAGCTATGGTAAAGAACTTCCTCCTATGGAAGATTTACAGGAAGCAGCAAAACACTGTGAGATCAATAATGTAATCATTGACGAACAAGCCTCTACTGTATATCTAGCAGACCCAGAAATGTCATTAGATGTAGGAAGTATTGGAAAAGGTTATGCAGTACAAATGGTAGCTGATTACGCCCGTAAATCCGGCTATGATAACATAGTGATTAACTGTGGAGGTAACGTGGCAACTATTGGCGCCAAACCAGATGATAGCAAATGGACCTTCGGTATACAAAATCCGGATTTAGAAGCGAAAAACAACCTTTTAAAGACTGTTTCTTTTGCAGATAAATGTTTAGTTACAAGTGGTGATTATCAGCGATATTACGTAGTAGATGGCGTAGAATACTGCCATATTATTGATCCTGATACCCTAATGCCAGCAGATTATTTTCATGCAGTATCAATTATTACAAACCACTCGGGTCTTGCAGATGCCCTCTCTACTGCTCTCTTTAATATGCCTTATGAAGAAGGTCTTGCCCTAATCAATAGCATTGAAGGCGCCGAAGCAATCTGGGTGTTTGATGATGGAAGTATCAAGTATTCTGAGAATTTTGAAGATTATATTGTAGATTAGTTGCGGTTGCAATTTATTTTATTGAAAAAGCACGCTATCACATAATGTAATTATATTATAAAAATGATTATTCTTTTTTAATAGGCTGTCGCATAGAAAAATTAAGAAATAGAGCCCCTAGTGTAATATATAGATAAGACGAGGTTAAGTAAAACGTCGAGTTGTTCTATAATTACACTAGGGGCTCTGAACTATAAACTATCTAAGCGACAGCCGTATTATTAAAGAATACATTTTTTAGGACATTTCTCAGCACAGATACCACAACCTGTACACTTATCCTGATCAATGTGAGCAATGTTGTTTTCTACTGTAATCGCATCTGATGGACAGTTCTTAGCACAGATACCACAACCAATACAGCCTACTGAACACACAGCCATAACATCTTTTCCTTTGTCTTTAGAACTACACTGAACAATATGTTTTGCATCATAAGGAACAAATTCGATTAATCCCTTAGGACAAGCAGCAATACATTTACCACAAGCCTTACATGCATCTTTATCTACTACTGCAACACCATCAACTACATGGATAGCGTCGAATGGACAAGCCTTTACACATGAACCATAACCAAGACATCCATAGTTACAAGCTTTTGCACCACCATTTGGAACAAATGCCATAGCAGCACAGTCTTCAATACCAGTGTATTCATAATCATTTTTCGCTTTTTCGCAAGTACCAGCACATTTTACGAAAGCAACTTTCTTAACACCAGCTTCTGCCTCTACTCCCATGATTTCAGCAATCTGAGCAGCAACAGGGTCACCACCAACTGGACACTGACCTACAGGAGCTTCACCTTTTGCAATAGCTGCAGCAAGGCCAGAACAACCTGCATATCCACAACCACCACAGTTATTTCCTGGAAGAACACCATTAATAGCTTGTTCTCTAGGATCTACTTCTACTTTGAATGCTTCACCAGCGAAACCGAGGAAAAGTCCAAGGAGAAGTGCTACGATACCACAAAGGGCAGCCGCTGCAACAGCAGCAATTAAAATCTCTGTCATTTCTTTTTCCTCCTAAATATTCATACCTGAAAATCCCATAAAAGCAATTGACATAAGTGCTGCTGTAATAAGCACGATTGCTGTTCCCTGGAAAGGTTTTGGGATGTCATTGTATTCAATTTTTTCACGAATACCAGCCATAAGAACAATTGCAATGAAGAAACCAACTGCTGTTGCGAGACCATATACAACTGTTTCTAATAGGTTATATTCAAATGTGATTGCATTAAGAGCCACTCCAAGCACTGCACAGTTTGTAGTAATCAGTGGTAAAAATACACCAAGTGATTCATAAAGTGCAGGCATTGATTTCTTTAAGAACATTTCTACGAATTGTACTAAAGAAGCAATGACTAAAATAAATACGATTGTCTTTAAGTATCTAAGATCGATACCCATATTAAGCAAAGCTTCGTTTGCTAAGATAAACTGATTGATTAAACCAGTAACAAATGAAGCAATACCAATAACGAAGATAACAGCTAAGCCCATACCAGATGCTGTTTCTGTCTTCTTTGATACACCAAGGAAAGGACAGATTCCAAGGAACTGGCTTAATACTACGTTATTGATGATTGCATATGTTACAGCAATACTAAATAATGTTGCTAATGTTTCCATAATCTATCTCCTTCCTATTTCTTTTCATCTGCACATTTTGATGTACAGCTTGCACAGTCACCCGTGATACAGCCTGATGGTTTAGCAAGTGGTTTGCCTTTTTGATCCATCTTCTTACGAATAATGTTCATAGCAGCCACTAAGAATGCAAGAACCAGGAATGCACCAGGTGCTCTACCAAATGTAGCAATTGGTGTAAAGCCTAAGTCTGTAAGAATTGGCATATCAAAGATAGAACCATTACCAAGTACTTCACGGATAATACCGATACATGTAAGACCAAGCGTGAAACCAAGCCCCATACCAATACCATCAAAGATAGATTCAACTGGGCCATTCTTAGATGCATAGCTTTCTGCACGTCCTAAGATAATACAGTTTACTACGATAAGCGGAATATATACACCAAGTGAATCCGATAATGCCTGAAAGTAAGCTTTCATCAAGAATTCAACGATTGTTACAAGGGATGCAACAATAACGATAAACGCTGGAATACGTACTCCATCAGGAATTTTCTTTCTAAAAATTGAAATTAAAAGGTTTGCAAATACTAATACTACGGTTGTGGAAAGTCCCATACCAAGACCATTAATTGCTGATGTTGTAACAGCAAGTGTTGGACACATACCAAGCATCAAAACAAAGATAGGGTTCTCTTTAATAATACCGTTAAATAAACGTTCTGTATATTTATTCATTACTGAGCACCTCCTAAGATATTTGCGTATGCTACAGCAGCGTTGATACCATTAATAACTGCTGTAGATGTCAGTGTCGCACCAGAAATTGTCGCTACATTTGAAACATCAGCTGCTGGAATACCTTTGAATTGATCAGCATAAGCTGGTTCAAAAGCTTTGGTACCAAGACCACTGGTCTCTGAATGTGATGTAACAGAGAATCCATTTACAGTACCATCCAAGGTAACACCTACTACCATAACAATACCAGTTGAGTAACCGTCTTTTGTTGTTAACTGAACAACATATCCGATGCAATTTCCACTAGTATCAACTGCTTCAAAAGCTTTGTTGATAATATCTTTTTCCATGTCAGCTATAGCAGGGTCTACCGCTACTTCTTTAAATGTATCAGCATTTTCGAACACTACTTTGTAAGCTTCCATTTCTTTACGAAGTGCAGCTTCTGCAATAGGTCCTTCTGTAATCTTATATACAGCACCTAATACAAAGCCAAGAACTAAGGAGAAAGCCATAAGTACTAAAGCATTTTTTATAACCTTATTCATACTATTTGCCCTCCTTTTTTACTTTTACAACACCAAACGCTCTTGGAACAGTAATTTTTTCAATCAATGGAACCATAAGGTTGGAAAGGATGATTGCATAGGATACACCTTCTGGAGTTCCGCCGATTGTACGGAATAAGAAAGTCAGTACACCACAGCAAATACCAAATAAAATCTGGCCTTTTCTAGTAATTGGTGAAGTTACATAGTCTGTTGCCATAAAGAACGCACCAAATATGATACCACCACCAAGCAATTGTGCTAATACATAAAGTCCCGCACCAGATGCTACAGCATCAATAGTTGTACTTCCAGCTGCAAGCTGTTCTGTCACTTCTGAAGCTGCCATGCCTCTGTCGCCAAAGAAAAACATAAGAACTGCAAAAGAGCCTAAGTAAGCTACAGGAATTCTTAAAGAAATAACTTTGGTTATTACCAAGATAGCTGCACCGATAAGTAAGCAAAGTGCAGATGTTTCACCAATTGTACCACCATGTTTACCAATGAACATATCCTGTAAGTCATAGATATCAATCATACCTGGCATATTTTTTTGTACGAAAGTAACAATAGCACCGCCCTGTGCTTTTAACTGGGCAAGCGGTGTTGCACCTGTATAAGTATCTGTCGAAAAGTTGGACATTTCAGATGCAAATGCGATAAGCAGGAAACATCTACCAGCAAGTGCTGGGTTCATAAAATTCTGTCCAAGACCACCGAATAACATTTTTACTACTATGATTGCGAATACACCACCAAGAACTGCCATCCATACTGGAAGTGTTACAGGCATATTAAGTGCAAGAATCATACCTGTTACAACTGCACTTAAGTCACCGATAGTGTTTTTCTTTTTCGCGATTAAATTGAATACTGTTTCTGAAACTACACAGCTCAAAACAGTAGCTACGATTAAAAGTAACGCTCTGAAGCCAAAGTTGTAAATACCAAAACATGCTGTTGGAAGCATTGCAATGATAACCCATAACATTACATTCTGAGTAGATGTTTTAGCACGTACATGTGGCGCAGAGGATACATGAAATAATTCACTCACTATTGTCCACCTCTCTTATTTTGCACTTTGTTTTCTCTTTTCAGCTAAAACCTGTTTCTTCATTGTCTTGATAGACTGTGCTACATGACGTCTAGATGGACATACATATGTACAGCTACCACATTCAATACATTCAAGACCATGCCATTTTTCAAATTCTTCCATAAGTCCATTTGTACCAAATTTAGCAAGACGATTTGGAATCAACTGTTCTGGACAAGCATCTACACAACGTCCACAGTTCATACAGTTGATAGGTTCATACTTAGCAACTTCATCTTTGCTGAAGCAAAGAAGTGAAGATGTTGTCTTTGTCATAGGAATATCAATGTCAAACATTGCAAATCCCATCATAGGGCCACCAGAGATTAGTTTTTCTGGCTGTCCTTTGAATCCACCAGCAGCCTCTACAAGCTCTGTATAGGACATACCCATGCTGTAAAGATAATTGCCTGGATTTTCTATAGCGTCGCCTGTAATCGTTGCAACACGCTTCATAAGTGGAATGCCATTCTTCACTGCATCATTTACAGCAATAATGGTCTCTACGTTGTCAACGATACAGCCTGCATCCGCTGGAAGCATCTTAGAGTTGATTGCTCTGCCTGTGCAGGCAAAAATCAACTGACGTTCTCCACCTTGTGGATATTTCGTTTTTAAAGCTACTACTTCAAGACGAGGATCGTCTTTTGTAAGTTCACGTAATTTCGCTATGCAATCTGGTTTGTTATTTTCGATTCCGAAAACACCTTTTGCATTGTCAAAAAGCTGAAGAATAATTTTCATACCAGCTACTAATTCTTCTGGATTTTCAAGCATTCTTCTGTAGTCAGCTGTAAGATATGGTTCACATTCTGCACAGTTAGCAAT
This sequence comes from Agathobacter sp., assembly GCA_045603165.1. GTDB lineage: Bacteria > Bacillota > Clostridia > Lachnospirales > Lachnospiraceae > Roseburia. The sequence goes on along the minus strand of JAZULP010000013.1, from coordinate 41,154 downwards.
AATGTATTCAATCTTTTCAGGTTCCTTTGGAGATAATTTCACATGAGTTGGGAAACCAGCTCCACCCATACCTACGATACCAGCTTCTTTTACCTTATTGATAATTTCTTCTTTTGTTAAAGCTGTAATATCACTGGTTTTAACATATTCAACTTCATTGAAAAGCCCATCATTATCAATAACGATTGAGTTTACCATGTCACCTACTGCACCACGTCTTGGTTCAATAGCTTTAACTGTACCAGATACAGATGCATGAATTGGTGCTGATACAAAGCCGCCTGCTTCAGCGATTTTCTGACCTTTTAAAACAGTATCTCCTACTGCTACAAGAGGTGTTGCTGGTGCCCCGATATGCTGAGATAACGGATATACCATTTCACCCTTGGGTAAGATTTCTTTAATTGGCGCATCTTTTGCTAATTCTTTTCCTTCAAAAGGATGCACGCCACCGATAAATGTTTTCAGACCCATTTTCGTGCCCCACTTTCCTAAATAATTTTTTGCATAAACTCAGACAGTTTACATGTCACCATTATACCACTAAATGAAGTTAATTGTACACTGTTTTTGCACTTTTTTTCGTACTTGTGATATAATGAGCGCAAGCGAGCTTGGGAAGGCGAAGCCTCACACAACGAGCGGCGAATTACAGACTTAGGCTATGCCTAAGTCATAATGTGTTTTGGGAGGACAAATATATGAAATATATCAAAAATGAACAATTAAATTTCAAACGAAATCCTTTTACAGATACACTTTTTACAGAAGATTGTATATTCTTTGATATTGAAACCACAGGCTTCTCTCCTGTTTCTTCCAGCGTTTATTTAATTGGATGTTTACATAGAAAAGGGAATCATCTAATCCTTGAGCAGTTCTTTGCAGAAAACAAATCTGAGGAGCAGGAAATAATTACACGTTTTATGGGTTTACTGAAACGGTACAAAAGCATAATTTCCTTTAATGGAATTGGTTTTGATATCCCGTTTCTGAATGCTAAATGCAATTCCTATGGTATTAAGAATCAATTACTTGAAGTTCAATTTATAGATATTTTTAAACTAATTAGTAACATGAAGTTCCTATTAAAGCTTCCAAATTATAAGCAAAAGACCATAGAAAGCTTCTTGGACCTACAACGTGAAGATATATTTTCTGGAGGAGAGCTTATTAATATCTATGATGATTACGTTCGCACCAAATCACCTGAGGCAGAACACTTATTACTACTTCATAATTTCGAAGATGTAACAGGCATGCTAGATTTACTACCAATTCTTACATACCACCATATTTTGAATGGTTCTTATAGCATACGGAATGTAGAAATTGCATCCTTCACTCCATATGAAAACTTAACCAATCAAGAGAATAAACGAAAGGAAATGATTATTACTCTTTCCAATGATTATGTAGTACCAAAACGTGTTTCCTTTCACTATGGAGCATTTTATTTTACACTAAATAAAGATATTACAAAAATTCGTATCGAGACATTTGAGGGAGAGCTAAAGTATTTTCACAAGAACTATAAAGACTATTTCTATCTTCCAGAAGAGGATATGGCGATTCATCAAAGTGTTGCCGCATTTGTAGATAAGAAATATCGCGAACGCGCAAAGGCATGTAACTGTTATACTAGGAAAAATGGTATATTTTTACCTCAATATACAGAGATTATGAAGCCTTCTTTTAAAGAGAATTACAAGGATAAAATTACTTATTTTGAGTTGACAGAGGATTTTAAAACATCAGATATCATGCTCTGCCGTTATGTAGAGCACATCTTCCAAAATGCTCAAAAAACAATATCAAAGGACAAGGCCCAATAAAAGCCTTGTCCTTTGATGATTTCATATATAAACGTAAGCATTTATCTCGACAATCGATTACGTTTGCTCAAATAAAACAATACATACACTAGTGCAGCAATTAAAACAAGAATAATAAAAATCACAATTCCTGTAACGATACCGCCTTTATCTGATTCATCTGCCAATGCATCTTCAGTGCTTGGTTCTAATTCAGTATTCGCTTCTGTATCATCTTTCACAGAAGTACCTTCAATATTAGGTACATGACCTGTATACTGTGGCATAACTACAACATTGATGTTGTAGCTTTTTTCTGTACCATCTTCCGCCTTACAAACAACAACGGTACTATTAATACCCTCAGCTAGGGGTGAAATTGTACCATTGGTAACCCCCTGCGCTTTTGCATCCGCTGCAACACCAGATACAACAAACTCGGTGCCTGCACACTCAAATGGTAAATATACTACATACTCCGTCACATCAGATGAAAAGAATGGTGACAATGTACCTTGGCTTAATGTTATTCCTGAAAGGGCTGCATTAGAGCTTGCTACATAATTTGGATCCTGTTTTCTGGTTACGACAATTTTATATGTTTTTGTTGTTCCATTTTCTGCTTTTACAACAACAGAAACAGTATTTTCGCCTACACTTAAACTATTCCCATTAATGGATACTTTTGCCTTTGCATCCTCTGTCTTATAAGAAATATTTAACTTGGAAACGCTGTAATCAACTTCACCTAGATTATAGGTAGTTGTCCCAGTGCTAAATCCTGGCTTTAATGCGCCCTCGCTAACAGACAAGGACGATAGGTTTGCATTAGAAGATAATGGGGCTGCAATTGAGGTAGAATAAGATGCAGTACCTAAATTACTTTCCGCGCTACCATCTGTCATTACAATGTTACTTACAGAAATATTTACATTTGTACCTGCCCCTACATTATTTACTTTAAATTTCAAAGTAATCAACTTCTTTGTTCCACTTAAAGGGCTAGTTAGCTGGTCATCATATGCTATCAGCGCATTACCGCTGTTTTCTACCTTCCATCCGGATACACCACAGGACACGCTGGTAAGTGTCACTTGCGAAGAATTATAATTTAAGGTTCCTTCCATTCCGTATTTTCCATCATCTGAGATATTGAGAGTTAATGTTATGGTATCTCCTGCTCTTACCGTTGATGGACCGGATAATGAGGCACTGGCAGCATATGCATCCAGTTTATTTCCAAGAAGCAAAGATATGCTCAAGAAAAATAATAATATGTATTTTGTAATTCTTTTCATAAAAATCCCTTTCTATTATACAGATACACCTGTAATAGTATCTTTTTTCAGAACATGAGCCTTTACTTTAATAAAGTCTGTGATGTTTATTTTGCCATCCGCATTTACATCTCCGGCTTTTTCATATACACCGGATAATGTGGACTTCTTCAAAGTTGCAGCTTTTACAGCTATCATATCTGTAATATTAATCTTGCCATCACCACTCGTATCTCCTGTTACAACGATTGTATAACTCTTTGTCACACTACCGCCATCTATAATACAAGCAATCATACCAGTTCCTAAAGTGCTTGTATGAGCAACTACATTATTGCTACTATCTCGAATGGACAAATACTCTCTTTCATTTAAATGAGAAAGTAAGTCTTGCATAGTCGCACCTACTGTAATATTGCTAATATAGCTCTGTGTCTGGTCTATGGCAACTGTGGAAGAAGAAATAGTGCTTGGAACTGGATTATAAATCGTAAAACTAATCTCTCTGGATTCTCCCGTATAGTTTTTTACAAAGGTAATTGTCACCTTTGCTGTTCCAACATTGACATGATTGCTATAAGAAACCGTATAATCCTGTTCCTCCACAAGAAGAATATCTCCATCTTTTAGCTCAACCTTTGGTGTAATGTAGCCTCCTGTGTATCTCTGGTCATCAATCGATGAAATCGCAACATTTGTAGCTTCCTTTGGAAGTATTTGGAAGGTTGTCTCAACCGTTCCTTTATAATTTCCCTTGAAAGTAACTATAATTGTTGCAGTTCCTGCATTTTTATTGTCTGTTCCAGTGACTACATAATCTTCTGTCTCACGGAATGTCATTGAACCATCTATTGTACTTACCACAAGCGTAGGGATAATTTCACTTCCGTTATAGACCTGACTTTCAATGTCTGCAATCACTGCATCTTCGATTATGATAGGAAGAATTTCAAAGGTTTTTGCTATAGAGCCTGTATAATTACCCTTGAAAATCACAGTCACTGTTGCAGTTCCTGCATTGGTATTGTTTGTATATGCGATGGTATAGTCGGTATCCAGCGTAAGTGGATTTTCACCATCCATAACAGTTACTCCCGGCGTCAGAGGACTACCAGAATAGGTATAATCATCCAATTGTGATAAGGTAACGATACATCCGTTTGCGGATTTTGGCAAAATGCGGAAAGAAATTGTTTTTGTTCCAGTATAATTTCCCTGAAAAGTTATAGTTGCCTTGCCCTCTCCTGCTTCGATATTGTTCAAATAAGAGACTGTATAATCAACATCCTTTTGCAACTCAAGATTGCCATTGCAAATGATTAGCTCTGGCTCTAACGCATTACCAGTATAGGTCTGGTCTGCAATCGGTAAATAGGTCAGATTATCAGCCATTCTTTGGACAATTTCAAAGGTGGTCTGTCTGGTATCTTTATAATTTCCCTTAAATGTTAAATCAATGGTTGCTGTTCCACGATACTTGTTGTTGGAATATGAAGCGGTGTAATCAATACCTGGTTGCAATTTTACTTCACCATATGAAATCTCTACATTCGGTGTAATTTCATAACCAGTATATTCTTGGTCTGCAATTGGAGTAATAGTTAAATCCTGCGCCGGTCTACTAACAATAGTAAAGGTTATCGTCCTGTTGCCAGTATAATTTCCAGCAAAAATGATATCTACTGTCGCAGTGCCAACATTCGTATGGTTTGTGCAGGAAAGCTCATAATCATAATAATCATCCGTATTTTTCTTTGACGTTAACACCTTATCGCCGTCTTTGATAATTAAATTCGGAATAATCGGTTTTCCAGTATATACTTGATCATTGTTATTCTCAATCGTCACAGTTTCTATAGATTTTGGAAGTATATCAAAATGGATATAATGCTCACCTGTATAATTCCCTTGAAATACAATTTGGATGAAACCGAGACCCACACCTGCTTTTATGTTATCCCCATAGTTAATTATATAATCCTGTCCCTTTACTAGGGTAACTTCTCTTTTAGTATCAACAACAGAGACAACAGGTTTAAAACTCTCTCCGGTATAGGTTACTGCCTCTACCTCAGAATACGTTACATCGTCCTTTGATTTTGGCAAAATAGAAAAATATACGGTTGCAGCTTGTGTATTTGCATAATCATTGATAAACGTAATTTCGATTTTCGCTTTTTCGCTTACTTTATCATTCGCATTTACATTATTTGAAAAATTAACTGTATAATCGGTTCCTTTGATTAAGATCCTTCCTGTATTTGCATCTGTCACGGTAAGGTTTGGCTCAATTGCTTGTCCTGTATATGTTACTTCTGGAATTGAAGCAACAGAGACCACAGTTCCAAACAATTCCCCAACTACACGTGTATGCTCACCCTGTCCATTTGTGGTGGTTGTAATCTTCTGCTCCTTGTACTCGGTCGTCACTTCACAATAATAGTACTTTTCGTCATAGGAGCCGATTTGTACATCATAGCTATCATTGACTGCGCCAACAATCGCTGTGCCTGTACCTGTTGATGTTTCGGATACATACCACTGATATTTATAATTGAAGTTATCCATCTTGCTATCATCGGTAAGCATAGCCTTCAGTGTTGCTTTTTCACCCATCGTCGTAAGAGCAACGTCCGCAATCGCTTTCAGCTTTGTTTCCTTCTCTTCTCCTCCAATTACAAGGGCTTCACTTTGGAATGCAGTTGTTTTCAACTGATTGGTGATATAAATATAACCTGAGGTATTATATGAAATACCATGGTCCTTCAAGTTATATTTAAATTCTGTTTCACCATCTGACATATCTAAAAGAAACTGTTTATCCGGTTCGAATTGATTGGTATCAGAATAATACCATAACCACAGCTTATCCTGTGGTGTTTCTGTGGCTTTTTCCTCTACATTCAGTACAATATAATCAACTGTATCAATCGTAGTTACATGCCATTTTACCTCTACCGATAATGGTTCATTTTTTACCGTAGCAAGGGAAGATGTCGTCGAAAGAGAGGTCATACGATCCTCAACATCTCCTTTATATGCCTTTATGGTATAAAACACATTGGTACCTGCTTCTAACGCAATCGCGTTTTCCTCTGAATCCTGATTGAAACAAAATTCATAGGAATTTTGTGTGCCTCCCACAATCAAAATTTGTTGTTTAAGAGGTTCAGAATCCGAAAAAGTACCTTTATATACATCTATAATATAGCCATCAACACCCTCCAGTGACTCCCACGTAAATGTCATTTTATCCTGAAAATGATCATTGATAAGCACATTTTTTACACTTGGAACTGGAACTTTTACTGCAATTTGGCTATCATAGTAGCCATCCAATACTGCAACAGCCTGTATAACATAATCTTCATCTTCTGATGTAAAAGTAAAAGGCTCAGCATACTTAGAAGATTTGGTTGCTGCCACAGAAGGAGTCGTTCCATCTGTTGTATAATAAACATCTGCACCTTCTTGTATATTCGTAATGGTGACGTTGTATGTATGGGCAACATTTGTATCGACCGTCACTATAATTTCCGGTGTATCTACAAGCTGAGTTGGAAAAATGAAGGTACCTGGCTCATCAGAATTGGTTGGATCTGTATCCTGATTACAAGCAGGTAAATATCCATCCCAAATATCTAATACAATATGACTTGATTTTTGTGGTGAGTCATCCTCCTCTACATAAAATTCATCACTACGACCATAATATGTGTAAAGAATCCCCCTTTGCTGGTCTGCCCATGTAGCATCTACATTGTACCAGGAATCATTGATACGCACCTTATTCCACTGGTGGTCGTCGCTAGTTACGGAAATAGCATCGATATCAAGAGCATTGCATAATAATTGCAGTGCTTCTGTATAACCAGCACAAACAGTTGTATGTTCTCGACAAAAAGCACTATATGCACTTTGAGTAAAGTGCTCTTCTTCTTCCGCTGGAGTAACCATGTTATCCTCTTCAAGAACTGTATGATTATAAGAAACTATGTCAACAATATAGTCATGTGCAGCCTTTAACCTATCACTCTCTGTTACATTTTCACCCAGTTCAGCTAAATCAGCCTCTATTTTAGTGAGTGCATTAGAAATTGATGTTTCGAAGGCATCTGTTGCTGTAGCTCTTTCTTCACCATTTACAAAGGCTTCATATATTCCTAATCTTACTGATAACATATATGTTTTTTCATTATCAGAAGTGTATGAAAATCCACTACTTCCTAAGAAATAGTATTGTGGATTGGACGCCATAAAAAGATTAACAAATTTCTCACCCTCAGCTATTGTGGTGTTCTCTGGCAAAGAAATAAATTCATGCGTATAGTAGGAAACCGTTTCATCTTGCCAAGTTACTTGTGTAGCATTTACTTGAGTGGTAAGATAGCTCGTACACAACGCATCCAATTCATCCCAAGTAGCCTTTAGCTCTGGAGACAACTGATTATAATAGTATTTGGTAGCATACTTGTCCCATTGGCTATTGCTTTCGGAAGATGCATCTTCTCCATTCGACAGCTTTGGTTCATCGGATACCACAACTATACCATCTTCGCTTTGAATAGCTCTTCCTTCTAGAGGTATCAGCCCAGTAGGGAACTCAAGTATTTCTTTCTGACGGAAAGTCTGAATGTCCGCTGCCAATGCGGTCAGGCATCCGGCATCTACCGATAGAAAGAGAAGAAAACAGGTCATAATCCCCGCCATTATACGGTTCCAAATCTTTGTTGCTTTCATTTGCTCTACTCCTTTTTCTTTCGTAAAAAGATTGTGTTTCATGATTATGGTTTCTGGAAATAGAAACTACTCAAACGATCAAACCCAAGGTCCTTATAGTTTGTAATCTGTTCTGTACTTCCGATAAAAAGAATGCCTTTACTTTTTAACGAATTATAGAATTTTTCGTAAATCATATCCTTTGCTTCATCAGTAAAATAAATAACTACATTTCTACAAAGAATCAAATCAAAATCCTTTGGATATACGTCTTTTAAAAGGTTATGCTCTTTAAATTCAACACACTTTTTGATTTCATCTGCAATCTGAAAAGATGCTCCTACTTGTGTGAAATATTTCTTTTTCATATCGGCCGGAACACCAGCGATACTTTTTGCATTATACAAACCGACCTGCGCATGCTGGATAACCTGTTTATCAATATCTGTTGCAAGAATTTTAATTTTATGTAATGGCACATGCTTGGAAAACGCCATTGCCAAGGAATAAGGCTCATCACCTGTTGAGCATGCTGCACTCCAAATTCGGATGGTACCCTTATTGTTTGCTAAAATTTTTGGAATTACATTTTCATCCATGAGCTTCCACTGGTCTGTGTTTCGATAAAATTCCGATACGTTAATCGTCAAAAAGTTTACAAACTGTTCAAACAAAGCCTTATCTGATTTGATTATTTTTACATATTCTTCGTAGCTCTTGGCACCATTTTTCGTAACTAAGGTATCAATACGACGGCGCATTTGTTTTTCTTTATAAAAATTCAAATCAATTTTCGTTAGTTTTAATATTTCGGTTTTAAACCACTCATAATTATTCAGCATTTATATACATCCCCTATAGTTTATATGCTATGTCCATGTCAAATATTCAACATATTCAGTAAATCATTCTTTTGTAAAAAAGGAGCTGCCAAATATCCTTGACAGCTCCTTTGTAAACCAAATTATTCTTCAATAGATGAAGCTACTTCTTCAATATTAACATCAACTACATCGGCATCATCTTCTACTGTAGCTTCTGCCTCAGCTTCAGCCTCTTCTGGTGCATATAATGCTTTGATGCTTAAGCTGATTTTCTTTTCTTCTTCATTGAAATCAACAACTTTTGCTTCTACTTCCTGTCCAACAGTCAATGCATCTGCTGGTTTTTCAACATGTTCTTTTGAAATCTGAGATACATGCAATAATGCATCTACACCAGGAGCTAACTCTACGAATGCACCAAAATCAGTCATACGTGCAACTTTACCCGTCACAACATTACCAACTGCATATTTGGTCTCGGCATCCTTCCATGGATTTTCGTCTTCAAATTTCATAGAAAGAGCAACCTTTGTTTCGCTAATGCTCTTGATATAAACCTTAACAGTTTGTCCAAGTGTAAATACTTTCTTAGGACTTTCTACTCTGCCCCATGACATTTCTGAAATATGAAGTAAACCATCAACGCCACCTAAATCAATAAATGCACCAAAATCTGTAACGTTTTTAACAGTTCCTTCGACAATATCACCAACTGCAATTTTATCGAATAAAGCCTTTTGTGCTTCTTCTTTCTGTGCCACAAGGATAGCTTTTCTGTTACCGATGACTCTTCTCTTCTTAGGATCAAATTCTGTAATAACAAATTCGATTTCCTGATCCTTAAATTTTGTAAGATCTTTTTCATATGCATCAGAGATAAGGCTTGCTGGGATAAATATTCTTGTTTCATCAATCACAACACATACGCCACCTGCTAATACCTGTGCAACCTTTGCTGTTAATACTTCTTTGTTTTCAAAAGCTTCTTCTAATCTCTTGCTTCCTTTTTCTGCTGCGAGACGCTTGTAAGAAAGTACAACCTGTCCTTCTCCGTCGTTTACTTTAATTACCTTTGCTTCTAAGGTATCGCCAACGTTAACAACAGTAGTAAGATCAACATTAGGTTCGTTTGTATATTCATTACGCGTAATAATTCCGTCTGATTTGTATCCAATGTTAAGGATGATCTCATCTGGTTTCACATCAATAACGGTACCTTCTACCACTTCTCCATTTCTGATTGTTTTTAAAGATTCTTCAAGCATCTGTTCAAAGCTCATTTCTGACATTCTTTGAAACCTCCTCAATAATATTATTTGGGGTCGAAGCCCCTGCGGTAATACCTACGTTATTGACGGATTCTAGTACCCTATAATCCATATCCTTACTCGTTTGTATGTAGTAAGTATTTTCACATTCCGTAGTACATATTTCAAACAGTTTCTGGGTGTTTGAACTATTTTTATCCCCAATGACAATCATAGCATCCACTTCATTTGCAATACGACGCGCTTCATTTTGGCGTTCTTCGGTTGCATTACAGATTGTGTTTAAAACACTTATATCATAACCTTTTTTCGTGATAATTTCAACTAAATCTTGAAATTTATTGTAGTTAAATGTCGTTTGTGATACAATACACACCTTTTTATCAGAAAAAATGCAAAAATCGTTTGCTTCTTCCTTTGTTTCAATAATAGAAACCGCATCACCATTTACCCAGCCACGAATTCCCATTACCTCTGGATGAAGAGGATTACCAATAATAATAATGTGTTCGCCTGCCCTACTGTGCGCATCGACTAGCTTATGAATTTTTCGCACAAAAGGACATGTGGCGTCAATTACTTCAAAACCCTTCTGTTGCATAGCTTCATATTCTGCACGGCTAATTCCATGAGAGCGAACTATAATTTTTCCCTTTGGTAAAGTCTCCAGCTGTGTTAAATCTTTCACCACAACAACACCCTTGCTTTCAAAATCTTTTACCACTTCATCGTTATGAATAATTGGGCCATAGGTATAAATTGGAGTGCCTGTAACCTCATCACAAAGCCTATTACGCTCAATCTCATCATATACCATATTTACAGCACGTTTTACACCAAAACAAAAGCCTGCACTATTTGCCAAAACTACATTCATATTCTATCTCACCTTTTCAACAATTTCTTTCATTGCGTTTACAACGCCAGCAATATCCAATTCAGAGGTGTCTAATTCGACTGCATCATCTGCTTTTTTTAGCGGTGAGGTTTCACGATTCATATCACGATAATCTCTTTCGATAATATCCTTTTCGATGTCATCTAAATTGCACGCAACACCTTTTGCGATTAATTCATCATATCTTCTTTTTGCACGGATTGCAGAACTTGCAGTCATATAGATTTTCACATCTGCATTTGGTAAAACTATAGTTCCGATATCGCGTCCATCCATGATAACATCTGTGGTTTTTGCAAGCTGCTGTTGCAATTCTACGAGCTTGGTTCTAACTACTGGATATATACTGGTCGCAGAAGCCATTTTACCTACTTCTTCGTTGCGGATAACGCCGGAAACATTCTCGCCATTTAACCAGACATTCTGTACACCATCTTCATATGTGATAGTAACATCTACATCCTTACAAGCTGCAGAAATAGCAGCTTCTTCCTCTGAACCAATTCCATTTGTTAAAAAGAAATACGCCATTGCGCGATACATAGCTCCAGTATCTACATAAACATATCCTAATTCCTTTGCCAGCTGTTTTGCGATAGTGCTTTTTCCTGCACCTGCTGGTCCATCAATTGCAATATTAAAACTCATAATTCTTTCCTTTCTTATTCTACACTATTTCCTGCTAAATATCCTGTCGACCAAGCAATTTGCAGATTGTATCCACCTGTCATTGCATCCAAATCTAAAAGCTCACCACAGAAATATAAACCATTTACCAGCTTCGATTCCATCGTAGAGGGATTTACCTGTTTTACAGACACACCCCCCTTTGTAATAATAGCTTCATTCCAGCCCCGAAGTCCTGTTATGGTAAGCGGCAATGCCTTCAAAAGATTTACCAGCTTGTTGCGTTCCTCTTTTGTAATTTCGTTGACCTTTTTATCTGGGTCGATGCCACTTAAGGAAATGACAACTGGTATCATTTTGGAAGGTAAAAGCTTTTGAATGGAATTCTTATACTGCTTGTTTTTCGCCTCTTCAAAATCTTTCAATATGCGTTTATCCAGCTGCTCCTTGTCAAGCGCTGGTTTTAGATCAATATAAAGCTGTAACTTTTCCTTGAAATATTCTGGCTTTATGGCTGCACTCGCAGATAATATCATTGGTCCGCTTATTCCAAAATGGGTAAATAGCATTTCACCGAAATCCACATAAATAGCTTTGTCGTTTCGTCGAATCTCAATAGCAACATTTTTGAGTGCCAATCCCTGCAGTTCTGTAGCCCAGTGTTCTTTTGTCTCAAATGGGACCAAGGATGGTGTGGGTTCTATAATCTTATGGTGGAGTTTTTCTGCAAAACGATATCCATCGCCTGTTGCCCCAGTGGATGGATACGATATTCCACCCGTAGCAAGGATAACTCTGTCTGATAAAATACTTCTGCCATCCTCAAGTACTACACCCGTTATATTTTGTTGTAGCACTCCATTTTTCTTATCCGCTAGAATTGTCTCTCCATTTTCATCTAATGCATCTTCCGTAAGAAGCTTTGTAACTCTGGTATATAATTTCACTTCTACCCCTACATCCTTTAATGCTTTTGCCAGTGTCGCAATGACATCGGAAGAATGGTCTGATACAGGAAACACACGATTTCCACGTTCTACCTTGGTTCGAAGTCCATAGCCTTCAAAGAAATCAACCACCTGCTCATTGGTATAAGAATAAAATGCACTGTATAAAAACTTTTGATTACTGCATACGTTGTTGAACAATTCCTCCATATCACTGGCATTCGTAATATTACATCTTCCCTTTCCAGTGATATACAGCTTTTTGCCTAGCTTTTCATTTTGCTCCAGAAGTGTTACCTTATGTCCATTTTTTGCAGCAAAATAAGCCGCAAACATCCCCGCAGGTCCACCACCAACTACAATTACATTAGCCACGTTCCATCTCCTCTAATTTTGCATAGTGAATTTTAATGGAGTCATCTATAAAATCTATTTCATCATTTTCATACACCTGATATTCATCCCAAATTTCCTCCAGCATGGTAAGGGTTTTTGCTACTTCCTTCTGTTTTTTCATGCACAGAGCTACAATTAATGCATTAATAACGCTCAAAGGAGCAACCAAAGAATCTACAATGGAAGCCATATCACTATCTGCAATCAGATTGCAGGAGGAATAGAGATTCATTGGTGAATGAATGCTGTCAGTAATCGTAATAACCTTAGCACTACGATTGTTGGCAAATTCCAACGCCTTTAAAGTACGCATGGAATAACGTGGGAAACTGATTCCGATAATTACATCATCTTTCCCAATCCGTACCATCTGTTCAAATATTTCGCTGGAGCTATTCGTATGTAATAGACGCACATTATCAAACATAAGGTTTAGATAAAAGGATAAGAAGCTAGCCAATGGCGCACAGCTTCGAATACCAACGATATATATGTTTTTTGCTGCTAGAATGGTATCTACTGCCAATTCAAAGGCATTGTGGTCGATTTTCTCCAGCGTAGTTTTGAGCTTGTCTGCATCCGACTGTAAGACAGTTTCCAAAATCTTGGACTGTGTAATTCTGCCATAGGTAACCTCCATACGCTGCACAGAGTTAAGCTTGTTACGTACTAACTCCTCCAGTGCTTTTTGAAATTCTGGATATCCCTTGTATCCAAGACTCATTGCAAAACGTACTACCGTTGACTCACTGACTCCTACAATCTCTCCCATTTTGGCAGCAGTTAAAAACACCGCCTTGTCGTAATTATCTGTAATATAGGTTGCCAAAAGCTTCTGTCCCTTACTCATTGAGCTGTATTTATTATTAATACGATTTAAAAGGTCGTTTGTATTTGCCATACTTATCCCTCAAACTTTCATAACAAACTTTTATACTAGATTTGTATAAAACTAGTACAATTCATTATAACAGACACAAGAATTTTTACAATTGCATTTTGCAATTTTTCTTGCATTTTTTTTAAAGGAAGAAGGTATTAAAAAAGACCCCACAATTTTTAGTGGGGCCTTTAAAATTTGTCACAAGATGTCGATTTTTGTCTTGCAAGCAGACATTATCTTTTTTCCATATCTGCGTTCATGCTTTATTATTTCTATACAGGATAAGCACCATTTTCTGTATCTGCAATCTTAGCATCTACCTTGGTCTGCTGTGCTTCACGATATTTAAAGAAATCCAGAGCAACCTGTGGGAATAACGCATAAGAAAGTACGTCTTCATCCTGCTGTTTGTATTGAACCATTTCTGCTTCTAGTTTATCTAATTCCGGTTCAAGTAAATCAGCATATCTGCATGTGATTGCATTCTTCTTTTCTTCACCAAGAACCTTATCTACTACTTCTGGATTGAATGGTTTTACTGTCTGACCATATTTTCCAAGCAATACATCCTTAGTTTCTTTTGTAGCTACCTTGTATCGTTCTCCCATAAGGACGTTAAATACAGCCTGTGTACCAACGATCTGTGAAGAAGGGGTTACAAGTGGTGGCTCACCAAGGTCTTTACGAACGCGTGGAATTTCTTTTAATACTTCTTCATATTTATCTTCTGCGTTCTGTTCCTTAAGCTGAGATACCATGTTGGACAACATACCACCTGGCACCTGATATAGCAGCGTCTGAATATCTACACCTAAAACCTTTGGATTTAAAAGACCGCTTGCAATAGCTTCTTCTCTCATTGGACGGAAGTAATCGGCAATTTCCGCAAGCTTTGTATTATCTAGACCAGTATCAAATTCTGTTCCCTTGAATGCTTCTACCATAACTTCTGTTGCCGGCTGGCTTGTACCAAGTGCAAATGGTGATATAGCTGTATCAATGATATCACAGCCTGCTTCTACTGCTTTCAAATATGTCATAGAAGCAACACCGGAAATATAGTGTGTATGAAGCTCAATTGGAAGGCCTGTAGCATTCTTTAAAGTCTGAACAAGTTCCGTTGCTTTTGCCGGTACTAAAAGACCAGCCATATCCTTAATACATAAAGAATCAGCACCCATATCCTCTACTTTTTTTGCTGTTTCCATCCAGTAGTCTAAGGTATACGCATCGCCCAATGTATAGGATAATGCAACCTGAGCATGTCCCTTTTCTTTGTTACATGCTGAAACTGCTGTCTGTAAATTGCGAACGTCATTGAAACAGTCAAAAATACGAACAATATCAATACCATTTGCAATTGATTTCTGTACAAAGTATTCTACTACATCATCTGCATATGGACGATATCCAAGGATATTCTGACCACGGAATAACATCTGTAATTTTGTATTTTTGAAGCCCTCACGGAGCTGACGAAGTCTGTCCCATGGATCCTCTTTTAAGAAACGAAGCGATGCATCGAAGGTAGCTCCGCCCCAGCATTCTACTGCGTGGTAACCAATCTTATCCATTTTATCAATAATTGGAAGCATCTGTTCTGTTGTCATACGTGTTGCAATCAAAGACTGGTGTGCATCACGTAAAATTGTCTCTGTAATTTTTACAGGTTTTTTAATTACTTCTGACATGATTGTCCTCCTAAATATAATCAATTAATCTATACACCGAAAATCGCCATAAAGCATCCGGCAGCAACTGCTGTACCGATAACACCGGCAACGTTTGGTCCCATTGCGTGCATGAGAAGAAAATTGGTAGGATCTTCTTCTGCACCAACCTTCTGAGATACACGAGCAGCCATAGGAACAGCAGATACACCAGCAGAACCAATCAGTGGATTAATCTTACCTTTGGTAATCTTACATAATAATTTACCGAATAATACACCTGCCGCTGTACCAACAATAAATGCAATAAGACCTAAAACAACGATCTTGATAGTATTCCAGTTAAGGAAAGCTTCTGCACTTGTTGTAGCACCTACCGATGTACCAAGAAGGATAACTACGATATACATAAGTGCATTTGATGCTGTATCTGTTAACTGACGAACAACACCTGATTCGCGGAACAGGTTACCTAACATCAGCATACCAACCAGTGGTGCTGTGGTAGGAAGAACCAAACAAACTACAATTGTAACTACGATTGGGAATAAAATTCTTTCTGTTTTACTTACAGGACGAAGACTCTCCATCTTAATCGCACGTTCTTCTTTTGTAGTAAGAAGCTTCATAACAGGTGGCTGAATAATAGGTACTAACGCCATATAAGAATAAGCAGCTACCGCAATAGGCCCCATAAGACCAGTCTGTCCTAATTTACCTGCAAGGAAGATTGAGGTAGGACCATCTGCACCACCAATAATTGAAATAGCTGCAGCCGCTTCATCGTTAAAGCCAAGAGCAATAGCGACAAAATATGCTGTAAAAATACCAAACTGAGCAGCCGCACCTAAAAGGAAACTGACAGGATTGGCAATCAGTGGACCGAAGTCCGTCATGGCCCCTACACCGAGGAAAATCAAGGATGGTAGAATAGACCATTCATCCATCAAATAAAAATAGTGTAACAAACCACCAATGCCGTTACTAGTTTCTTCTGGACTTGCCATAATACCTGGATAGATATTTACAAGCAACATACCAAATGCGATTGGTAATAACAGTAATGGCTCATAGCCTTTTACAATTGCAAGATAAAGGAATACACATGCAACCACAATCATTACATAGTTTCCTACTGTCAAATTGAAAAACGCTGTCTGCTGAAGGAGGTTTGATAAGGTATCAAATACGTATTCCATGAGAATTCTCCTCCATCAGAATTAATTTAATGTTGCAAGTAAAGCGCCTGATTCTACAGTATCACCTATTGCCACGTTGATGCTTGCAACTGTTCCATCTTCCGGAGCAACAACAGGAATTTCCATTTTCATGGCTTCCAGAATAAGTATGGCATCACCTTTTGATACTTTGTCGCCTACATTCTTTTCAATCTTAAAGATTTTACCTGCAGCACCTGCCTCTACTTTAATGCTACCTGCACCTGCTACTGGAGTTGGAGCTGTAACTGGTGCAGCCACTGGTGCTGATACTCTTCTTGGTGCAGCTACTGGTGCTGATACACCTCCATTTTCTTCTACAGTAACATCGTAAACATTTCCGTTTACAGTAATTGTATAATTTTTCATCGATATATCCTCCTGAAATTATCTTCTTGTAATCGAACGTACTACAAAGTCGTGTGTAGAAGTTCCTTCATATGCTGCAATTGCAGCCGCTATAGTAGCTACAAGCTCAGTGTCATCAGTGAGCTGCTGCTCTTCTCTTTGTTCAATCTGTGTCACAAATGCATCCTTTGTTTCTGATGCCTTCAGTGCTGCTTCTTTTTCCTTTTTCTTTGCTTCCAAATAAGGGAAAATTGTAAAACAGCCAATGATTAAGCTGATAATAATTAATACGGTAAATACGATACTAACAGAAATCAGCGTATTCATCCCCGCTTTTACCATTTTTTCGCTTAAAGAATAGACCGGATTGATTGAAATTCCTGTCAATTCCATATCAAGGTAATTGTATACCAGCTGGAAAATTACTTCTCTTTGTTCAAATTTTAAAACTAAATCTGTGGTAAGTGTCTTTCCTGATTTGGTAACGGTAAATCCATCCTCTGTCAAACCTACATAGTTACCACTTACTTCCATAGCTGCTAACCACTTGCTATAAAGCTCAATATCCAGTGCAGCTTCTTCACCATAGTTTGCTTGTATATAAGCAAGCTGTTCTACAATCTGCTCTTTGGATAGTCCCTCTAGTAAGGTAGCTGCAGAAGCAGATTGTTGATAAAGCTGCTCATAAGTAACTCCATTATAGTCTACAGTAGTAGGGTCTGCTGTACTACATGCACCCAGCATCATCACACAAGAAAGAACGCTTAAAAATAAAGCTAATTTTTTCTTCATACTGTCACCTTTCTATTTTGTTCCGTGTTTTTTATCTAGTTCACTTACATATTTTGTATATAACATTTCAAATGCAGCAATAAGATATTTTCTTGTATCAATTGGATCCATAACCAAATCCACATAGCCTCTTGCAGCCGCTGACATAATGTTGGACTGTAAGCTGTCATATTCAGTAGCTTTTTCTTTCAATTCTTCTGCATTAGCATTTGGATACATAATCTTTGCTGCCATAGCAGAATCCATCATACCAACCTTTGCATCTGTCCATGCATAAACCAAATCAGCACCAAGTGCTTTTGAATTCATAATCGCATATGCACTACCAAAGGCCTGTCCTGTAATAAGATTTACCTTTGCACATGTAGCATTTGCAAGTGCATAGGTAAGTCGTGCAAGCGCTTTTGCAAGGCGTTTTTCTGCACACTTGCAATTACAGAAGCCGTTTACATTGGTAAGTGTCAGTACTGGAATAGAAAATGCATCACAGAACTGAACGAATTCAGCTGCTTTTTCACATCCCTTTGCTGTCAGTACTGAATCAAATTCATCGGATTTATTTCCTTCTTCATCATAAACTTCACAGCAGTTTGCAACAGCGCCAACTGTCATACCATTTAATTTAATAAATCCAGTTACCATGTTTTTTGCATAAGCTGCTTTCGTTTCAAAAAACATATGGTCATCCGAAATTTCAGATAATACATATCTTGGGTCACCCTTCATAGCAGAAAGGTTTTCGCATATACGATTCAAGTCATCTTCACACTCATCTGTGTAAACATCACCTTCGTTATTTAATGGAAGAATAGAAACCAGTTCACGTATGGACGCAATGATGTCATCTTCACTACCTTTCATGTCAATACATCCATTTTCTTCTGCCTGGAATGTAGCTGCTGAGGTATCACATTTATCTTTAGCATTGCCTTTTACCGCATCTGGTGAATTGATAAACATTTTACCATTGCTCTCTTCAATAAATGCAAAATCACAAAGTGCTGGAACTACAGAAAGTCCACCACCACAATTTCCGAAAATACCACAAATCTGTGGAACAATTCCAGAAGCTGCAACCTGTGAAGCATAAATCTGTCCAAATGCTTCTAATGCATCTACAGATTCCTGAAGACGAAGACCATCACAATCTACCAGACCAATCACTGGTGCACCCATTTTCATTGCCATGTCATACACATTTGCTATTTTCTTTGCATGCATTTCTCCGATTGTACCGTTTAACACCGAAGCATTCTGGCTGTAAATAAAAACTAAGCTGCCATTTACTAATCCGTGTCCAGTAATTACACCATCGGAAGGTGTTTTGTTTGAAGCCAGATTAAAATCTGTGCTACGAGCGGTTACGAGAGAACCAATTTCCATGAAACTGTTCTCATCGACTAACTTGACAATTCGCTGCATTGCCAAGCTTGGATCATTAGTACTCATCTCATTTCCTCCACTTTTATATAAATTAAAAAAAAAAACAAATTTCGCTAAATACTATTATAACCCAAGCTTTTCAAAATGCAACCTAATCAAATAGAAAATGTTAAAAATTTACCAAAAATTAGTTTTATAATTTCCAATAAGTTCCACTTATCTGATTTTTCCTGTGCCATGAGATCAAAGCTGTCTATTAGCATATCCTCTAGATATATATTACACACTCCCAGCTTCTGCCCTTTATGAATCGGTAGCTCTGTATCTGTATAAAGAACAACCTCAGCCTCTAAGGCTTCATCTTCTGCCAAAAGTATTTGGTACTCTCGTCCATTTGCAGAAACCTGAAGCTCTAAGGTTTGGTTTAAATTCATAAAGCTCGGTTTACCTACATAACCATCTACGAATATTCGCTCCTCTAATGCATCCAGCTCCACAGTTTTCATATCATAGTTCTCCAGACCATGTTCAAACAATACTCTGGCATCATGCCATTTATAAGTCTTGTTATTTGGCCATCCACAAGCTAAAAGCGCGATACAGTAGCGCTCTCCATTTTTTTCTAGGGCCGCAACGTAACAATAGCCCGCTTTATTTGTAAAGCCCGTTTTTCCAGTTAATACCCCCTCCATCTGACCTAAAAAGGCATTATGATTGGTAAATGAATAATTGTTTCCATTTGCAGTTCCATTGTAGTTTCTTGTCTGTGTTATTTGCAAAAATGTATCCTTCATAGGAGATTCCCATGTACAGTATGCCATAATTTTACACAAATCCTGTGCTGTAGTATGATGAAAGCTTATTTCATCCTCACGGTCTAGACCATTTGGAGTAATAAAATATGTATCCTGACATCCAATCTTTTTTGCTTTTTTATTCATAAGCTCTGCAAAGCCTTTTTCACTGCCGGCTACATGCTCTGCTATTGCAACTGCACAATCATTATAAGATTCAAGCATCAGCCCATAGAGCATATCCTTTAACGGATATTGCTCTCCCTCTCCCATTCCAAGGCGTACCCTTGGCTGAGTGGATGCATTGTTAGATATCGTAACCATTTCATTTATATCAGAATTTTCCAAGGTAACAATGCAGGTCAGTATCTTTGTTGTACTGGCATTTGCCATAGGATTCATTTCCTCTTTTCCCGCCAGAACCCTTCCTGTGATAGCATCTGTTAATGCATAACTTCCCGAGTACATATCCAAATTTTCTTCAGCTTTGACCACCAATTGATTCGAAAATGCAGATATCACCAGACAAGCAATCATCAGGGTTAATCTGCCTACATGAGAAAGCCCCTGTTTCACATAATGATGTATACTGTTTTTCTTTCTAAAAAAAATAATCATATATATTCCACCTTTCATGAAATATATATGATTACAAGGTTTGTCTTTATCCGTATTTCTGTCAATTAAATATCCAAAGCTACACTCATCTCTGCTTCTGCTTCTTGCTTGAATTCCTCTAGCTGGACAGGATTTAACACTGGCAGATTTTCCAGAGAATTTACACCAAAGCTTCGTAAAAATTCCTCTGTTGTTCCAAATAAAAGCGGTCTACCTGGTGCATCTAAACGTCCCAGTTCACAAACCAGATTGTATTCTACAAGCTTGCTAACCGCATGGTCACAGGATACACCTCTGATTTTTTCGATTTCAGCCCTGGTTACTGGCTGTTTATATGCAATGATAGATAAGGTTTCCAACAAAACATCTGTAAGCACACGACGTTTTGGTTGCTTTGCAATTCTAATAAGATATTCGTACATCTCTGTCTTGGTGCACATCTGATATGCTCCATCCAGCTCAATAATTGCAATCCCTCTGTCTGATGCTTCCCATTCCTTTATCATTTCTTGTAAAATTTTGTGTGTTTCTTTTTTATCTAATTCAATTGCCTCCGCAATTTTATCAAGTTGCACGGATTCTCCCATGGTAAATAAAATTGCTTCTATAATGGCGCGATAATTCTTTTCTTCCATAACTTTAACCATCATCCTATTCTCACAGCTATAAACTGTATCTTCATTTTTAACCAATCGCTTATGCTGCTATTTTTGATTCAATTAAGATATCATCAAACAGCTTTTCCTGAGATATATAAATTTTTCCTACCTTCATAAGCTCTAAGATAGCTAGAAAGGTCACAATAATTTCAACCTTTGAACTCTGTGACTCTAATAAATTGCGAAAGCTAAAATGCTTATTCTTAGAAGCATATTCTTCCAGATAATTCATTTTGTCTTCCACAGACACCTCTTCTTTTTCAATTCTTCCGTATTTGGAACGAATTGGGTCTATCTTGTCCACTTGCTTTTTCATGATGCTTTTAAAAAGATCGTTCAATTGAGCAAGTGTAACATCAGAAATCAATTCCTCCATATTAATAGGTTCTTCATATGCCAGCACCTCGGCTGGAATAGTAGGTTCCTTGAACATTACACGATTGGCATCCATTTGAAGGTCTTTTAATTCATATGCCATACATTTATACATCTTATATTCCAACAGCTGCTGAACCAGCTCATTACGTGGATCCTCTTCTTCTTCCTCTTCGTTTTCTGATGCCGGAAGCAACATTCTAGATTTGATATCAATCAAGGTAGCTGCCATAACCAGAAATTCACTCAAGATGTTTAAATCACCACGTTTCATTTCCGCAATATATTCCATATACTGATTGGTAATCTCAACGATTGGAATATCATAAATATTTACTTTATTTTTATCCAGCAGGTGAAGAAGTAAATCCAAAGGACCTTCAAACACCTGCAACTTTACTGTCATATCCATATCATTTTCCTCATATGAGTCACATTCAACGCTCTAGCAGACAGCCACACGCAATATAGTACTCATTACAATAATGGTGAAAACAAATGCATAACACTCAAGAACAGCTGATAGAAGAAATTCTTATTTTCACATTCTTCTAGTGAAATCTGTCTGCTGATTTCAAAAGTCTTAAGTGCATCCTCTTTAATATCCTTGACACATTCTGTACCATACATAAATGTACCACATTCAAAATGTAAATACAATGCACGAAAATCTAAATTTGTAGTCCCCACCGATGCATATTCATCATCTACAACAAAGCATTTGGAGTGAATAAATCCCGGTGTATACTGATAGATTTTTACTCCACCACGAATAAGGTTTTCATAATTTGCCTGTGTCAATAAAAATACCATCTTTTTATCTGGAATAGCTGGCGTCACAATGCGTACATCAACACCACTGCGAGCTGCATTAATCAATGCAGTTGCTATTTCGGAGCCTATAATCAAATATGGAGTAAAAATATATACATATTTATGGGCATGATTAATGAGATTTAAATAAACCCCTTCACATACTCGTTTTTTATCCAATGGACAATCTGCATAAGGCTGGATAACCCCTTTGCCCTGTTGTATTAGAGTTTTATTATCATTATCAATCAGCTGATATCGACTATAATCTTCACTACCTCTGGTAATAAAACTCCACATCTCCAAAAACATAGAGGTAAAACTCCATACACAGTCACCAGTCATACGGACACCAGCATCCTTCCAATGACCGAAACGCTCGATTTTATTTATATATTCGTCAGCGATATTTAATCCCCCTGTATATGCCACTTTCCCATCAATAACCATAATTTTCCGATGATCACGATTATTCATAATAACTGATAAAAATGGACGGAATGGATTAAAGCACGCCACATGGATACCCTTTTCCTGTAATGTCTTATAATACCTCGCTGGAAATTCACCGATACACCCCATATCATCATAGATAAGACGCACCTGAACGCCTTCCTTTGTCTTTTCTTCTAATGCGTCAATCATGGTATCAAACATATATCCTGGCTTCATAATAAAGTATTCGAGAAAAATAAATTCCTTTGCCTGCTTAATATCCGCAAGCATATCTACAAACATATCATCCCCGACAGAATAATATTTTGTATCCTTTTCCATATAAACCGGATATCTTGCCACATTGCTGATAAAAAGAGACTCCTTATAGGCTACATCATTTCTATCTTTTAAGTACTCCTCCACATCTGCTTGTTTTCGACGCAGTGGTGCTACCATATTCTGAATCAGACTCATCCGTTCCCTAGAACGCTTTGTCATTTCTGAACGCCCAAACAGGAAGTAACATGGACAACCGACAATCGGAACGTATAAAATCAAAAACACCCATGACAACTTGTTGTGCGGATTATAATCCTTGTAAATCACATACAAGGCAATAATCACGGATACAATTCGTAATCCAATAGAAAATTCCGGACTAATGGCTGTCGCCTCATATAAAGTTGCTACAATCCAAACTACCTGAAGCAAAATAATAATTGCTGTGATAGCTAACCTACCAAATAACTTGTTTAAAACTTTCTTCATTTGTCCTGCCTCCAAAGTAGTATTTTATAGCATTTTTATAAGATTATCAACATTTAGTATGCCCCAAGCAGGCATATTTTCATCATTTATCGGTGAAACCGTATCATATAAGAGCAATTTTAGTTCTACAGGCTTTAGACTTGGCTTCTTTTCCAGTGCCAATGCCAATGCTCCACATACTACAGGAACAGACATTGAGGTTCCACTCTTTCGAACAAACCCTTCTCCGTTATTAGAAAGGCTATAAATATCTGTGCCGGGCGCAAGAATTTCTGGCTTTACAATGCAACAGTCCGTCGGTCCTCGACCACCATATCCTTGAAAATCCGTCCCCTGCTTTTTTAATCCTTTCCCTACTCTTTGTATATCATCACTAGAACCTACTGTAATCAATTTTCGAGATACCCCTGGTACAGTGATAGTGTTTTCACCAGGACCATTATTTCCTGCCGCAGTCACTATGGTAACACCCTCATCCCACAGAGTTTCCAGTTTCTCTACCAGCTGCTCCTGAATTCTTGGATTTGCATTGGGTAAATATCCCATTGAAAAATTTAAAATTTTTATATTTTCTTTTTTATGATTCATAATTAGCCAATCCAAAGCACGAAGTGCTTTGTCTGTACTACCGTTTCCGTTATGGTCAAGTATTTTAAACACCGCCAATTCTGCTCCAGGTGCCATTCCAGAAACATACTGCATCTGATTCCTTCCAGATTCCCTTTGTGCACCACATATGATTCCCGCAATATGTGTTCCGTGACCATTATCATCATAGGTTTTTCTTCTATGTTTTACATAATCGCGAAACAGGATGACCTTATTCTGTAACCCTGCATGAAGATGTACACCTGTATCCAGCAACGCAATACGCACACCTTTACCAGTATACCCCAATCTATAGACATCCTTTGCATGTACAATTCTCTTTACGCGCTCCATATATTTAAAACCACATTCGCCTATATTATTCTTATTATCAACATATGTTTCCAAAGAATAATTGGTGTGTAATCCTGCCCTACATCAGCCAAACGTTTTTCTTTCGTACAATCACATAAAAAAGACTACACACTGAAAAATGTGTAGCCTTTAACATATTCTTAGCTTTCTGCTGGAACATCTTTGATGGAGAAGCTGATTCTTCCCATCTTATCTTTTCCAAGGCAGATACATTTTACTTTATCACCAAGTGTAAGGACATCTTCTACATGGTTGATTCTTTCTTTTGCTATCTTAGAAATGTGAACCATACCTTCTTTACCTGGAGCAAATTCTACAAATGCACCGAATTCCTTGATGCTTGTTACAACACCAGAGAAAATTTGTCCTTCCTCAAATTCCGTTGTGATAATCTGTATCATTTCGATTGCTTTTGCAATCATAGCCTTATCAGTTCCACATACAGATACTGCACCCTCATCGGTAATATCAATTTTAACGCCTGTACGAGCGATAATTTCGTTGATTGTTTTACCTTTCTGACCTACAACATCGCCAATCTTAGCTGGGTCAATGGTAATCTGTTCAATCTTTGGAGCCCATTCACTTACTTCCTTACGTGGTTCAGCGATAGCTTTGCTCATAACTTCGTCCATGATGTAAAGACGAGCTTCACGCGTTCTAGCGATAGCACCTTCTACAATTTCACGTGTTAAACCATGAATCTTGATATCCATCTGGATAGCTGTGATACCTTTGTGTGTACCAGTTACCTTGAAGTCCATGTCGCCGAAGAAGTCTTCTAGTCCCTGAATATCAGTAAGTAAAACATAGTCATCATCTGTGTCGCCTGTTACAAGACCACAAGAGATACCAGCTACCATAGCTTTGATTGGAACACCTGCAGCCATAAGTGCCATACAAGATGCACACGTAGAAGCCATAGATGTGGAACCATTGGATTCAAATGTTTCAGAAACAGCACGGATTGCATATGGGAATTCTTCTTCGGAAGGAAGAACTGCTACTAATGCCTTTTCAGCAAGAGCACCATGTCCAATTTCACGACGTCCTGGTCCACGAGATACCTTTGTTTCACCAACAGAGTATGCAGGGAAATTATAGTGATGCATGTATCTCTTTGAAGTAACATTATCATCTAAGCCATCAATTTTCTGAACTTCAGATAATGGGGCAAGTGTTACAATATCACAAATCTGTGTTTGTCCACGAGTAAACATTGCAGAGCCATGCACTCTTGGAATCAAATCTACTTCTGAAGCAAGGTGACGAATCTGATCAATCGCACGACCATCTGGACGTTTATGATCCTTTAAAATCATTTTACGAACAGTCTTTTTCTGATACTGATAAATAGCTTCACCAAGTACAGCCAGCCATTCTTCATTATCAGCAAATGCTTCTTCTAATTTTGCCGTTACAGCTTTGATGTTTTCTTCACGTTTCTGTTTTTCATCTGTGAAAACTGCTTCTTCCATTTCCTCTGGAGTAACAATTTCTTTGATAGCAGCAAAAAGCTCTTCTGGAATCGCACAGCTAGCATATTCATGTTTTGCTTTTCCTACTTCTTTGCAGATATCATTGATAAAAGCAATAATTGTCTGGTTTACTTCATGACATTTGTAGATTGCTTCAATCATCTTTTCTTCTACGATTTCATTTGCACCAGCTTCAATCATAATTACTTTTTCAGCTGTTGAAGCTACTGTAAGCTGTAAATCACCATTGTCCCAAATTTCCTGATTTGGATTGAGAACAAATTCTCCATCTATCATACCCATCTGTGTGGTAGCACATGGACCATCAAATGGAATATCTGAAATAGATGTTACTAATGCAGCACCAATCATAGCTACCAATTCTGGACGACATTCTGGATCAACAGACATAACCATGTTGTTGAGTGTTACATCGTTACGATAGTCCTTAGGGAATAATGGTCTCATAGGACGGTCTATAACACGGGAAGTAAGGATTGCATTTTCAGAAGCTTTACCTTCACGTTTGTTAAAACCTCCAGGAATTTTGCCAACAGAATACATTTTTTCTTCGTACTCTACACTAAGTGGGAAGAAATCAATACCATCACGTGGTTTGTCTGATGCTGTAGCTGTAGATAATACGGTTGTATCACCATATCTTAAAACAGCTGCACCATTGGCCTGTGCACAAACTCTTCCAATATCTACTGTAAGAGTTTTGCCAGCAAGTTCTAATGAATAACTCTTGTACATTTCTTTTCTCCTTTTCATTCTATACGAAAAAGGGCGGAATAAAAACTCCGCCCTACTTTTACAAACTATTTTCTTAAACCTAATCTTTCGATTAATGAACGATATCTCTCAATATCAATGTTCTTTAAGTAAGAAAGTAATCCTTTTCTCTGACCGATCATCTTTAACATACCTCTTCTTGAGTGATGATCTTTTGGGTTAACCTTTAAGTGTTCAGTTAACTCCTGAATTCTTGCTGTAAGAATAGCAATCTGTACTTCTGGTGAACCAGTGTCATTTGCTGTTCTGCCATATTCTGCGATAATAGCCTGTTTCTTTTCTTTTGCGATCATGATATGATCCTCCTTAAATATATTATTAACGCCCTTATTACTATGGATACTCAGCAGCGGTCGGAGTGTCCATCCACCGAGCATGGGCTAACCATACTTGACAAATATATCACATTTTATTTGAAATGTAAACATGTTTTTTTGTTTACTACGCGATTTAGAAAGGCACATTCAACGCACTGTTATTTCAAATAACTTCTATAACAGATTGGTGTACGATAAAATGCATTCGAAATTTTAATACCATCTCTCTTGTTGGCAGCGTGTACAATCTGTCCATTTCCAATATAAATTGCAACGTGGTTAATTCTGCCGCCTTCACCATAGAAAATCAAATCACCAGGCTGTAGCTCTGCTCTTTTAATTTTCTTTCCATAGGATGGCTGTGAACCAGAATAATGTGGTAAAGATATACCATATTTCTGGTAAATTTTCATGGTAAATCCAGAGCAGTCAACACCCTTTGTAAGGCTTGTGCCACCCCATACATAACGGTTACCAACAAACTGTAATGCATAGTTTACTAAATCCACACGTGTCTCGGAAACTCCATTACCATAGGTTAATTCCTTTAAAGTATTGCCTGTTTTTAATTTCATCGCAACACTTACATATTCTGATGAAACATAACCTTCTTCATTGTCCACTTCTACTTTTACCCATCCATCAAGCACTTCTACAACTACCAGTTCTTCGTCCTTATTTACCGTTGATAAAACAGAAGAATCTGTAGTAGCTGATGCACGAACGCGGAGCGATTCCGTAGTAACAGTTGCTACATTACGAACTTCCTGCTGTGCAAGAATCAGTGCTTCCTCACCTGTAACAATGTATTCTGCACTCACATAACCTTCTACATTACCTGATTTAATCTGATAAAAGCCGCTTTCCTCGCTAAGAATTTCACACGCAGCGTTGTTTGTCATTTTACCAACAATGGAACTGCTTGTATTCGCTTCTTTACGAATGTTTAAGTTGCCATTTACAATAGCCATACCAAGATTGGTATAGCCATAGGTTTCATATTTAGTCGCTTCCTGTACACCTTGTCCAACAATCTGGTTATCTGTATTTACAATACCCAACGTATCCTCTACTGCACTAGTTGCACCTGCTACTGTCGTATTGCCAGCGGCATGAATGGCAGCATTTGCACCAGCGGATGACTGGATACCATATAATTCTGTATTTACAGCATAATGCTTATCTGATGTAGTTGATGATATACCAAGCAATAAGGCAAGTACAAGTATACCTGCAACTCCTGCTAATATCTTTCTATCTAAACTCATCTTTGTCCTCCATAATTGCGCGGATTCACTTTGACTCGTTCCGAGTATAGCAATATTTTTTTACATTGTCAACATAATTATGTAACATTTTTGTAATAATTGTGGTAACGTTCTCTCGCAGTAACAATATCTAGTTGCATCTGTGCTTTTAACTCATCCACCGAATGAAATTTCATTTCAGCTCTAATATAATCCACAAAATACACCACTATCTTTTCGCCATAAATATCCTGACTAAAATTATCAATATAGGTTTCTACCCCGACGATATTTTCATCCGATACCGTAGGCTTACAACCTACGTTGGTAACACCCATATATAGCTTATCATCCACGATTACTTCTGTTACATAGACACCATTTGGTGGAAGCAGCTTGTCCGTCGGAAGAATCATATTGATGGTTGGTATTCCAATCCGTCTTCCTAATTTTCGTCCATGTACAATTTCACTTTTAATAAAATAATTGTAGCCCAAAAGCTGATTCGCCTTTCTGATGTTGCCTGCAGCAATTTCTTCACGTACATAGGTGCTGCTGATATCTCGATTCACATCCTTGAGCTTATCAATCACAATTGTTTTATATCCAAAGACAGGTTCATACTGCTGTAGCGTAAGATAATCACCAGCCCTTTTGTGTCCAAAATGAAAATCTGTACCTACTACAACATATTTCATATGAAGGGAATGACAAAGCCAAGCGATAAAATCCTTTGGTTCCATACACATAACGTCTTTATTAAATGGACACTCAATGAGATAATCGATCCCCTGTTTTTCAAATATATACTGTTTTTCGTCATTTGTAGTAAGAACATTCCCTGCCACACCCTCTACGCAGTTGCGAGGTGGAATATCAAAGGTAAATGCCACAGAAGCTAATCCATGCTTTTTGCTACACTCTAACAAGGTCTGCATCAAAAGCTCGTGTCCTCTATGCAGTCCATCAAATTTTCCTAGAGTAACTGCGGTTGGTTCTTCTACATGAAAATCCAAAGTTTTACTTATAAATTCCATATTAAATCTGATTCCATTTAAAATTTATTCTTTAAACAATTTTACAAGCTTGTATTCCTCTGATTCTGATAAATATGTGTAAATCCCGATAAAATGTTTGTCTGCATCATATAATCGCACCTTTTCCTGCATCTTGATACTGGAAAAATCTGATATCATCTGAGCAGAAATCCGATTGCCGTTATCTATCAACTTTTGCGCCTCTTTTATCGCTGTAACAGACTCATATTTTTGAAAAATACCATCCACTGCTTCTAAGAATGTCCATTCTGCCTGCGGAAGCATAGCCAGCTGTTCTAATTCTGAAAGCTTATATGCTTTCTCAATAGAAAATTCATCCACTCTGGTACGAAGAAGGGATTTCATACAACCAAAACACCCCAGCTTCTTTCCAATGTCATCACACAGTGTTCGGATATAGGTTCCTTTGGAACACGACACAAGCATCTCCACCTCTGGTAGACGAATATCCGTTATCATAATGTTATGAATGGTAACTGGACGTGCCTTGCGTTCTACGGTAATGCCTTTTCTCGCCAAATCACAGAGCTTCTGTCCGTTAATCTTTAAGGCTGAATACATAGGTGGTATCTGTTCATAGGAACCAATAAAAGATAAAATTGCTTCTTTTACTTCTTCCTCAGACACAGTTACCTCTGCCTGATTTAATACACTGCCACTCATATCCTGTGTATCTGTTTGCTTTCCTAACAGAAGCACTGCTTTATATTCTTTATCCTTATCTGTCAGTAAATCACAAACCCTCGTGGCTTTACCTAAACAAACAGGTAGCACGCCCTCTGCATCTGGGTCAAGTGTACCTGTATGTCCGATTTTCCTTTGATGAAAAATGCCACGCATCTTTGCTACCACATCAAAAGAGGTATATCCTTTTTCTTTATAAACATTAATAATTCCACTTATCATTTTCTAAATTTTGCTCTCCACGAAAAGTATTGTTGAGGTCTTTACAAACGTTTCTTAATAGCAGTGATAAGTCGCTCAATGATATCCTCAATGCTGCCATTCATGGTACATCCCGCTGCCTTTACATGACCACCACCACCAAAAAAGGTTGCGATTTCTGCCACATTAAACTCTTCATTTGCCCGAAGACTCACCTTATAGGAATTATCCTCATTCTCATAAAGAAATGCAGCTACTGTCACATCCTTTGTTACACGGAGCTGATTTACAATACCTTCTAAATCTCTAGAGGTACAGTCATATTCCTGCATAACAGCTCTGGTTAAATAGGTTAAAATGCATTTTCCATCCAGATAAAGCTTACTATCCATAAGCGCCTTTCCCAGAATCTGATTCTGCTTGTAGGTCTTCTTATAAAAGGTTTCATCAATAATTTGGGAATATGCAATGCCTTTTTCCATCAGACTACCTGCTATACTCATCGTCTTTGCAGAAGTGCAGGAATACTGGAATACACCTGTATCATGTACCATACCTGTATAAAGACATTCTGCAATTTCTTTGGTAATTTTTTCTGCATCTAATATATCATATACCATTTCACAGGTCGAGCTTGCATCCGGTAAGATATAATTATCATCCGCAAAAGACTGATTGCTCACATGATGGTCGATACAAAGCGTTTGCTTTGCATGTTCAAAATACCTTACATTGTCGCCTAATCGTCCTGCATCTCCACAATCTAAGACAATAAACAAATCAAACTGCTTATCCTCATTAGAATTATGACTAATTCGGTCTGCATTCTGTAAAAACAAAAACACTTCCGGAATCATTTCTAAATACAAGGATACGGAAATTTGTGGATAATAGGTTCGAATGTAGTTGTAGACAGCCAATGTGGAGCCCACACAATCCCCATCCGGACGTACATGACCGGAAATTCCTACGGAAGTTACTCCAATTAATTTGTCATCTAACTGAATCATTGTCTTCCTCATTCAAAATATTCTTATTTTTGGTTACTTCATCAATTTTCTTTGACATAGCAATACCATATTCAATGGACTGATCCAACACAAAGGTAATCTGCGGAGTATTGCGAAGATTAATTGATTTCGCAAGCTTTACACGAATAAAGCCCTCTGCACTACGAAGTCCGGCAATGGTATCCTTTTGTGACTGCTCATTACCCAATACGCTAATATACGCTTTTGCAGTTTTTAAATCTGGAGCAACTTCTACCGCAACAACACTTGTCATCGGATGAATACGTGGATCTTTGATTTCACCACGAATAATAGTCGAAAGTGCTCTCATTACTTCTTCGTTGATACGAATATTTTTGATACTATTTTTTCTCATAAATTTTCCTTTTTTATAGGACTGCCCAAAGGACAGTCCATATATTTTCTATTTGCGAGGTACTTCTACCATCTTATAGGCTTCTACAATATCTAATTCCTGAATATCGTTAAAGCCATCGAATACAAGACCACATTCGTATCCTGTACGAACCTCCTTAACATCATCCTTGAATCTCTTAAGTGATGCAAGGTCACCTTCATGAATTAGCTCACCTTCACGAGTAATGCGAACCTTACAGCCTCTTTCCAAAGTACCATCAAGGACATAAGAACCAGCGATATTACCCACACCGGAAGCCTTAAATATCTGACGAACTTCAGCATGACCAAGAATTTTTTCTTCAAATACTGGGTCAAGCATACCCTTCATGGCAGCTTCTACGTCTTCAATAGCCTGGTAAATAACTTTATAAAGTCTTACGTCTACACCTTCTCTTTCTGCTGTAGCCTTTGCCATAGGATCAATACGAATATTGAAACCAATGATAATAGCATTAGAAGCAGATGCAAGTGTTACATCGGATTCATTGACTGCTCCAACGCCACCATGAATAACCTTAACCATTACCTCTTCGTTGGTAAGTTTTACAAGACTCTGTTTTACTGCTTCTACAGAACCTTGAACGTCTGCTTTCACGATAATATTCAGTTCTTTCATATTACCAGACTGAATCTGTGAGAACAAATCATCCAAAGACATTCTAGCTTTCGTTTCTTCCAAAAGTCTGTTCTTTTCTTCTGCAATATAAGTTTCCGCAAATGCTTTTGCTTCTTTTTCATTGTCAGTATTAACAAAAGTTTCACCAGCTACTGGTACACTGTTAAGGCCAAGAATTTCTACAGGTGTAGAAGGACCAGCTTCCTTTACTCTACGTCCGTTATCATCAATCATGGCACGAACTTTTCCATAGCTACTACCACAAGCAATTGGATCACCAACGCGAAGTGTTCCCTTTTGAACAAGTACAGTTGCAACTGCACCACGCCCCTTATCCAGCTGTGCTTCGATAACAAGACCACGAGCCTGACGTTTTGGATTTGCTTTTAATTCAAGTACTTCTGCTGTTAAAAGTACCATTTCCAGAAGATTATCGATACCTTCTTTCGTATGTGCAGATACAGGACAGAAAATTGTACTTCCACCCCAATCTTCTGGAATCAACTGATGCTCTGAAAGCTCCTGTTTTACTCTATCAATATTCGCAGTTGGTTTATCAATCTTGTTGATTGCGACAATAATTTCCACACCAGCAGCTTTTGCATGGTTGATTGCTTCAATCGTCTGAGGCATTACACCATCATCTGCAGCTACTACTAAAATAGCAATATCGGTGGAATTAGCACCACGCATACGCATAGCAGTAAATGCTTCATGACCAGGTGTATCAAGGAATGTAATGTTCTGGTTGTTAATAGATACTACAGAAGCACCAATGTGCTGTGTAATACCACCAGCTTCTCTTGCCGTTACTTTTGTAGAACGAATAGCATCAAGAAGTGAAGTTTTACCATGGTCTACATGTCCCATTACACAAACAACTGGAGGACGTGCAACCATATCTCCTTCATTTTCTTCCTCTTCCTTAAGAAGCTCGGCAATCACGTCAACCTTTTCTTCCTGTTCGCAAATAATATTGAATTCCAAAGCGATTTCTTCTGCTGTTTCAAAATCAACCTCGTGATTCATTGTAACCATAGTTCCTTTTAGAAACAAGTTTTTAATGATTACAGATGGCTGTACCTTCATTCTATCTGCCAATTCTTTGATTGTCAGTTTTTCTGGAAGTGTAATTGTCTTAATTTCATTTGGATCTTCCTTTGGTTTCTGTGGTTGTGGAGCATGCTTCTTCTTGCCACCGTTCTTTTCTAAGTTGATAAAGTTTTCCTGACGTTTTCCTAATTTGTCGTGTTCCTGACGTTTGTTATTATTTCGACGGTCATTACCACGTTCACGGCTCTCTTTGCCACGCATTTCATCTGGAGTAGACACTGCTGCATCCTTATTAAACTTATCCATTTCACGATCAAAACGGCCCTTACCAGCATTTCTATCGTTTCTATCATTTCCACGGAAATTACTTCTATCACCCTTATCAAAACGTTCAGAATTATTGAACCGCTCACCTCTATTTGGTCTATCACCTTGTGGACGTTCACTTCTGATTGGTCTGTCAGCCTGTGTACGCTCACTTCTAAGTGGTCTGTCACCCTGTGGACGTTCATTTCTGACTGGTCTGTCAGTCTGTGGTGCTTGCATCTTTGAAGTACTCGTCATAACTAAATCATCGCTATTTGATGTTCTTTCGCTAATTGGACGCATTGCACGTTCACCCACTGGACGTGGACGGATAATTGTATGTGCTTCCTGCTTTGGAGCAGAATCACGTTTTAGTCCGCGGTTATCTCTATTTGCAGCATTTCTATCGCCCTGTGGACGTTCGCCTGGTTTTCTCTGCGGACCATTTGGACGTCTCTGCTGTTTACTATACTGTGCATTAAATACAGCTGTTATGCTAGATTTCTTCTTTGGACGCTCCTTCATTTCCGCCTCTGAACCTGATTTTTCTACTGGTTTTTCAACAGTCTTTACCGGTGTTTCTTCTTTTACAGAAGCAACCTTTGGTACTTCTTCTTTCGCAGGATTAGTATCTTTTTGTCCGAAATTTTTGCGCACCATCTCTTGTGCCGCATCATCCACATTGCTTGCTGCTGCTTTTACCTCGTATTCTGATCCTTTTAAGAACTCCACTATATTTTTTGATTCTATTCCTAACTCTTTTGCGAGTTCATGAACTCTCATTTTTGCCATTTATTCGTTACCTCCATTATTCAGTTTTACAGATTTCAGTTTCTT
The DNA here is from genome assembly GCA_045603165.1 of Agathobacter sp. GTDB lineage: Bacteria > Bacillota > Clostridia > Lachnospirales > Lachnospiraceae > Roseburia. The sequence goes on along the minus strand of JAZULP010000013.1, from coordinate 6,641 downwards.
TTCAACAGCATCTGCAAGATTCTCGTCGGTAATAGCTAAGGATGCACGGAATTCTTTTCCTATGCACCTTCCTAGCTCTTCCTTCGTTCCAAATACATACATCGGAACCTCGTAAAAGTCTGTCATATTCGTAAACATTTTATTGGTATTGGCAGAGGCTTCCTCTGAAACAATTACCAAATATGCATGACCGGTCTTAACTGCTTTTTCTGTTGAAAATTCACCGCTTACGACATTTCCGGATTTTGCCGCAATTCCTAACATTTGAAACACTCTATTTCGCAACTTTACACATCTCCTGTTCTAAAGTTTCATAGACCTCTGTTGGAATTGCCACCTTTAAGGAACGTTCCAAACCACGTCGCTTCTGTGCATTTTTCAGGCAATCCATGCTCGCGCAAATATAAGCACCACGTCCATTTTTACGTCCTGTGGTATCCAGAATAATTTCCTCCTGTGGAGTCTTAATTATACGCAACAATTCTTTTTTTGATTTCATTTGTGCACAGCCAACACACTGGCGCATTGGAACTTTTTTTGTAATCATTATTCCTCGTAACCTTCCTCGTAACCTTCGTCGTCATATCCTTCTTCATAATATTCATCCGTCTCGTAGTAATCTTCATCAAGATAATCGTTTTCATAATCCATGAAATCACCAGCTTCACGAGCCAGTGTTTCACTCTTGATGTCAATCTTGAAACCTGTTACACGAGCTGCAAGACGAGCATTTTGTCCTTCTTTACCATTTGCAAGAGACAACTGATAATCAGGTACAACAACCTTTGCTGTTTTTTCATCAGCATCTGCAATAACGGAAATAACCTTTGCAGGACTAAGTGCATTCTGAATCAAAATCGCTGGATTTTCATCCCATGTCACGATATCAATCTTTTCACCACGAAGTTCTTCTACGATAGCATTTACACGAGCACCATTTACACCAACGCATGCACCTACTGGATCTACATCTGGATCATTTGACCAAACTGCAATCTTAGTACGACTACCAGCTTCACGTGAAATAGATTTGATTTCTACAATGCCATCGTTTACTTCTGTAACCTCAGACTCAAATAATCTCTTTACGAGTTCTTTGTGTGTTCTGGAAACCAGAATCTTTGGTCCCTTGGAAGTAGCCTTTACTTCAAGCACGTATACCTTGATGCGTTCGGTTGGCATATAGGTTTCGCCTTTTACCTGCTCACTTTCTGTTAAAAGAGCATCTGCTTTACCAAGATTGATGCTTACATTCTTTCCAACATAACGTTGAACAACACCTGTTACTACTTCTTTTTCCTTGTTATAATATTCATCATAAATGACTTTTCTTTCTTCCTCACGAATTTTCTGTAAAATCACATTCTTTGCATTTTGTGTTGCAATACGTCCGAATTCCTTGGATTTTACTTCAATCTGAACAACATCGCCCAATTCGAATTTAGGATCAATCATCTGTGCATTTACAAGAGAAATCTGTTCTACTAAATCTTCTACCTCTTCAACAACTGTCTTTTCCTGATAACAATGGAATTCACAGGTTTCTGGATTAATAACAACCTTTACGTTGTCAGCTTTACCAAAATGGTTCTTGCATGCCTGAACAAGAGAGTTTTCAATAGCCTCAAGCAAGGTTTCCTTGCTAATATTTTTCTCCTGTTCTAATATATTTAACGCTTGTAATAACTCATTATTCATTTTATTTTTCCTCCTATTTTTGTTATCTTACGCTAAAATCTAGTTTAAAACTTGTGTATTACACAATCTAAAAATGAACAGCCTGACGAATCAAAGCAATGTCACCCTTCTGGAAACAAATTTCTTTACCATCTGCATCAATCGTTACACTATCCTTATCATATGCAGTCAGGAAACCATAGAATTCTTTGCTTCTATTTATTGCCCGATAGGTGCGAATCTCCACTTCCTTGCCCATATTACGAACATAATCTTTTTCCTTTTTCAGCGGTCTATCCAATCCTGGGGAGCTCACTTCAAAAGTGTAGGAATCCGGAATAAAATCCTTTTCATCTAGCAATACGTTCATTTCTCTGGCTACTGCTTCACAATCATTGACTGTAATGCCACCTTCCTTGTCAATATAAGCTCTCAGATAATAGACACTACCTTCTTTTACATATTCTACATCTACTAGTTCGAATTCCATTCGCTCTAAAATGGGAAGAATCAGGCTTTCTGTCTTTGCCTCATAATCACTCGCCTTTGACACTTGAAACACACCTCTCTTTCTTAATTCATACAAGCCGTATAAACGTGAATTGAGAGAGGACCTTTGCCCTCTCTCAATCTAGCTTCTCTATATCGTCTTTATGATATTAACACTTAAACCTTGAAAAAGCAAGGTTTTTTAGTAAAAATCTAAACAAATTAAATAGAAAACGCATCCATAAGTGATACCATTGTATCCACCTGTGCTTTTTGCTCTTGACTAACCGCTGCAGTTTCTTCTGATGTAGCTGAGTTATTATCCACTACGGCAGATACATCTGTAATTGAATTATTTACATCATGCATATGATCTACATCCTTACGGAGCATTTCGGAAATCTGTCCCATCTTATCTGTAGCAGCTTTGGCATTAATCATAACTTCATTCATGCTTTTCACTGTTTCATCTGCAATAAAAATTCCTTTTTCTACAGCAGAAATAGTCGTTTCAATTAACTGATTAGTTCTACCTGCTGCTGCAGCAGATTCTTCTGAAAGCTTCTTCACCTGATCTGCAACAACTGCAAAACCTCTTCCTGCTTCACCTGCACGCGCTGCCTCAATCGAAGCATTCAGTGATAATAGATTCGTCTGTGATGCAATATCATCAATTGTACCAATAATGGTGCTAATCTGCTCAGAACATTTACTGATTTCTGCAATGGCAACCTTTAATTCTTCCATTTTCTGATTGCCAGCCATGAGAGTCTCACCTGCTTGTACAGAAAGCTGAACAGATTCTTCCGCTTCCACTGCACTATGCTCCATGCTATGTGTCATATCTTCTACGATTTCAACTAAGTCAGAAACCTGAGCCGCCTGTCTGGTAGTTCCATCTGCCAAATCCTGAGCTGCACACGCCAATTGTTCTGCACCTGCATCAATCTGGCCAGATACATCACGAATTGTATGTAATGTCTCACGCATTTTCTCACCGATTTTTTCCAAGGAATCTTTGATTTCAACAAAGGCGCCCACATACTGCTTTTGCAATATAAAATTGTAATTGCCATCGCCCATTGCGCCGAGAATATCTGAGATTTCCCCAATCATCTCTCTATTATTCTTCTTCATGGTTGCAATCGAAGAAACCATGATACCAACTTCACTCTCATCTTCCTTCAAATCTAATTCCTGCGTAAAATCACCCTGTGCAAGATGTTTCATTTCCACAGATACCTTTTCAATTGGTACAAGAAGCTCTCTTTCTGCAAAACCAATAGCAGACATAAACTGTATTGCCATAAAAAGGAACGCAACAACCAATGCAATCTGAGATGCATTCTGGATTCCACCGGCTATTGTAGATTCTATTTCCAATCTTTCCTGAATCTTGGCAATCATTTCTTCTGTCAATACATTAATCTCCTGAACTGTATCGCCATATTCCTGGCTGAATACTTCTGCACGTGCTGACTCTAAATTGCCATCTGCTACATCTGCCATTGCAGCTTCTTCTAAAGGAACCAAACCTTCTGACAAACCGGAAATCTGATTAATCATTTCCCATTCCTCAGCCTCTAATCCTTCTTCCTCTAAGATAGCAAGTGCTTTCTCACGATTCATATCGGTATTTAATTCTGTCATATATTCATCATAATACTGTGAATCGCCTGTAACTGCATAAGACTGCACTGCAGCAGTCAAAGTCTTCGAACCTAAACGATACTGGTCTAATGCCATGGTAACGGTTAATTGCTGTGTCTTTACAGCTGATACCATGATGCTAGTTACAACAGTTGAAAGCATTAACACAACGCCTATAATAATGATAAACACATTTTTCTTACGAATATTGGCTAATTGTGCTTTCTGACTAACAAGATTATTGCTATCTACTTTTCCTTTTGTTTCTTTTCCCATAATTCCCCTCCACATCAATAAAGTTATCTATATCCTACAGTATTTTGGTATTTTTTACAAGGGAATCACTTGAGTTATATAAAAAATCACTTGAATTATATAAAAAAAGCCGCTCCTTTTAAGAAGCGACTTTCTCGGGTTGGGCTGCTATAAAAAACAGTCAGCAGTTCGTACGGGAATCGAACCCGTGTTTTCGCCGTGAGAGGGCGACGTCTTAACCTCTTGACCAACGAACCATGCTTAGCAAATATACCATGCTTTAAATAATTTTGCAAGACCTTTTTATCATTTTTGATGTATAGAAAAAGAAAAAAACAGAAATTCTTCGAGGTTATCAATGATGTAGAAAAACGACCTCAAGAATTAGCCGAGGTACATATCAATATCAACAACGTATCGAGGCTAATCTTGAGGTCGTTTTTAGTTATACATCATACCCATTTGGATTATTACTTTGCCATCTCCATGCATCCTCACACATTTCACGAATTCCAAACTGTGCCTCCCAGCCCAATTCATCCTTTGCTTTCTGTGGATCACAATAGCAGGTTGCAATATCACCAGGTCTTCTGTCCTTGATTACATATGGAATTTTGATACCATTTGCTGCTTCAAAGTTTTTCACAATATCAAGTACACTGTAGCCATGCCCAGTTCCTAAGTTGTATACACAAAGGCCAGCCTTTTCTTCAATTTTCTTCAGTGCTTTTACATGACCATCAGCAAGATCTACCACATGAATGTAATCACGTACACCAGTACCATCTGGAGTATCATAGTCATCACCAAAGACACCAAGCTCTTTTAATTTACCAACTGCAACCTGTGTGACATATGGCATCAAGTTATTTGGAATACCATTTGGATTTTCTCCCATAATTCCACTCTTATGAGCACCAATTGGATTAAAATAACGAAGTAAAATAATATTCCATTCGTTGTCCGCTTTTTGGATATCCATCAGCATCTGTTCGAGCATGGATTTCGTCCAACCATATGGATTGGTACATTGTCCCTTTGGACATTCCTCCGTAATAGGAATCTGTGCTGGATCACCATATACTGTTGCAGAGGATGAGAAAATGATATTTTTACAGTTGTGCTGTCTCATGACATCTATCAATGTCAATGTACCTGTTACATTATTATTATAATATTCCCAAGGCATAGCAACAGATTCACCTACTGCCTTTAAGCCAGCAAAATGAATACAGCTTTCAATTTCTTCCTTGTTAAATATTTCGTTCAAAATCTCTCTATCTAAAATATCACCTTTATAAAAAGTAACCTTTTTGCCAGTTAAGCTTTCTACTCTATCCAAAGATTTCTCGGATGAATTGCTTAGATTATCTAAAATTACCACTTCATATCCTGCATTTAAGAGCTCTACGCAAGTATGGCTCCCAATATAGCCAGCTCCACCAGTAACTAAAATTGCCATAGTTATTCTCCTTTTCTTAGGTTATTCATATTTTTCTTTATTACTATATCCTAATTTTGCATTTTTGTACAGTCTAAAAAAGGACATCTCGCGATGTCCTTTGATAACTTTGTTAAGCTAATTTTGCTTTAGCAACTTCTACTAATGAAGCAAATCCAGCCGCATCTGTAACTGCCATATCAGCTAATACTTTACGGTTTAAATCAACTTCTGCTAATTTAAGTCCGTACATGAACTGACTATATGAAAGTCCATTTAATCTAGCTGCTGCATTGATACGAGCAATCCATAACTGACGGAACTGTCTCTTTCTTTCTTTACGTCCAGCATAAGAACTTGTAAGAGCTCTCATAACTGACTGTTTTGCTACTCTGTACTGTTTAGAACGAGCGCCTCTATAACCTTTTGCTAACTTTAAAACTCTATTATGTCTTTTTTTAGCGCCTAACCCGCCTTTAACTCTTGCCATTGATTTGTCCTCCTACTAATTCTTAATTACATGTATGGTAAAATCTTCTTCATATTCTTAACATTTGTTGCATCAACAAGTGCTGCTTTTCTAAGATTTCTCTTAGTTTTTGCAGTTTTCTTTGTTAAGATATGTCTCTTATAAGCTTTGCTTCTTTTTAATTTTCCTGTTCCTGTAACTTTGAAACGTTTTGCTGCTGCTCTGTTTGTTTTCATTTTTGGCATGTCGATTTCCTCCTTAAACTATTATCTTTTCTCTGCCAGCACCATACCGATGCTACGTCCTTCCACCTTAGGTGCTTTTTCCACTACTGCAATCTCTGCAAGTGCTTCTGCAAAATCATCCAGGATGTATTTGCTCTGATTCATATGTGCCATTTCACGACCACGGAAACGAAGTGTAACTTTTACCTTATTTCCTTTTTCAATGAATTTCTTTGCAGAATTGATTTTGGTGTTCAAATCGTTAGTATCAATGTTTGGAGACAAACGAATCTCTTTCAATTCAATCGTCTTCTGTTTTTTCTTAGCTTCCTTCTCTTTACGAGCCTGTTCGTAACGATACTTACCATAATCGATAATTTTACATACAGGTGGTTTTGCTGTTGGAGCAATCTTTACAAGGTCAAGTCCAGCTTCA
>JAZULP010000012.1:0-42610 GCA_045603165.1 Agathobacter sp. | reverse complement strand
ATTATATTTCTTATTTCAATAAAAAGCAATAGCAAATTTAGCATCCTGAAGTAAAAATTATTTTAATTTCATCTAAAACATCTTTCATTAACTTTCCATCGAGTATATATTCATTTATCATGTTTTCATATGAATCGAATGTACTATCATTGCCATTCTTTTCACCAATCACAATTCCATTATCTGTCCAAGGGAGAATTGTGTAATCTTTGCCTTGAAAACGAAATTCTATATCGGCACCAAACTCAACTAAATCTTTAATCGTTTGATTCATTATAATTCTCTCCTTTCTTGATAATATCTTCATTCTTTTTCAAATCTAATTCGGTCAATGGTTTTTGTCGACCATGTGGCCGTTTATTGTTATAATTATATTCATGCTTGTGCGCACCCGTTGGATGGTATTTTGGTCTATTATGGTCTGTAGTGTCATAATCAACCACAACTTTTCCACCTGCACCATACACTCGTCTTTGTTTTACACTTCCATTATCATCAACTAAATCTGCTATGGAATTAGCATCTCCTTCTGTTGGTAAACTTCTTGTATCAGGATCCAACTGTACAATTATTCTCTTTTCCAACATTGCCTTATAATCCTCTAATTCTATTCTATCATTTTCTATTCTCTTTTCAAGTGCTTTAAACCTTTTATGTGATTTTGTTTTCTTAATGTCAGAGCTGCCTTTCTCTATGCCTTCAAATAACTTTGGGTAGCATTAAATGTCCTACTATAATATATACAAAACATCTGCTGTTCTGGAGTTAATTCGTCATTTTGTAATGTCTTTTTAGTACCATCGTTTATCTGCTCTTTCTTCGCAGTTTTCTTTTTATCCGAACGTTCGCTTTTTTTATCCGAGCGTTCGCCATCCCATTTATAAGTACTTTTCCATCTTCTAATAGTTCCATCAGGTAAGTCTAGCTGGCTTGCAATATCTACCAGCTTCATCCCGTTCTTATACATTTCATATGCTTTATCACATAATGGATTCTTCCTTGCTGCCAACTATTCTCACTCCTTTCACATAAAATAAAAAGAACCAGGTAACTAGAAATTCTAATTATCTGGCTCTTTGGCTCTATTATTTTTCATTATTGTAGCAAATATTAACTATCATAGCAAATAAAATCTTTAACAATCATCCATTTACCAATTTCTATTTCTGTTAAAATTATCGTAAATTATTTGAATTTCTCTTCTATCATCCAACGTCTTAATATGTCATATTGACTCGACAACCATTTTATGGTAATGTCGAATCGTAGGAGGTGAATCGCATGATTAAACAATTCACATTTTCAAAACACTGTCCTACAAAAGATGAAACCGTTTCTTTAACTGTAAATTACATAAGCGCTGAATGTCTTGAAGATATTTATAAAACACCTTTCGCTAAGGGAACAATAGAGGCTTGCACAGGCTCAGATAATGAGCAATGTTCTTGTGAATGTTATTCTAGTATTCCAGACACGATTTACAAGTAAATACAAAAGATAAAATTAAGATGGTTACATATAGTAGCCATCTTTATATTTACTATTCCTTATACCTTTCCGGTAGCAGCTGCCATGCGATAACATATTTATCAACTTCAAAATTTGATTGATAACCTATATTAATAAGGCAAGCTAACCATTGTTATATTCCTGCTCTACTTGGTTGACGATTTCGATTGCTCCATCAAGTGAATATGCTTTGGCACTACAAAAATTTGACAAATTATAGTTTCCAATATCACGCAAAACTTTTTTATCATGCAAATGCTCTTGTTTCTTTTCTTCCAACTTCTCTCTCAAAACATCAAATACGTTCATGTTACACCTCGCTATCCTGCGGCATTTGGAATACTTTAGGTGGAACAAATGCAAATGGCGGTACATAATAATTTGCTGTTGCCATTTGACCACCTTGACTGTAAAAATGCTTTGCATATTCGTCCTGTATCATATCCAACACCTTGATTGCTTTTTCTTCGGTGGAATATGTGCCAATAACTATTCCGTCAATTGTTATGTTAACATATGTGCAATTAGGATTTATTGTAACTAAATTGCAGTTATTAAAATTTGCTATTCTTTTCTTATTTTGACTTCTAATCAGCATACTCATTCCCCTTTCATCTCCGTCAACTTCTGCTCTGCTTCTTCTTTGGTAGAGAATACACTTACAAGCCATTGGTCCATGTAGAAGCTGTTCCAATATTCTTTGCGGGTCTGTTTCATATATTGCACCAAGAGACTTACCACACTTAGGACAGAAAAACTGTAATAATCTACCTAAATTATGAGTTGTTGGCACTTCTTTGGTGGTTTCAACTCTAGGTTTTATCGGTATTTGTTTTTCTAATGCAACTAATATGTTTGATAAATCTGAATCACTCAATTTATTCAAAACTAAGCTACCATAAGACCAATCCATAAGTTTATCAAATGTCTTTTGCATATCATTTTACCTTTCTTTCATATGTCCATGTTGCATTGGGATTCCATTCACATGAAAAACATTTATCAGTTTTCACTTTGTAATATGGACACTTCTCTCTTTTGCATGGTTTCTTTATTTTTCTTGCTTTCATATACTCTCCATTTAATCAGCTAAATCGTTATTCTTCACATTCGACAACCCCAAAATGATAATCGCAATCATCACACTTGGCAGTTCCGTCACCATAAAATTCAGAAACTTCATTACCACATTTAGGGCAATAATGAATATCATCATTGTCTGTTACTCCGCTAATAAATCCGTACATAGTTGGTCTCCTCTATATCGTTATTCTCTTTTAGTTCCTACTCTTTATCAGCAACCAATTTAAGCAACTTTGATAGTTCGCTATAAAAAGCTCCGCCACCACCGGCGAAATTATCTACTATTAATTTTCCGTTTATCAATTTTCATTACCACCTAATAATCAAAATAATGTCATCTGTTGATTTATTTCAAAGTTCAACATTTCATCTTTTGCTCTTTGGTAGAAATTACGGTCAATTTCGAATCCATATGCACTTCTGCCAAGCTCAATAGCCGCTCTAAGTGTTGAACCACTACCACAACAAGGATCAATTACTACATCGCCTTCATCCGTAAATGTTTCAATCAATTTTTTCAATAGTGCCACCGGTTTCTGTGCAGGATGTATCTTTGGAATATCCTTTCCATCTTTTTCCCATGAAAACCAGTTAAATACCATGCGACCTGTACCTCGAATGTTCTTTCCGTTCTCGTCCACTTGTACGCCATTTCTAAATTTTGGAAGTCTATCGCGATACAAAAGCAAAGCATATTCTGTTGCTCCCACAACTCGCATATTAGCTTTCAAAACCTGTGGGCTATAGTTCTTTACAAATACTAGCGGTATGTAATTCACAAAACCGTGTTTCTTTGCTGCATCAATAAGTGTATGTAATTGCTCAAATGAACAAAAAACAATCATGCATGGGCTGTTGGAACTTCTCCCCCTTGCTAATGGCTTTGTATCTTCCTTTTTCATCATCTTTGAGCAGAAATGGAAGTATTCATACAGGTTGAAATTAAAATCACTATTGAAAGCAGATTTACCTGCAAGTTTACTTTCGCCATTTTTATTGTCCCCCCCTACATACCAAGAAGGATTTGAACCATAGAAGTTCGTTCCAACATTGTATGGCACATCTGCAATGATTAACTGTGCTGGTGGAATACCATACTTCTTATAGTTCTGCATGAAGCACCCTTATATCCTGTAGCAGATGAAGCACCATGAGCTCCTGTAGCAGATGAAGCACCATGAGCTCCTGTAGCAGATGAAGCACCATGAGCTTCGTCTGCCTTTGCTTCTGGATTGACTCTTTTAATGGTGTACTCAATGGCTGCTTTAACTAATCCGGCAATACTTACTTCTGCTCCAATCTTGATTTTTGTTGATGCAACCTTGGAATCATCCGAATGTCTCGACAATGTACCACTCTGTTCTACCAAATGAAACACACTCTCTGCTGGTGAATAATAACCAAAACAGTCCAATGGATATTCACAGGCATGGAACCCGCAGTCACAAGCTTCTGCTCTGTCGGTCTCATATCCCTTCCCTTCTTCGTACTGAAAACCTCTACAGGTCATATCTTTGTTAAACCCTTTGTATGTAGTTACAACTTCACTCATTACTCTACCTCCTCTTCTTCTGCTTCCACAACTCGACTCGCCCACATATCTGCAAAATGCAACAACAGATACAAAGGAGTTTCCTTGCCCTGAATAGCATATTTAAAATCACCATACAATCCGTTGTGGAACAAAATTGCCTGCTCTTCAAACTCTGTCAGATAAATAAACTGACTAGCGATTTTCACACTGCGGACCTCATGCGGAACATAGAGTAAATCTGGATTGGTCTTATAAGGCTTGCTTTCAGAAATCTTATACTTCTGCTCCGGTTCTGCCTTGGTAGGTCTGCCATCCTTAATCCAGTTTTCAATATAATTTGGCTTGCCAAAGTCCCCGCATTTGCCTAAATCATCTAAGATGTCTTCATTAAACATTCCAGAAGCGGATATTATTGCAATGGGCGGATGGGAAACAGACCATGTAATGAAAACAGTTTACAGACACGCACTGGAAGAAGATAAAAAGAAATCCCAACAAGTCGCGTCTGACAAACTGGGGGAAGTGATTTTCTCGTGACAATTTCATGACAAAATTCATGACAAGAAATGCGTTTCAATTTTTGAAATAGTATTTCATTATGACAATTTCATGACAAAAAAATAAGGCTTGAAACCATTGATTTCCTAAGGAAAACCTTGATTTTAAGCCTTTTTCTAATAATGCGGAAGATGGGACTTGAACCCACACGCAAGCAATATGCACAAGATCCTTAGTCTTGCTCGTCTGCCAGTTCCGACACTTCCGCATATGCGCTACGATTGCTCACAGCGACTTGATTATAATAGCAAATGATAATTCCAATGTCAATAGCTAATTTTCATTTTTTGAATTATATTCTTACTCTTTATATCCAATGATAAGTAAATAGAAATCATTCTTTGGCTGCATGCAGGTTTCCTGCAGCAATGTATATTCTCTGTGCAAACGAAGCTGTTTTTTCACAAAAGCGATTTCATTGGTATACAAAAGCATCACCGCTTCTTTTTGTAGGATTTCTTTTGCTTTTATAAAAAAGCTTCCGTAGAAATCATCCATTTCCTGCTTCGTTTTCTTGCCTCGCACTGGCATATTGGTTATGATTTCGTCAAAGAGATACGCATGCTTGAAATCCATGAAATCACGGTGAATGTAATTGGCCTTTATACCTGCAAGCTCTGTATTTTCTCTTGCATACAAAATCGCATCTCCATAAATATCTGTTCCATAGATTTCTCTGGCTGGCACTTTTTTGTGACGCTCCACAAGCATGGTTCCAACTCCGCAGAAGGGGTCGATAATCTGTGCGTTTTCTTTTAAGTAGTCCTTTGCGACCTCCACAATCAATGCTGCTGTTGATGGCTGTATTGAGGTAGCTATGACATTTTTACGATATGAAAAACGCTTATCCTGAATGGTAGATAGCTTTAACGCTGGGAAAAACAATCCTTCCTTGTTGGCAATCAACCGGATTTCTACTTCGTAGTCGCTGGTAGAGTTCACCAGTTCGCCTTTCGACAAGCTTTCCAGCTCTGTTGCCAGCTTACGAGTAAAGGTGCTTCTGTCTTCCAGACTCATGGCACTTTTACATTCTATACGAAAATAAAAGCTTCCGGATTCTTTATGAATATGATGTAGAAGTTCTAAAATGCCTGCTTTCCATATCTCCTGTGCGGCTGCCAGCGGCTCTGCTGGAAGAAACTTTTTGTCGCATAGGGGAAACAGTATTTCCCGATATGGACGAAGCTGTAATAGCTTTGACAGTTCCTTTGTTTTTACCTGAACTCCCAATGGATGGAGTGTGGCTTCGCCACAGTCAATCATTCTGCGAACCGTTTCTCTTTGTGTTCGATTCGTAAGCAGAATGACAGATACTTCCTTGCCCTTTAAATCTGGTGTATGACGAGTGATTCCCTCATACTGAATCAGGATTTTCCGCAGGGCGCGTATTTCTTCCTCAATATGCTTTTTATTTTCTGGCTCTGGTTCCTTCTCAAGAAGTTCTGCCAGATAATCACGAAAATCCGGCAATTTCTCTGCCACGTCCAGCTCTGCCAGGGCTTGCAAATAGGATGCTTTTACAAACATCGTATTTTCTGTCTGGTATGCCTGATACAAGGTTTCCATCGCTTTTTGGCAGTCAATGTCACCTAGGAGTAATGCCGCATTTTTTCTGGTTTTGGCATCCTCACTTTCTAAAAAGGCGATAATGGTATCTTCTTTATTTTCTAGAAGCTTTTTTAAGTCCTCTTTCTTGGCGTTGTCTTTTATCTGCTGACGCAAGGTGCTTAGGTTGCTTCGGATATTTTCTTGTGCTATAAGTTCTTTTACTATCTGTTTCATAAAGATGTAATCTTTTCTCTCATTTCTACCCCTGTTGGAGTGGCTGCAAGTCCTCCTGTGCCTGTTTCCCTGACGCATTCTGGCATTGCTCTGCCTACCGCACGCATAGCATCGAATACTTCATCTGGTGGAATCTTACTAATCATTCCAGCTAATACCATGTCAGAGGAGGTCAGGGCATTGACTGCGCCTACTACGTTACGTTTTACACATGGCACCTCTACCAGGCCTGCCACTGGATCACATACAAGTCCTAAGAGGTTCTTCATCGCAATGGCTGCCGCATGGGAAATTCCGGTGGCATCCGCACCATTCAAATATGCTACAGCTCCAGCTGCCATAGAGGAAGCTGAACCGATTTCTGCCTGACAGCCGCCTGCTGCACCTGCCAAGAATGCACGATGTGCAATTACACCACCGATACCAGCTGCTACAAACATCGCTTCTGTCATTTGGTCATCGGTATATCCTTTTTCCTCCTGAACGGTAATGAGTACCGCTGGGAGTACGCCACAGGAGCCTGCGGTTGGCGCTGCTACGATACGCTTCATGCAAGCATTGGATTCACCCATTTTAATGGCACGTTCAATTACACGTCCAATAAAATCACCACAGAGCAGCTTTCCTGCAAGACGTGCATCATGTACCTTTTTCCCATCGGTTCCTACGAGCCCGCTTCGGGATACCAAATTATCTTCATAAGCTGCATCTGATTCCTTCATCACCTGATACATATGCTTCATCTTGTCAAAGGCTTGTGCTGCCGGAATGTCCAATTCGACACAATCATTCTGCATGCAGAGCTTCCAAAAAGGAATACCATATTTTTTCTCATCTGCAATAATCTTTTCTAATGATTTATACATAGAGCTCTCCTTGTCCTACTTCAAGCTAAGATATGTGACTCTTACAATTCCACGCAAGCCCGCCAATGCTGGAATAACATCTTCGGGGATCTCCTTGTCACATTCAATAACCATAACTGCATCCGCGCCTCTAGCGGAACGATAAAGCTGCATGGTTCCAATATTGATATCTTCTTCTGCCAAAAATGTAGTAACCTGTTGAATCTGTCCAGGAATATCCTGATTGCGGATAATCAGTGTTGGATAATCTCCGCCAAAGCTTACAGCTAGTCCATCTATTTCGGTAATCTCTATACGACCGCCACCTACGGAACAGCCTACAATTTGACGGTGTCTGCCATTTACACCATCCAGCACTAGCTTCACACTGTTTGGATGTGCATCACCTAAATCGATTGGTAAAAATTCGTATTCTAAACCACGCTTGTCCGCTTCTGCAAAGCTGTTTGGAATACGTGAATCGTCTACTGGCATACCCATAAGTCCTGCCAAAAGTGCTTTATCTGTACCATGTCCTTTTCCTGTCAACTGGAAAGAGCCATGAAAATAAATAAAGGCTTTTACAATCTCTTCACCCATAAGCTTTCTAGCGATGTTTCCAATTCGAACTGCACCCGCTGTATGAGAGCTGGATGGACCAACCATAACTGGTCCAATAATATCAAACAAATTCATACCCCACCATCTTTCTACTGCAAATCGTTATTTAATTGTATGTACCCAACCTTCTGGTGCTTCTACGGTACCCATCTGGATACCTGTTAATGTTTCGTAGAGTTTCTTTGTCATAGGACCCATTTCATCCATTCCACTTGGGAAGCAGATTTCTGTGCCATGGTCATTGATTCTGCCGACTGGAGAAATCACTGCTGCAGTTCCGCAAAGGCCACATTCTGCAAAGTCTTTTACTTCTTCGAATAAAACTTCTCTGTTCTCTACTTCCATGCCAAGGTATTTTTCTGCAACTACCATAAGAGAACGTCTAGTGATAGATGGTAAGATACTGTCTGATTTTGGAGTTACAAACTTGCCGTCCTTTGTGATGAAGATGAAGTTGGCACCGCCAGTTTCTTCTACCTTTGTGCGTGTAGCTGGGTCTAGGTACATGTTTTCATCGAAGCCCTGCTCGTGTGCATCTACGATTGCATATAAGCTCATAGCATAGTTTAAGCCCGCTTTGATATGTCCGGTTCCGTTTGGTGCTGCTCTGTCAAAATCGCAAGTACGAATGGTAAGTGGCTTTGCACCGCCCTTAAAATACGGTCCAACTGGTGTAACAAAGATACGGAACTGATATTCTGTAGCTGGTTTTACACCTATAACAGGATTGGTTGCAATCATATATGGACGAATATAAAGTGTCGCCCCTGAACCGAATGGAGGTACCCATGCTTCGTTTGCTCTTACCACCTGTTCTACTGCATCGATAAATCTGTCAACTGGGAAGGTTGGCATTTGCAGACGTTCACAGGAATCTACCATTCTCTGTGCATTTAAGTCAGGACGGAAACATACGATACGTCCATCCTCTGTTGTATATGCCTTCAAGCCTTCAAAACAGGTCTGTGCATACTGAAACACACCAGCACATTCATTCAATGTAATGTTGGCATCTGTGGTAATTTCACCATCATCCCATTTTCCGTCTTTATAATTTGATACATAACGGTAATCTGCTACCATGTACCCAAAGCCTAGGTTTGCCCAATCAAGATTTTTCTTTTCCATAATTATAATCCTCCGTTTTCTACGGCTCCAGTCAGCGAGTTGTCTGCCGGCTGGGTCTTAATAAGATGTTACATATTTTAGTACAAAAGCGCCATTTTGTCTATATTTTACAAAGAAGTTGATATGGTAAAAAATTATGTATACCATAACTATTTTATGTATTCTTCTAGCTATTATTCTCAAGCATAGCTTCAATGGCGCCAATGAAATATAAGGAACCGAAAGCTACGATTTTATGTTCTGCGTATGTCAGATATATGTGTGACTCTCCATCTGTAGATTTTATCAAGCTGACACCATCACTCACCTCATGCTTCTGTGGTAATAAAGGTCGAATTACAGCCTCCATGTCCTCTGCATATCTGGCTTTTACACCCTTTCGCTGGATACACTCTGCCAAATCCTTGGATTGCAATGCTCGGCTGCTTTCTGGCGTAACTGTCACAAAATCAATGGCAAGCGGAAGCAGTTCTTCAATCATTTCTTCATAATCTTTGTCTGCCATAACTGCCATGATAAAATGAAATTGCTCGCCCGGATATAATTCCTCCAAGCTTGCTGCCAAGGCATGGACACCATGTGCATTATGGGCACCATCAATCATGAAAAAGGGATGTTCATTGAGAATCTCCAAGCGTCCTTTCCAAAATGTGGAGGCGATACCCTCACGAATGCTTTCCTCGACAACATCACTCTGTATATCTTGTTGTTTCCACTTTTGAAAAAGAATTCTGGCAGTTAAAACTGCAGTGGCAGCATTTTCGATTTGAAAACCACCCTGCATTTTCATCGGAACACTCGCCACATAACTCAATTCCTCCCTGGATACTTCGTAAAATTCCTCTTTCTGATTGGCCTTTTGAAAGCTTTCTATCAGCACCTCCCTGACAGATGTTTGCTGGGACGTTGTGACAACCGGGCAGTCTTTTATGATACCGGCTTTTTCTCGTGCGATTTCTTCTAGTGTATCTCCAAGAATTGCTGTATGGTCCAACCCAATCTTGGTAATCACCGCGACTTCTGGTATTCCCAATGCATTGGTGGAATCATAGCGTCCGCCAATCCCCGTCTCCATGACCATAATGTCGCACTGCTGTTCTTTAAAATACAACACCGCCATTGCCAAACAATAATCAAACATGGTAGGTACCACATCAAACGACATTTCTAACAGCTGATTGCCTAATCTTGTCACATCATCTTCTGAAATATACACACCATTCACTCGGATACGTTCACGGAAGGTAATCAAGTGTGGAGAGGTAAACATTCCAACCTTTTTTCCTGCCTTCTGCAAAATACTGCATAAAAAAGCTGTGGTTGAGCCCTTTCCATTGGTTCCTGCAACATGAACAAAGGGAATGCCACTTTGTGGATTCCCTAATTGTTTTAACATATGCTTGGAAACCTCATAACCCGTATAGTTTCCAAAACGTCTTGTATTTTCTATTGATTTTATTACTTCCTGATAATTATACTTCATTGGCCGAAACTCCTAAGGCAATACAGCCCTCTCACCCATACACATAGCTCATTTAAATGCAAAAATATTCTGTCACGGCATCTTTTAACGCATCAATATCTGCAGCTCCCATTAGTTCTCGAGAGGAGTGCATCGCAAGAATTGGAATTCCAATATCAATCGTTCTAACCGATACAAAGGTAGATGCTATGGCTCCTAGCGTTCCTCCGCCTCGTTCATCCGATCGGTTTACAAATCTCTGATATGGAATACTTTTGCTCTCACAAATCTGACAAAGAATACTGGATGCCTCAGCATCTGTTGCATAGGTCTGTGCACAGGCCTGCTTGATACAAAAGCCTTTGCCTAGAACCGGTTTATTGGTAGTGTCCATTTTTCCAGCTCTGTTGGGATGAAGGGCGTGTGCCACATCTAAAGACACTAACAAGGCATCATAAAGCACGCGATTCGCTTCTTCATCTGTTGCACCTAAGTTTTTCAAAATACGAAGAGTCATATCATGAAGGAGGATAGATGCTGCTCCTTGTTTACTTGTACTTCCAACTTCTTCATGGTCGAAAAGTGCAATTAGATTGATTCCCTCTGCTCTTTCGCTATCAATAATTGCCGATATCAAAGCAGATACCGAGGTCTGGTTATCTAATCTTGGTGATGAAATCAAGGTATCTTCCACCCCAATGAACATAGGCTCTTCCATAAGGAATACACTAAGCTCAAAATCCAAAATATCCTTTGCCTCAACGTGTAGTTCCTTGGCTAGGAAAGTAATAAAGTATTTCGTGTTTTTCTGTTCTTCTGGAAGCATGTCCAGAATTGGCATAAGGTCGATTTGATTGTTGATTTCCACACCTTGATTTACCTGACGATTCATGTGAATTGCCAGATTTGGAATGGTCAGCAATGGTTTTTCACTGCGGTATAAGACCATCTTTGGTTGGAGCGGATTATCACTGCGAAGTGCTACACGTCCTGCCACACCAAGTGGTCTATCCAGCCAGGTATTCAAAATAGGTGCACCATATACTTCTACATTAATCTGCGCATATCCATTCGTCTCAAAATCTGGATTTGGTTTGATACGAAGGCACGGATGGTCTGTATGAGCTGCCGCCATGCGAAGCATATCTGTTGGTTTGAAATTCTTTCCAACGGTAAACGCAAATAATGTGGAGCCGTGATGATTCATACTGTATTTTCCACCGGGAACCAGTTGCCATTCATCCTCATAATTTATTTTCTCAAAGCCTGCTTCTGCTAAACGTTTTTCACATTCCTCTACACACATAAAAGGTGTAACCCCAGCACGAAGCATATCAAATAATTTTTGTTGTTCTGTCATAACGAATCCTCTCATATCTATATTGAGTATTTTACCCTCAAACGTCTTATAGTATAGCACATTGCTAGATTTTCTGCCATATATATCTAGATAATATACTCTATTTTTGATATTATAACACTATATCAACCAACAAATTCTATGGAGGCAGTATGATAGCATTGGAATTAACCGATATTAAGGATTTTATGAATAAATTACTTCGCAGCGAGGTTTTTGATCGTTTTCTATTACAGGAGGGTGTCATTACTAGTGGGGCGACCTACACCATCAACGGACAGATCACCAAGGGCTTTTATTCTGAAGAAGAATTAGAGGAACTACAGTTAGGTAGCTGTCGTTTCCTTCCTTTTGCAATGTTGCGTACCAACTGCTTTGATTTAATCAAGGGCAAAAAAACACCATCCGCTTTTCGCTTTGTATTCCTGCTTTCTCCAGATAATATGGAAAAAACCATAACATCGATAGGTAGCAGTTATAAAGTCTCCGATGTAACTGGTATGTACATCAATCTTAGATATCAAAACCAGCTGCTATCTCTTACTACAGGCATTGCCTACAACATTTTTTCTACAGATAAAACTCTCGAAAATGAATGGGATAAGATGGTTATGAAGTTTTTGAAGCAAAATGAGATTGCTTTTGAGGAAATAAAATAAAAAATTGGGGCTGCCACAAAAATGTGGTAGCCCCTTTTCAATACTTATTCTAATTTTGCCTTTTTAAGTGCTGTTTGTAATTTAATTGGATTGCCATAATGCAAGGTGCCAAAACGGAAAATCTTGGCCGCTAGCACACCTGCGATTACACAGCTTGCCGCTAATATCAGTGCTGACACAATAATTTCCCAGACCTCAACGCTTCCCATAGATACGCGAATAAACATTGCGTTACCAGATGTAAATGGAATATAGGAAGCCACCTTCATGAGGAGAGTATTGCTGTCGCTTGTCATTCCAAAGATTGCAATCATAAAGGATGCCACGTAAATCATCACAACAGGAGAGGAACTCTTACTAATATCTTCTGTCTTTGATACCAATGCACCAAGCATTCCAAATATAAATGCATACAACAGATAGCTCAATACTGCAAAAATGATATAAACAATTAATACATTTGCTGGAATGTTGAATAAGAAGTCAAGAAGACCTCCCCATGCATCTTTTACCATGCTATAGGATAAAAATCCACTTCCAAGAATGATACCTGCCTGCAATACCCCAGCAATTGCACCTGCAAGCACTTTTCCACATATCAAACTATTAGAGCTGACGCTGGTAACTAAAATTTCAATTGCACGGTTACTCTTTTCCGTGGTAACAGATGTTGCAATCATTTGTCCGTAGAAAATAATGAGGAAATAAACCACAAAAACCAACACATAAGTGTACCAGTAATTTTCTCCACTGTCTTTTCCAAGTACTTCTTCTGTCACGTTTACATAAAAGCTTTCTGACTCAACGACTTCATCAGGTGTCAATCCCTTTTCCAGCAAATACTGTTGCTTATAGCACTGTGATAGTGTCTGACTAAACATATCACCTAGATAATCATACATAGAAAGGTTATTTACCACATATGTAACATCCGTTGGGCTCTTCAATACAAAACCTGCTTCAATATCGCCAGCTTCAACAGCTTTTTTCACCTTGTCTTCGGACTCATAACTCTGCCACTCCGCAGGAAATGCTGCGTATATCATGTCTAAATTTATCGCTATCTCATCATTCGCCAAGTAGATGCCATAGGCGGACATTTCTTCTTCATCTGTTTCCTCATCCGTATTGATTTCCTCTGAAGTTCCTGGCTCTGCAGCTTCAGAATCATCTTCCATAAGGCCGGGAATCAATGTCGGAACTATCACGATAGCAGCAATTATAAATGCCAGCACAAATGTTGTAACAACAAAACTCTTGTTCTTAAAATAATTATCTAACTCAAATTTTAATACTGTAAAAAACTGCTTCATTACTCATCACCTGCCTTTTCTACAAAGATATCGTTTAGAGATGGTTCATACAGTCCAAAGTATTCTAAGTCTACTCCATTTTCTATCAATCGCTGCAAAATAGCGGACTTGCTACCCTCTTGCTTTTTATGGATAATGACTCTGTCTTTCTGTACTTTTTCTACATCTAATAAATCAGAAAAATCTCTTCTTAGACGCTCTGCAAGCTCCTGTGATGTTTCCTCAAGACTTGATAATACCAAACGGTCACGTCCAAATTCACGTTTGATTTCCTTTAAATCTCCTTTCAGCACAACCTCTCCGTGATTTAAAATCGCAATATCATCACAGAACTCTTCTACATGGCTCATCTGATGGCTGGAGAAGATAACCAATTTTCCTTCTTCAATCTGTTCTCTGATAACTTCTTTTAATATTTGAGAATTGACAGGGTCTAACCCAGAAAATGGTTCATCAAGCAGGAGCAACTGTGGTGAGGCTAATAATGTCTGTGCCAGCTGCACCTTCTGCTGATTTCCTTTAGACAATGTCTCTAATTTGCGGTCCTCATACTCAGAAACCCCCATTCGTGCAAGCCATTTCTTCATCTGCTCCTTTGCTTCCTTCGCACTCATACCTCGAAGCATAGCCAGATATACCAATTGTTCTCCTACTGTTTTCTTTGGATAGAGACCTCTTTCTTCCGGCAAATATCCAATTTGGTAATCCTTTGTCACAAAAGGTTTTCCATCTACTGTAATTGTTCCGCTATTTGATTTAAATACATTCATTAGAATTCGAATCGTTGTCGTTTTGCCGGCACCATTTCTTCCAAGAAGACCGAGTGCTCGCCCACTTTCCACAGAGAACGATATGCCATGAAGTACTTCTGTTTCACCAAAGGATTTTTTCAATTCATTTACTTCTAGTTTCATCTCTTTCCTCCTCATGTTTTCTTTGCGCATTACGATTTAGGTGGAAGCCTAAGTCTGCATTTCGCCGCCTGTTGTGTGAGAGCTCCGCTCTCCCAAGCTCGCTTGCGCTCATTATAACACATGATTCCTTTCTGCAATACATATATTATCTTAAGATTTCCTTAAAAGGTATTTTATGGCAACAAATCAAAAAATAGAAACACAATTTCGTGCTGCATTAAACGCAACACCAGAAGAACGTGAAAAATCCGATGATTTATCTACAGGCTTTGACCCCTCACAGGGCACTTGGGAGGTGATTGTCAAACATACGGGTAGTCTAAACACACTGGCTGAGCTTTATCCCGAAATCACTGTTATAGAGTTGCTTAATAATTACGGAATTCTACGATTGCCTGCTACACTGATTGAGCAAGTGGTATCCGAAGAAATGATTACTTATATGGAAAAACCCAAACGACTTTTCTTTGAAGTTTCGGATGGAAAACGTGCTGCCTGCATCAGTTCCCTGCAGGCAAGAGAACCAAACCTCACTGGGCGTGGAACACTGGTTGGCATAATTGATTCTGGTATTGATTATACCCATCCTGATTTTTGCAACTCGAATAGAACATCTCGCATCTTAGCCTTATGGGATCAAACCATTCCAGCGGAGCAAAACACTGCTGAGAACAATTTACCAACAGCACCAGAGGGTTATCCATTGGGTACGCTTTATACTCGTGAAACTATTAATCAGGCATTGGCGACAAATGATCCCCAAATCCGATATAGCATCTGTCCGAGTCAAGATGTATCTGGGCATGGAACCCATGTGTCAGGAATTGCGGCAGGCAATGGTCGAGCTTCAAATGGACAATATCGCGGAGTTGCCTACGAGGCAGATTTATTAGTGGTTAAACTGGGAATTCCTGGTCCCAACAGCTTCCCTAGTACATCTTTACTGATGATGGGCGTGGATTTCTGCATCCGAGAAAGCCTTCGCCTTAATATTCCTCTTGCATTAAATCTAAGCTTTGGAAACACCTATGGCTCTCACAGTGGCAGCTCCCTTTTGGAGACATATCTGGATTCTGTCAGTGAACTTGGACGTGTTTCCATCGTTGTGGGTAGCGGCAACGAGGGGGCTTCTAGTGGGCATACTGGCGGTATTCTCTCAAGCTCTGCGCAGGAACTAATTCAATTCAGCATCAGTGATTACACCACTGCCTTAAACCTTCAACTTTGGAAGAATTTCTGGGATGAATTTACTGTGAGTATCAGTCCTCCGGCAGGTGCCAGTGTTGTAATTCCTACAACTCCAGGCACATGGCGATATTCCTTTGGCGAAACCGAAATATATTCCTACAATGGTGAGCCTACACCATATAGTCCGTTTCAGGAACTTTATTTTGACTTTCTGCCTGCTGATACTTACCTGACGCCAGGTGTGTGGTCCATACGACTTATTCCGCAGCGTATTCGTAATGGATTGTGGGATATGTGGATGCCTTCTTCGGCTATTCGCAATGAAGCAACCGCTTTTCTTCTTCCTACACCAGATACTACATTAACCATTCCTTCGACTGCTACCCGCGTCATCACTGTGGGCGCCTATGATTCTAGACAAAATACTTATGCCGCTTTTTCTGGCCGCGGCTTTACTTGGAATAATCAATTTACCAAGCCAGATTTAGTAGCTCCTGGTGTCAATATCACCTCCTGTTCTCCTGGCGGTGGATATGAGAATCGTACGGGAACATCTATGGCCACCCCTTTTGTAACTGGAACTGCAAGTTTACTTCTGCAATGGGGAATTGTGAATGGAAATGACCTGTTTTTGTATGGTGAAAAGATGCGTGCCTATCTCATCAATGGGGCAAAATCGCTCCCTGGCTTTGATATCTATCCAAATCCACAAACAGGCTGGGGTGCACTTTGTGCTTTCAATTCTTTATTTTCTTGATAAAATGTGATAGTATAGGAATATCCATGTAAATGGAAATAAATCAGGACAAAAGCAAAGACAACATGAGTACCAAAAAAGCTACAAAACACTTATCAAAGAAAAATATCCTATTGATTGGTATATTGGCTCTATCCCTTGTGATACTCTTCATCATATTAATATGGGAACGTCCATTGAATCTGCCAACAGAAAACACGGAAAATACAGATATACTTTCTACGGAGACTGAGACTACAGAAAATGTAGATACACTTTCTACGGAGACTGAGAATTCTGAAACAGAAGCTGAGATTATCCTGTCAGAACCTCTTTCCTATCTGGAAAAATGTGAGCTAGATTATGTAGCACCACCAGAAATAAGAAATCGCGAGGAAGCTATCGAAGAGATAAAAGCACTATCCCGCTGGTATCCAGCTTTGTATCATGTGTATAAAAATGAGTCAGAGTATCCAGATGAGTTATTGAAATCTGCAGCTGGCAATCCAGAAATGACGGATTTCCTTTATGGCTATTTGACCGCTCCTCCTGTCGCAACGGGTGGCTTTACTGAGGAAGAACAGCCCGAGAACTATCCATTATTCCTACAATGGGATATCCGTTGGGGATACTCGCCTTATGGCTCTTCCAATATCGGCGGCTCTGGATGCGGACCATCCTGCTTGTCTATGGCAGTATTTTATTTAACAGGAAACAGGGAGTGTACACCAGATGCCATCGCACAATATAGTACGAAGAACAACCATTATGTAAAAGGTGTCGGTACCGCATGGTCATTGTTGACTGCATATCCAAAGGAATTTGGCTTAACAGTGACACAGCCTTCTTTAAGAGAAAGTAATCTTAAAACGGAGCTGGACAAGGGAAATGTCCTTATCTGTTCCGTTCGTCCAGGTGACTTTACCTCCGCTGGACACTTTATTGTTATTTATGGATATGATGAAAATGGATTTAAAATTAACGACCCAAAATGTGTATATCGAAGCAGACTTTCATGGACTTATGAACAGATTCAAGACGATATCAAACATACGTGGTCAATAGGAAAATAAAGTGCTCGCGTGCGAATGATGTTACAAAAAGAATTAAGGGGCTACCACAAATGCTATTTTGATTTTGTGGCAGCCCCAATTTTTTATTTTATGCTTCATCAATAGCTTTTCCAATGTCGTTACGCATATATTTGTTATCAAAGTGAATCCATTCTGTAGCTGCATAAGCCTTTGCTCTTGCATCCTTTAAGTCTTCACCTGTTGCTGTAATACCAAGCACACGTCCGCCATTGGTTATGATATTGCCGTTTTCATCAAACTTAGTACCAGCATGAAAACAGAAGTAATCATCCTTGCCTTCAAAGTTTTCAAAACCTGTAATTGGAAGACCTTTTTCGTAAGCAAGTGGGTATCCGTCAGAAGCAAGGATTACACACACATTTGCTTTTTCTTCGAATTCTAAGGTAAGTGTATCTAGTTTTCCATCTACACATGCTTCCATGACATCAATGATGTCATTTTTCAAACGAGGAAGTACTACCTGTGCTTCTGGATCACCAAAACGAGCATTGTATTCCAATACCTTTGGTCCGTCTGGCGTAAGCATCAATCCAAAGAAAATAACTCCTGTAAACGGACGTCCTTCTGCTGCCATAGCATCTACCGTTGCCTGATAGATGTATTTCTGACAAAACTCATCCACCTCTGATGTATAGAATGGGCTTGGTGAGAAGGTTCCCATACCACCCGTATTTAATCCTTGGTCACCGTCCTTTGCACGCTTGTGATCCTGTGCGGAAGACATAATCTGGATGGATTTTCCATCTACAAAAGAAAGTACCGATACTTCACGACCTGTCATGAATTCTTCTACTACCATAGTGTTACCTGCAGTACCGAATTTCTTATCTTCCATAATTTCTTTTACACCCGCAAGTGCTTCCTCCAATGTGTTGCAGATTAGAACACCTTTTCCAAGAGCAAGACCATCTGCCTTTAATACGATAGGCATTTTTGCTGTCTTTAAGTATTCGATAGCCTTTTCTGGGGCATCGAAGTTCTCATAAGCAGCTGTTGGGATGTTGTATTTCTTCATTAAATCTTTTGAAAATGCTTTTGAGCCTTCTAAGATAGCTGCATTTTTGCGTGGTCCAAATACTTTCAAGCCTTCTGCTTCAAATGCATCTACGATACCACCTACCAATGGGTCGTCCATACCAATAATCGTAAAATCAATCGCATTTTCCTTTGCAAATGAAACCAGTTTATCAAATTCCATGGCACCGATGTTGACACATTCTGCAAGGCTTGCGATACCTGCGTTTCCTGGTGCACAGTAAATCTTTTCTACTCTAGGGCTTTTTGCCACTGCTGTTGCGATAGCATGTTCTCTACCGCCACTTCCTACGATTAAAACTTTCATGTTTATCTCCCTTCAAAAACCATAGCTGTCTCGTCTGAAACAGCCTCGGAAATATTTACTCTGTGATGATTGCGCGTCCATCAACAATCGAAATCTTACCATTTGCGATAAGATCGATTGCCTTAGGCAAAATCACCCATTCCGCCTGCTCCATAACTCGTTTTTGGAGCACTTCTGCCGTGTCATCATTTTCGATGTAGACTGCCTTCTGTAAAATGATAGGACCAGTGTCGGTTCCTTCATCTACGAAATGAACAGTCGCGCCCGTCACTTTTACGCCTCTTTCCAATGCACCTTCATGCACCTTCAAGCCATAGAAGCCCGTTCCACAGAAGGATGGAATCAGAGATGGATGCACGTTGATGATACGATTCTCGTATTTTGCAATCATTTCTGGTGGAATCACTACGAGGAAGCCTGCCAATACTACAAGGTCTACTTCGTAAGCATCTAATGTGTCTAAAAATGCGTTGTTGAACAGTGTTCGATTTGCATAATCCTTTGGAGAAATACAAATTCCTTCGATATTATGCTTCTTCGCGCGTTCCAAAGCATATGCATTTTTATTGTTACTGATAACTACTTTGATTTCCGTGTTGGTAATTGTACCATTTTCAATGGCATCGATAATCGCCTGAAGGTTGGTGCCGCCACCAGATACACAAACTGCTACTTTTAGCATAATGTAACTCCTTTTTCTCCGTCGATAATCTTACCGATGATATATGGTGTGTCGCCTGCACTTCTCATCGCTTCCATGGTCTTTTCTACGTCAGCTGGATCTACGCAAACCATCATACCAATACCCATGTTGTAGGTATTGTACATCATATCTTCTGCCACATTTCCTTCGCGAGCCATCAGTTTAAAAAGGGCTGGTACTTCATAGCTGTTCTTTTCGATTACGGCATGCTTGCCTTCTGGAAGCATACGTGGAACGTTTTCCTGGAAACCTCCGCCTGTGATGTGACTGCAGGCTTTTACTGTAACGCCGGCTGCTTTTACAGCTTTCAATGCTTTTACATAGATTCTTGTTGGAGCAATAAGCGCCTCCCCAAGAGTAGTTCCTAATTCTTCATAATATGTATCTAAGGTTTCTTTGTCCATGTTGAAGATTTTACGCACGAGAGAGAAACCATTGGAATGAACACCTGTGGAAGCCATACCGATGATAACGTCGCCGTCTTTTAAATTTTGGCCAGTTATGATGTCTTTTTTATCCACTACACCTACTGCAAAACCTGCAAGGTCATAATCATCTTCCGGCATAAGGCCTGGATGTTCTGCTGTTTCCCCACCAATAAGAGCACATTCTGACTGGAGACAGCCCTCTGCAACACCTTTTACGATGGTAGCGATTTTTTCTGGATAGTTCTTACCACATGCAATATAGTCTAAGAAAAATAGTGGTTCACCACCTGCACATGCGATATCGTTTACACACATTGCTACTGCATCAATACCGATGGTATCATGTTTGTCCATAACAAAAGCGAGTTTCACTTTTGTACCACATCCGTCTGTACCTGATACTAAAGTAGGTTCTTCCATTTCCTTAATTTTTGCTAGCGAAAAAGCACCTGAGAACCCACCAAGACCACCTAACACTTCTGGTCTCATCGTTTTCTTTACATGCTCCTTCATAAGTTCCACTGATTTGTAACCAGCTTCGATATCCACACCGGAACTCTTGTAATCCATTTTTCTTTTCCTCCTGTATTTTAAAAATTAATAATTCTTATATCCAACGTCCTGCAGTCTGGCATCCTTTGCCTGAACCTGTTCTTTTAAATTTTCAGAATATTTTTTAAGTTTTTGCAATAGTGCATTATCGCTTGTCGCAAGAATCTTCGCTGCAAGTAATCCTGCATTTGCTCCACCATTGATTGCAACAGTCGCAACTGGGATTCCGGAAGGCATCTGAACGATGCTGTATAGGGAATCTCTTCCTCCAAGGGAAGTGGTATGCATTGGAATTCCGATAACTGGCATTGGAAAAATTGCTGCGCACATGCCTGGTAGGTGTGCTGCCATGCCTGCTCCTGCAATGATTACTTTGAAGCCTTTTGCTTCTGCTGTTTTGGCGTATTCAAAGAATACGTCTGGTTCTCTGTGCGCAGAAATGATGGTCATTTCATAGCTGATTCCTAATTCCTCTAAAATGTCAGCGGCTTTTGCCATAACAGGCATATCTGAGTCGCTACCCATGACAATTCCTACAAGTGCCATAATGATTGTCCTCCTAAGTCATATTTATTATTTATGTGTTTTTTCATTATTGAGCCGCCCATCAGATAGAGCGACTCAACATTTGTTACATTTCGTCCAATGGTACATTCAGCGGTTCTGTTCCCGGAACTACAAATCTACCATCTATAATGATATCCTCGGTACTTCCATCCTTTTTGATAACTGTGATACGTCCCAATTCGTCATATGGAATTGTAATATCTGTATGACAATTATAATATGCCTTCGAAATATCTGTTTTACGCTGAATAGATACTTCGTTGTCTCTTGCTACGATGGCTTTGCCATCTGGATTGTAAGTCATATTGTCCTCATCATAGGTAAAACAGGTATCACCAACTGCAAAATGTGGTCCGGTTTTCTCAGCAATAAGAATCGGTAATTTCGCTGCAATGTCATATTCTCGAGCCATTTTATAGGCTGTCGTATTGGTGCCGATGGCAAATTCACCAAGGGCTAACGTTTCGTGATGATATAAAACATTGTCTTGAATGTATTTCTTATTGTCTTCCTCATTCTCGAAGTTTGTACATGTGTACTTTTCAATCATACCATCTACAAAATCAATTTCAAGATTCAGAAAATTGTAGTCATTCAGATAAACCTGACTTACATGGAGTTTACCTGTGGTTCCCTTTAAAACTGGAGAAGTAAACACTTCGCCAACTGGAATATTTACATCTGCTACGCAGTTTTCAAAGGCTGTTTGCTTCTCGGGATTTTCCAATGGATAAATGGACACGTAAAGGTCTGTTTTGTTGCCATTCGTTCCAACAATGTGCACCTTTTCTGCCTGGTCCAACACATCAATCATCTTCTGCTGCATATCCCGGTAAAGCACGTAATCCAAGGTGTTTAGCTTCACGGTTTCTGCAAAGATTGCTTCAAACTCTTCTCCAATCTCTGGAATTGGATAAGCAATAATGGTAAAGCTTCTTTCCTCTCCATGAATATATTTGTTCAAAAGCTGTCCAAACTCTCTTCTTTCATAAATATGAAGCTGCTGCTGTTTTTCATTCAGACGAATATTCGCCTCTTTGGCAACGGGTGAAAATGGTTCTTCTCCAAATACTTCAATAACCGCTGGTCCTGCATATCCGCGACATATCGTTTTGTACTTTTCAAATACTGTGCGATATACCTCCAAGCTTCTTTCCACATATGCCTTGTCCATCCAAAGGGCCTGATTTTCTTTATGGTCATAATCATACTGCTTGTTAGCCGCTGTGCTGTATGGCTTTATCACACAGCGGAGATTCATTTTTTCAAAGTTCTTTATAGCTACACGAGCCATACGTTCAAAACCGATTGGATAACGTACTTCTACGGTAGTTTTGATGCTCAAATCCTTCTGTGTTGCTTCAAAGCCTTTTACGTAGCCTCCGGTATAAGTATCCGCCATCGCCTTTATTTCTTCGTCAGAAAAAGTATTTAAAAACTTAGAAATACCAAGTTCATTTTCTCCTACAAACATACCATAACGATATAAATATGCAGGATTGGACAAATCTGCTCCCATTACAATATCGAAATAGTAATCGTAGTCGGGATTCATCAAACGAGCTATCGCATCCTCGTTGAATACTTCTGTGTAATCATGCATGAATGAGTAAAGGGCATCCTTTACCAAATCCAGCTCTACTTCTTCCTCTCCGAAATAGCTATACAGTTCTACAAAAAGTTCAGATAATATGCATACATTCTGCAAGCTTCCTTCAAAGGCACTCAATCGGCATCCACGGATTCTTGCGTGTAATGCCGTCAAAATCTGTCCTGCTTCTGTTCCAAACTGTGCTACTGCGTAGGTTGGATTGGCATAGCTTGTTTCGTATGCAGTTCCACGAATATCTGCATAAAGCTCACTATTCAACTCTGCCGCCTTGGAGATTTCCATGTAGCGAATTTCATCCTTTTGCGCATATTCTACGATTTGATAAAGCAAGCATAGAAGCTTCGCTGTCTTTTGAAAATAATCTGTATATCTGCCGGTACCTTCTGTAGCTTGTGCAATTTCCTTCACACGTTCTGCTACCAATTCATAACGTTCCTGTAACTCCTCGTTACTTTCTTTGATTAACTCTAAATACTTCATATTATCCTTTCAAAAATCCTCCCACATAGGTTCCTATCCAAAGCAATGTAGATAACACGGATGTAATAATAGCCATTCTAGGAAACAATTGGAAGGAGTCTTCTTCTTTTATTGTGGTAAACGAGAGACTAAGTGCCACAATCGCCACCAGCATAGCAAAAACTCCAAATCCACCATAGTACGCCGAAAGCTGCCCTCCTGCTTTATAGGAGAGAAAGACAAATAACAGATAGCATAGCATACTAATGAATGCTAATGCCGATGAAACTATTGCCGTTTTTGAATGGCGTCTCTCTGTGAACTTGTATGATCTACGTTTTTTTCTAAACATGTATCTTCCTACCTTCTAGTGCCTTTTCCTCCAACGACGAAGGGTATAGAACAAAAAGCCACACAGACCGCCTATTGTGTTTAACAATAAATCATCTACATCAAAGCTTCCTACCTTCGTCACTAGCTGCGCAATCTCTACGCATAAACTGAGCTCAAAGCTCAGCAAAACTGTTAAAGACACATTTTTACATTTCGAAAATAGCTTTGGCAAAAATATTCCAAATGGAACAAATACACCGATATTTCCTAGAACATTTAAGAAAAATAACTTCCAGGAGCCTGTGCGTATTCCCAGATGATAGTACCGCCCAATTTCTTGAAACAGAGTAAGATTGTAGCGATAATCTGCATGTTCTTCCCTCCCTAAAATGGAAGAGTAAAACAATACATATCCGAGCAAAAGTAGGTATGCCAAAAAGCATACCCACACTTTAAGTTTATATTTTTTCCTATTTGCAGCCATACTGTTCGTAGTATTTGTCTATTGCTGCTTTAATCTCATCGTTAATTACCACTCTGCCCTGGCATTCACGATTGTGTAAATGTTCTACAACTTCATCCATAGTAACGATGGCACATGCATCGAAGCCATATGTTTCTTTGATTTCGTCTAATGCACTCTTCTCTCCACCAAGACCTACTTCCATACGGTTCAAGGAAACCATCAGTCCTACGATTTCTACATCTGCAGCTCCTTTTACCTTTGGAACCGTTTCTTCCATAGATTTTCCGGAGGTTGTAACGTCTTCAATCATAACAACTCTATCGCCATCTTTTAATTTGCTTCCAAGGAAGCTTCCCTTGTCTGCACCATGGTCCTTTTCTTCTTTGCGGTCTGAGCAGTAACGAATTTCTTTTCCGTATAATTCGCTATATGCAATTGCAGTAACTACACTAATTGGAATACCTTTATACGCCGGTCCAAATAATACGTCAAAATCGTCACCATAGTTGTCATGAATTGCTTTTGCGTAGTATTCTCCTAATCTCTTTAGCTGTGAACCAGTTACATAAGCACCTGCATTCATGAAAAACGGAGATTTTCTACCACTCTTTAATGTGAAATCACCGAATTTCAATACGTCGCTTTCTACCATAAACTCAATAAATTCCTGCTTGTATGCTTCCATTTGCGTATCCTCCTATGTTTGTCGGGTATCTTCCCGTTATTATTTTCCTCTAAAATACCATTTTGATACTAACATAATATGTGGCATTTTTCAATGAAATCAACAAATTCTAGTACTTCTTCACCAAGCTCTCGTACATGACTAACATCAACACTAAAAGAATCAGTAAATAAAGTGGCAATAATGCTACTGAGATATGATTTGCAATAAGACCGAATAGCGGTGGCATAAGTAGCATTCCTAGATATGCGCTAGCCATCTGCACACCGATGATTGCCTGCGATTTGTCTGCTCCGAATATATCTGGTGTAGAGTGAATGATGCATGGATATACTGGAGCACAGCCTATACCTATCAAAATAAAACCAGCTAATGCAATATATTCGGAAACGGGTAGGAATAAGATACAAACACCTAAAAACAGAATACCTATTCCCAATCGTATCATTTGCTTGTCACTAAATTTTGTTGTTAAAAATCCGCCAATGAATCTGCCGATTGTAATGCCAATATAAAACATGCTCGCATAGGTTGCGGAAACCTCTGCAGACACCCCTTTATGTAATACCATATAGCTACTTGCCCAAAGACCTGCGGTCTGCTCTAATGCACAATAACAAAAGAATGCTATCATTATTTCCTTCGCACCTGTGATGGAAAAGATTTCTTGCATACTGAGTGCCTTTGCAGGTACTTGTTCCCCTGCTTCATTGAGAATACTTTCTCTCTTCTTCCAAAGAGGCAAACTGAGGATTAAAACTGCAGTCAATACAAGCTGCAGGATTGCAATCACGCGATAGCCCGTGTTCCAAACACCACCACTCGTCAACACAAATCCTAGCACATATGGTCCTATCATAGCGCCTAATCCCCACATACAATGTAGCCAGCTCATGACGCGACTACTGTAATGAATTGCTACATAGTTATTTAATGCTGCATCTACTCCACCTGCACCAAGTCCGTAAGGAATCGACCACAAACACAGCTCAAGAAAGGAATGGGACATCGAAAAGCCCAACAATGCTATGCCTGTCATGGCAACACTGATTGCTGTCACTTTTCCCGTTCCAAGCTTAAAGCTTGCTCTATCACTTTGCAAACTTGATATAATTGTTCCAAGTGAAATAATGGTCGTTACGATTCCTGCAAAAGAAACTGGTACACCAAATTCCTGATACATAGTAGGCCACGAGCCACCAAACACTGCATCAGGTAAACCAAGACTGATAAACGCCAGATATATTATTGAGATAAGTAAATTTGTCATATATCTTTCCTCAACAAGTTCTGTCTTTTACTTAGTATCTATTTTATCTCTCGTGTACTGCACCAACTAATTCGTTGACATCTTTTACACCATATTTTCTCATGTAGGCTTCGATACCTTCTACTACCTTGATGGTAGTGCGTGGGTCTACGAAGTTTGCAGTACCTACGGAGACCGCTGTTGCACCAGCGAGAATCATTTCGATGGCATCTTCTGCGGTTGCAATACCGCCCATACCGATAAGAGGAAGCTTCACAGCCTGTGCAGTCTGGTAAACCATACGAACCGCGATTGGATGAATAGCTGGACCGGACATACCACCGGTTTTGTTTGCAAGGACGAAGGTTCTGCGGTCGATGTCAATCTTCATACCTGTAAGGGTATTGATGAGGGAAAGACAGTCTGCTCCACCTGCTTCTGCCGCACGAGCCATCTCTGTAATATCTGTTACATTTGGAGAAAGCTTCATAATAACTGGCTGCTTTGCGATTTTCTTGATATCACTAGTAATCTGCTCCACCAATTTAGGATCCTGTCCAAAAGCAATACCGCCTTCTTTTACGTTAGGACAAGAAATATTAATTTCCAACATATCTACTGGTTCATATGCAAGACGCTCTACTACTTCCAAGTAGTCACTAGTGGATTTACCGCATACGTTTACAATAATTTTAGTATTGTAATTCTGAAGAAATGGAATATCTCTGTTGCAGAATACGTCAATACCTGGATTTTGAAGTCCTACAGCATTTAACATACCACCGTATACTTCCGCTACACGTGGTGTTGGGTTACCTGGCCAAGGAATGTTTGCAACACCTTTTGTTACTACTGCACCAAGTCTGTTTAAATCTACAAATTCGCTATATTCTTCACCTGAACCAAAAGTTCCAGATGCTACCATAACAGGATTTTTCAATTCTACACCACAAAGGTTTACGTTTGTTTTGATATCACTCATTATAGTTCTACCTCCTTTGCGTTGAATACTGGGCCTTCTTTACAGATACGCTTGTTGTTTACGTTTGTATGATGATCTTTTTCTTTGGTCTTGCATACACATGCCAGACATGCACCGATACCACAGGCCATGCGTTCTTCCATTGAGACATAGCATTCCATATCATTTTCCTCTGCATATGTTTTTAACGCACGAAGCATAGGTGTTGGGCCACAAGCGTAAATCACATCTGCCGTCGCACCATTTGCTTTGATTGCATCGATTACGTTTCCTTTTGTTCCTGCACTACCATCTTCGGTTGCGATGATAGTATCACATGTGCTTTCAAAATCTTCTAGCAAGAATAATTCGTTGCGGTATCCTAAAACTGCTGTTTTTTCACAGTTTAATTCTTTTGCAAGCTGGAGCATTGGGGGAATACCAATACCACCGCCGATTAAAAATGCTTTCTTGT
Source organism: Agathobacter sp. (assembly GCA_045603165.1). GTDB lineage: Bacteria > Bacillota > Clostridia > Lachnospirales > Lachnospiraceae > Roseburia. The sequence continues at coordinate 14,992 of JAZULP010000012.1, read as the reverse complement.
CACCAAGTTCAAAACCATTTCCCAAAGGTCCAAGCACCCGAACTGCGTCTCCTTCTTTCATTTTAGAAAACTGTTCTGTCCCTGTGTTTTCACCAGTTACACGATAAACAAGACGGAGTGTACCTGCCTCTCTATCAATACCACAAAGGGAGATAGGACGTGGAAGCAATTTGGTTCCATCGTTACAGTAAAGCGAAATAAACTGCCCAGCCTTCGCAGCCGCGGCAATATCTTTTGTCTGAATTGTTAAATCGAAAATATCTGTGGCTATCTCTTTCTGACTTACTACGGTAGCCATTTCTTCGAACTTTGTTGCCATAATTAATTATCTCCTTATATGCATTATTCTCTTATATGAATTATTCCCTTATATGAATTAAGCTGTCGCTTGATATCCTATAAAATCCGCCACATACAAGGTAGAAAAGATGAGGTCAAACAACATGTCAAACCGTTCTACCTTGTATGCGGTGGATGTCTTAGAACATCTCCGCACGACAGCTAATTTGTATCTAGATTATTTTGTCCCAAGTGCAGAAGAAATGTCATCCACCATATCAATTACCGCCTGGCGAGATGCATCTGCGAAGTTTTCTTCTGTGATACCCATTTCTTTGTATTTATCCTGTTTGTAAGCAGCGATAATACCACGAGATGAGTTTACGATAGCACCAAGACCATCTTTATTGAAGAAATGTACTAGGTCTTTACCCTGTCCACCCTGAGCGCCATAGCCTGGTACAAGGATGTAGCTCTTTGGCATAATATCACGGAGTACTTTACCCATTTCTGGATAAGTAGCGCCTACTACAGCACCAACATAGCTATAGGAATCACCCATGCAATCCGCACCCCATTCTGCTACCTTTTCGCCAACCCATTCGTATAATGGACGACCATCAATCATTCTATCCTGGAACTCACCAGAAGATGGATTGGAGGTCTTAACAAGGATAAAGATACCCTTCTTTTCTTCTTTACATACGTCTACGAAAGGTTTGATTCCGTCTGTCCCGAGATATGGATTAACAGTTGCGAAATCACCATCGAATGCAGAGTAATATTTGCTTCCAATCTGAACCTTGCCAAGATGACCAACTGCATATGCTGCAGATGTAGAACCGATGTCACCACGTTTTACGTCACTAATAACAACGAGGTCTTTTTCATGACAATAATCTACTGTTTTCTGGAATGCCTTTACACCTTCTACACCAAACTGCTCGTACATAGCAATCTGTGGTTTTACAGCAGGGATTAAATCATAAGTGGCATCTACGATTGCTTTGTTGTACTGCCAGATAGCTTCTGCAGCACCAGCTGGTGTTTCACCAAATTCTGCGTATGCTTTGTCCTGAATATGCTTTGGAATGTAATTAAGCATTGGATCAAGGCCTACTACGATAGGAGCGTGTGTTTTCTGGATTTTTGATACAAGTTTGTTAATCATGGTTGATTCCCTTTCTGATATATATGTTTTTTCAATACTTTAAGTTTCTTGAAAAGCTTTGTGCTTTCTAACACTATGCCTCATAAACCACATTGCCATCGCAAATAGTACATACTACTTTACCAGTTACTTCGTACCCATGAAATGGAGTGTTTTGTCCTTTGGAAGCGAAGGTGGTTTTGTCAATCGTGTAAGTTTCATTTGGGTCGAAAATGACCACGTCTGCAACCTTACCTGGCTGAATATCACCTTTATCCCATTTCATTACCTGGGCTGGATGATAACTCATAGCCGCTGCCATCTGCATTGGTGTGAAATAACCACCAATCACCAATTCGGAATAAGTAAGGCAGGCTGCTGTTTCTAAGCCAACAATACCAAATGGAGCCTTCTGCATAATGGTATTTTTTTCTGCTGCTGTATGTGGCGCATGGTCGGTGGAAATCACTTCCATAACACCTTCCTTCAAGCCCTGCTTCAAAGCTTCCACATCCTCACGTGTACGAAGTGGTGGATTCATTTTGAAATCTGTATTTGCAGAGTCTGTAATATCATCGGATGTAAGCACAAAGTGATGTGGACAAACCTCTGCAGATACTGGTAAGCCTTCTTCTTTTGCTGCCTTTACCATCTTGACAGAATCTTCAGTTGAGCAGTGGCAAAGGTGAAGTCTTGCACCAGTTTCTTTTGCAATTAAAATGTCACGAGCAACAATTACGTCTTCTACAGAATTGGAAATTCCCGGAAGTCCCATTGCTTTTGTCTTTGCATCTGCATTTACGCAACCGCCATTTACCATGTTGATATCTTCACAGTGTGCAAGGATTGGAATATCAAACTCTGCAGCAATCTTCATAGCTTCGCGATAAAGGTTTGCATTCATAACAGATTTCCCATCTTCGCTAAGCGCTGGACATCCGGCTTCCACCATACCTTTGATATCAGAAAGCTCTGCGCCAGCTTGTCCCACTGTTATAGCACCTACCTGATATACGTTGATGCATTTGCCTTCTTTGGCTTTGTTGTGCACATAGTGAATGACTTTAGCATTATCTGCTACCGGCTTTGTATTTGGCATCGCCAATACTGTAGTGTAACCACCATGCGCTGCGGAAGCCATGCCTGTGAGAATATCCTCTTTATGTGTCAGTCCCGGATCACGAAAATGTACATGCAAATCAATAAATCCTGGCATGACATATTTGCCTTCTGCATCGATTATTTTGTCGGCTTCTGTATTGATTGTTTTTTCAATAGCAATTACCTTGTTGTCTTCAATCATAAGGTCTGCAATTTCGTCCATGCTTGTAGCCGGATTAATTATGCGTCCCTTTTTAATTAAGATTTTCATATTCTTTTACCTTTCCAGATAAATAATTTTTATGCTTTTTCATTCCTGCTGGAATTATACCTCATCTTTCTGTAACCCCTGCATATATTCATCCATAGCTGCATTGCCAGCACCGATGACGATGACATGGTTTCCCAAGTGGAAGCTAGCAGGACTATACAAATAGTTGATACCATAGTGAACATGTCCTATGTGCAGAATTGCACATACATAATTTTACTAAAATATATCAGTTTAAACAACTAGTTTTTTGGGAAAAAAGCTCGATATTAACAGATTCGTGGCAGTCCTTCACCCTGTAATACTTCAAGGTTGCGAAGTCCACCGATTCTTGTTCTAAGTTGAAGCTTTCCTGGCGCGTTATCGTGTACATATCCCACGACACAAGCATCCTGCCCATATTTTGCACTTCGAATAGCTTCTACTGCTATTTCTGCCTGGTCTGCTGGCACCAAAGCAACCAGCTTTCCTTCATTTCCCATATACAGTGGATCAAGTCCCAAAAGTCCACAGAAATCTTTTACTTGTGGTGTAACAGGAAGCATTTCTTCTTTCAATTCAATGGTTGTGTCGGATGCTTTTGCCAATTCTTTTAATACTGTGGCAAGACCGCCACGAGTAATATCACGCATGGTATGTACATCTACACCCGCTGTAAATAAAGCCTCCACAATTTCACCAAGCGGTGCATTATCACTTTGAATATCGTTTACAATCCCCATTCGCGTTCCTAGGATTGCTGCATGATGATCCCCCAGATTACCTGATACAACAACTGCATCGCCAACACAGACTCTCTCAGCAGATACTTCCCTATCCTCAGGCACAAATCCCACTCCCGCAGTGTTGATAAAAAGTTCACCACTTCCGCTGACAACCTTTGTATCACCAGCTACAATTTCTACGCCAGCTTCTCTGGCACATTCTGCCATAGAATGAACGATTTCTTGTAATTTAGCTACTTCCAAGCCTTCTTGGAGAATAAAGCCACAGGTAATATACTTTGGCTTAGCTCCACGCATGAGCAAATCATTTACTGTACCACAAATACACAGACGTCCAATATCACCTCCCGGAAAAGTCACTGGTGTAACTACAAAACTATCTGTAGTCATTGCAATTTTTCCTGTACCTTTTACGACCGCGCTATCCTCCATTTTATCTAAAGTAGTGCTGGCAAATTCCTTTGCAAAAATCGCTCCGATTAATTCACTGGTGGCGGCACCGCCACTGCCATGCACCATGCTTATTCTTTTCTCCATACTATTCTCCAATCAAAACATATCTCTTTTCAACACTCATTCAATCTAGAAAGATGCAAAAGAGGAATGGCACGCCCCTTCCTCTGAAACCATACAAGCTCCCTGTGGAGTCAATGGTTTGCATACTCTACCGAACAATGGACACTGCTGTGGCTGCAGCTTTCCCATAAGAATCTGGTCGCAGCAGCAGGCCTTATTTCGTTTGTTATCCTCTACCAAATCCTTGCTTCCTGCGTCATATTTTTCATACTCAAAACGCAGTGCCATGCCAGTACCTGGTATGATTCCCATACCTCGCCATGCAGCGTCAGTTGCCTGAAAATATTTTGCAACCAATTCCTGTGCTTTTATATTTCCTTCTGCAGAAACTACCGCCGGATAGAAATTCATCACCTTTCCATGATTCAAATCTTTGGCTTTTCCTTCTCCCGAGGAACATTCGTCTGTCGTACAAGCTATCACAATTCCACAAAGAGCCTGCAAAATTTCTTCTCCTTCAAATCCAGATACCGCAAATGGAAGCTTATACTTTTGCGCCAATGGTTTAAATAAATCACTGCCTGTCACTGCTGCCACATGTCCTGGCGCAAGGTATCCTTGAATGGAAGCGCCGTTTTCACATAAATATTCGATAACACCGGGCATAGTCTTTAAGGCGGTTAATAGTTTTATGTTTTCAATTTTCTTATCAATGACCTCTTCTAGCAAAAGAGCATACACTGGTGTGGTAGTTTCAAATCCCACTGCCGCAAATACAAACATAGTTTCTGGCTCTTCTTTTGCCATAGGAAAAATATCCATAGGTGAGTATACCATCTGAGCACGTCCGCCCATTCCGACTACTTCACTGAGGCTGTAGTTACTACCAGGTACGCGAAGCATATCTCCAAAGGTTACTACGCAGGTATTTGGAGTCAGCGCCAGCTCTACCAGACGATCTACATACGCCGTTGGAGTAACACAAACCGGACACCCTGGCCCTGAAATCAAATGAATATTGTCTGACAGCATACCCCGAATTCCATTTTTCGAAATGGCTGCTGTATGGCTACCACAGACCTCCATGATATGTATTTCTGGTCCATCATAATTTGCTAGAAAATCTCGCATCTGGGAAAGCGTCATCTTTTCTCGATTATTTCCAATAGCATTCATTTATGAAAAGCCTCCTACATCTTCCATCAAATCATGCAAGTCTTCTGCATCTGCAGGTGTTACCTTCTGTAACACACAACCTGCATGAACTAATACGTAGTCGCCCACTTTTATATCCACCAGTCCAGTACGGGCAGTTACCTGATTTCCATTAAAATCCACCACAGCCTCTTTATCATTCACCTGAACTACTCTTCCTGGTAATGCTACACACATAATATCCTCCAAATTAAATCTAGATTTAACCCACTTGCAAACCTTTTATATAAGTCATCAGTTCATCAAAACTCCCATTGGGATATCTTGATATATCTTCGTTTTTATCGTTTATTAAATCATCTTTTAACAGAAATGCTTTCATGCTCATCTCTTTCTCCCATATATATATGTCGCAAAATATATAACCGATGCAATGATTACAATCATTGGTCCTGTTGCTACATTTGTATAATAAGAAACAATCAGCCCCACTACACCAGAAAATACAGCAAATATCAATGAAAATAAATGGTATTCTCTCACATTGCTGGCAATGTTGCGACTAGCCGCGGCTGGTAGAATCAACAATGCATTGATTATCAAAACACCTACCCACTTAATAGAGAGCATTACAACCAATGCTACTAGCACCGCAAATAGATTATCCATAAGCTTTACCGGAATCTGTTTGCTTTTTGCCAAGGTTCTATGAATACTTATCGCATTCATATAGTTAAATCCAAACACCCAAAATAAAATCGTGATTATAAAAATACCAACAAGGTGCCAAATCTCCTGAGAAGTGATACTCAAGATGTCTCCGACCAAAATAGCAGAATATTTGCTAAAGTTGCCACCTGCAGAAAGTATCGCTAAACCTATTGCTACGGAGCAGGAGGAAAACACAGAGATAATCGTATCTGTGGATATGGTATTCCTACTGCTGATTTTATTTAAAAGTAACGCAAAAACAACTGCAAAAATCACCATGGAAGCTGTGGTATCCTGTATGCCAAATACAACTCCGACCGCAATACCAGTAAGTGCAGAATGCCCTAGGGCATCGGAAAAGTATGCCATTTTTTTATTTACAATCATGGTTCCAAGGATACCAAATAGCGGCGTAATAATCAACACCGCAAATAGTGCATTGCGCATAAATCCATAATCTAACCAGGAGGTCCAATCAATCATTTTTATTACCTCCTTCTGCTAAATCATCTTCTCTCTTTATGTCTGCTTTACTCATCCACACTTTCTCACGCTTTTTGTTTGCTTCATGTATCCAGCTTTCTTCACTCTCATCTGAAAACACGCTTGCAAACTCAGAACTTTCAAATACATCTTTTACAGTGCCTTGTTTCAAAACCGTCTGGTCTAAAAGCACTACATGATCCGCATATTTTTTCACATACTCTAAATCATGAGAGATAAGGATAACCGCCAAATCATAGTGACTTTTTAGGTAATCTATAGTCTTGTAAAACAGCTCCATACCATTTTTATCAACACCAGAAACAGGCTCATCCAAAAGTAATAGGTTCGGCTTGTCCATAATTGCCATAGTTAAAAGTACTCGTTGCAGCTGTCCACCAGACAAGTGGCAGACCTGTTTATTAATTAAGTCCGCTGCTTTAAATATTTCCAGATTTCTTCTTATTTCCTCATAAATTCTCTTATTTTTAGGTAAGAACACAGGATAGTGATATTCATAGCTTGCAATCAGGTCATATACACTAATGGGTGTGTTCTTTTCTATATTAATAGACTGAGGAACATACCCAATTTTTAGATGCTTCATCTTTCCATTTTTCGTATCACGATATTCGATTGCACCTTCACTTGGTACATCCCTTAAAATGGCGCGAATCAGAGTTGATTTCCCAGCACCATTCTTGCCGATAATTGCATTAAAGGAGCCACAATGAATATGCAGATTGATATCTTTTAGTACTGTCTGCTCTCCAAAACTTACGCCAAGATTTTTGATTTTGATACAGTGAAACCCACAAGTTTCAATAATTTTTCTCATATTGTGCCTCCTTTCGTGATTATTCGATAATCATAACATCTCTTTTATGCCATACAAGGGCTACTCCATCACTTGACGTATGGATGCCAGGTTGTCCTGCATTCCTTCCAGATAGCTATCTGCTTGATATTCTCCACGGTTCAATGGATCAATGTAAATCACTTCTACATCGGCTTCCTTTTGCACCATTTCAGACATGGACGCACCATAAAGCTCTTCTGCAAAAATGAAGCTTACTTTATCTTCCTCAATAATATCTAACACTTCTGCAACTTCACCTGCACTAACTTGACGTTCTTCGTCTAAATCCATGCAAAATGTCACTTCTAGACCCAAATCCATTGCCAAATATTCATATGCGCAGTGAAACATAATCGCGGACTGCCCTTCTGTCAGAGCCTGAACCTCTTCCTGTTCTAGTTGAAGTGCCTCTAATTTTCTGTCATAAACTCCTGCATTTGCAAGATATCTTTCACTGCGAATAGTGTCTACTTTTGCAAAACCCTTTGCAATATTTTCCACCTGTTTGCGGTAATTTTTTACACTCATCCATGCATGAGCATTGACATCATGACTATGGACTTCCGAATATTCTTCTTCATGACTATGGGCTTCCAGATGTTCTTCTTCATGACTATGAGTCTCGCTAAGTAGCTCTATCCCCTCACAGGCCTCTACTATCATCAAATCCGGATACTGCGCTGCAATTTCTTCCATAAAGGATTCAATACCACCACCATTGATAACAAACACATCTGCTGTGGATAGCAGCTTCATATCTGCTGGCGTCAGCTGAAAATCATGCAAGCAACCTGTCTGTGGCTCACTAAGATTTTGCAGTACTACCCCGTCCGTGTCTCCAATGATATTCATTGCCGCAATATACATTGGATAAAAGGACGTCACTACTACAAAATCTTCTTCCTCCGTCGACCGGTGCTGACTGAGATAGATATTGGTAAATCCCATACTCACCACTAGAATTGCAGCCAGCATGACTGCAACAAATACATACTTATTCTTCATATAACCATCGGCTTTTACGCCGTCCTATTTTCACATTTTTATTTCTTCTTTTTCTTGTTACCAGCTTTTGCTGCCCTCTTTTCCTGCAGCTTTTTGGTTTTCTTCGCTGTTTCTTTTCCTGTCGCTTTCCAGCGTAATTTACGCTGTTTTTCTGGTACTGGATGCTCTAGAGCATGAACACCCGTAACAGCTTGAATAGAATCAGTCGCTACCATTGTATTCATCACTGCATCGTTCCCTGTATCATAAGTCACAGCTTCTTCTGGCATTACCAAGGAATCAATCAGCTCCCATATATCCTCTCTACCTTGTTTGGTTTCTGCAGAAAATGGAATCATAATGGTGTCCGGCTCTACGTTCAAAGTATCCGCAATGTTTTTCATATGCTTTGGTACAGCACCACGGCTAATCTTGTCCATCTTGGTCGCAATAATAATTGGTGCAAAGCCCTGCTCCACCATCCATTCATACATAAGACAATCGTTGTCTGATGGCTGATGGCGGATATCAATGAGCAGAAATACAGCCTGTAATTTCTGTGAGGTATGCAGATATTTTTCAATCATTTTTCCCCACTGCGCTTTGATTTCTACATTGGCATTGGCATAACCATAACCTGGCAGGTCTACCAGATACATAGCGTCATTAACATTATAAAAATTGATAGTTTGTGTCTTTCCTGGCTGCGAGGAAGTACGAGCCAGAGATTTGCGATTCATAAGGGCATTAATCAACGAGGATTTTCCAACATTGGACTTTCCTGCAAATGCTACTTCATAATGCAAATTGTCTGGAAAAGTACTGGTAATTCCACATACCGTTTCCAAGTTTACACTCTTAATTACCATCTTCTACTCCTTTGATTTCGTTTTGATGGGGCTATTGCAAAATGCCATAAATTGCAATAGCCCCATTAGATACTTATTGTACAAGTGCAACATCCAACACCTGTTCTAATTTTTCAACTAAGACAATCTCCAGACCTTTCGTAATTTCCATAGAAATTTCTTCTAGATCCTTTTCATTTTTGACTGGAACACATACAGTTTTTATGCCTGCAGTTTTTGCTGCCAGAAGCTTTTCTTTTAAGCCGCCAATCGGAAGCACGCGTCCACGAAGTGTAATCTCTCCTGTCATAGCCACATCCGCACGAATTGGCTTTTTAATGATGGCGGATAAGACTGCAGTTGCCATGGTTATTCCAGCAGATGGGCCATCCTTTGGTACCGCACCTTCTGGAATATGTATATGAATGTCATGCTCCTGAAAAAAATCTTTGTCAATGTGATAGGTTTCACTTAAGGAACGCACGCAGCTAATAGCCGCAGATGCAGATTCCTTCATAATATCGCCCATTTTACCAGTGAGCTCAACTTCGCCTTTTCCATGCATAATATTCACTTCGATTTCTAATGTAGTACCGCCTACACTTGTCCATGCAAGACCACGAACCATACCGATTTCATCGTTGTCATTTTTGCTTTCAGGTTCGTATTTTTCTTTGCCCAGATACTTCGCAAGATTGGTATCTGTTACACGAAGCTTGGTCTTTTTATTCTGGTAGATTTCTCTGGCACTCTTGCGACAGATTTCTCCCAATTTGCGCTCGAGACCACGAACACCGGCTTCTTTTGTATAGGAACGAATGATTTTTACCAGTGCCTTATCACTGATTGTCAGCTGCTCTGGTGCGATACCATTCTTTTCTAATTGTTTTGGAATCAAATGCTCTTTTGCAATGTGAAACTTTTCGTTTTCCATGTAACTGGAGACTTCGATAATTTCCATACGATCCAAAAGGGGTTTGGGAATACTTTGCATTTCATTTGCAGTAGCAATAAATAGCACCTCCGATAAATCTACTGGGATTTCTACATAATGGTCTCGGAATTTGCTATTCTGTTCAGAATCCAACACCTCCAGTAGTGCAGCAGAAGTATCGCCCCTATAATCACTACTTACCTTATCAATTTCATCTAAGAGCATCAGAGGATTTTTCACCCCTGCGGTACGAAGACCATTCACAATACGGCCAGGCATTGCACCTACATAAGTGCGTCTGTGTCCACGAATTTCGGCTTCATCACGTACACCACCCAGACAGATACGCACATATTCTTTATTCAACGCACGAGCCACCGAACGGGCAATACTGGTTTTACCGGTTCCCGGAGGTCCCACAAGACAGATAATCGGACTCTCTCCTTTATTGGTGAGGTTGCGCACAGCCAGAAATTCCAGCATACGCTCCTTTACTTTTTCCAACCCATAATGATCTGCATTTAAGACTTCCTCTGCATGGTCTAAATCATTATTGTCTTGCGAGGTTTTATTCCAAGGAAGCTCCAATAGGGTTTCGATATAACCACGACTTACGTTACTTTCTGAAGAGTTTGAATTGATGCTTTTGAAACGCACAATTTCCTTTTTGATACGTTGTTTTACTTCTTCGGAAGCCTCCAATTGTTCCAGAGCTTCCAGATATCCATCTCCGTCGGACTGAGTATTGACTTCTCCCAATTCTTCGCGAATCAGAGACATCTGCTCACGAAGAATATAGTCCTTCTGATTTTTATCAATACGCTTCTTTACCTTGTCCTGAAAATCCTTCTGGATTATCATCACATCAATTTCACGAAACAGAAGCGCCAACAACACTTCATAACGCTCCGATAGACTATCCGCCTCCAAAATATGCTGTTTATCTGCATATCCAAGTGGAAAATTATTGGCTACATAGTTCATCAGTTTTCCCAAATCTCTCTGGGTTGACACCTGCTTCATCACATCTGGAGCAATCTTGCCATGAATTTTTGCATATCGTAGAAAATTTTCACGAATACTTTTTTTCATGGCACGTACGGCGGATTCTGGAAGGTTGTCCTCCACTTCCTCCATCTGTTCTATTTCTGCTTCTAAATACTCTACACCTTCGCTAAAACCAAAGATGCGAGCACGTCCTTTTCCTTCTGCCAAAACGCGAACAATATTGTTTTGCATTTTGATTACCTGCTTAATTTCCGCGACTATCCCCACTTCGTACAAATCAGCCGGTGTCGGATTATCAATCGACACATCTTTCTGAGTTACTAGAAAAATTTCCTGCGTTTTATTTACAGCTGCTTCCACTGCTTTTATCGATTTGTCACGACTTACATCAAAATGGGCAATCATTCCCGGTAAAATTGTCATGCCGCGAAGGGCAATCGCCGGTATATTTATCATGGTAGTTCTCCTTCTTGTTTCTAAGAAGCAAGATTCTCTTTCTGCGATTTATCCTCCAGCTCGAAAGGATTGCTTTCCAATGCCTTCAGATTGTCCTCTATCAATTCCTTCGTAATCGTACACTGGGAAATGCTGTCATCAGATGGAATTGTGTACATCAAATCCAGCATTGCATTTTCCATAATTGCACGAAGACCTCTTGCTCCTGTCTTACGTTCTAATGCTTTATCCGCAATCGCACCGATTGCATCTTCGTCAAATGTAAGACCTACACCATCTAATTCAAATAACTTGGTATACTGTTTTACCAATGAATTCTTTGGTTCCTGCAAAATACGGATTAACGCATCTCTATCAAGATTGTCCAAAGACACGGTAATCGGCACACGTCCAATAAATTCTGGAATCAATCCAAATTTAACAAAATCCTGTGGAAGCACATGCTTGAAGGCATCTCCCACATTCATATCATGCTTGCTATGCACCTCTGCATTGAATCCAATAGATGCTGTATCCATTCTCTTTTCGATAATCTTCTCCAAACCATCAAATGCACCGCCACAGATAAACAAAATATTAGTAGTATCAATAGGAATCAAATCCTGCTGCGGATGCTTTCTTCCACCCTGTGGTGGTACAGATGCTACCGTTCCTTCTAAAATTTTTAAAAGCGCTTGCTGTACACCTTCACCCGATACATCTCTGGTAATGGATACATTCTCTGATTTCTTTGTAATCTTATCGATTTCATCGATATAAACAATACCGTGCTCTGCACGTTCTACATCATAATCAGCTGCCTGAATCAGTTTCAATAAAATATTTTCTACATCTTCACCTACATAACCAGCCTCTGTCAGTGTAGTAGCATCTGCAATTGCAAATGGAACATTAATGACTCTTGCAAGTGTCTGTGCTAAAAGTGTTTTACCTGAACCTGTTGGTCCAAGCATGAGTACATTACTTTTTTGCAATTCGACGCCCAAATCACTGTCTGCAAGCACACGTTTATAATGGTTATAAACAGCTACTGACAATACTTTTTTCGCCTGGTCCTGACCGATGACATAATCATCTAAGAATGCCTTCAATTCTTCTGGTTTCAAGAGATTGATTTCCTCTTTTGCACCAGCGCCTGGCTTTGCTTCACCAAATTCATCTTCATCTACAATTTCTGCGCAGATATCTACGCACGAATAACAAATAAAAGCTCCGTTTGGTCCAGATATTAATTTGCCGCCTACCTGATCCTGCGTTTTACCACAGAAGGAGCAACGGATTACATCATTTTTTCTTCCTGCCATATCTAAATCTCCCAAATTTTATATATTAGCTTATACTATATTCGGAGTCACCAAAAAACATCCTGTGTTTTGAGATGACTCCGAATTTTTCTTATCGGCTGGTAATTACACCATCAATGAGACCGTATTCTAATGCTTCTTGAGCAGACATATAGTAGTCTCTTTCTGTATCTGCTGCTACCTGTTCATATGATTTTCCTGTATTTGCAGCAAGAATTTCATTCAAACGTTTTTTGGTCTTTAAAATATTTTCAGCTGTAATCTGAATATCAGTTGCTTGACCTCTTGCTCCACCAGATGGCTGATGAATCATAACCTCTGCATTTGGAAGGGCATAGCGTTTGCCTTTTGTTCCACCTGCTAAAAGGAATGCACCCATGCTGGCTGCCAGACCGATACAGATTGTAGATACATCACATTTGATGTACTGCATAGTATCATAAATTGCCATACCAGCTGTTACCATACCTCCTGGAGAGTTGATATACAACTGGATATCCTTTCCTGGATCCTCAGATTCAAGGAACAAAAGCTGTGCAACTACAAGGCTGGCTGTTGTTTCATTTACTTCTTCTCCAAGAAAAATAATTCTATCTTTTAATAAACGGGAGTAAATATCGTAATTTCTTTCTCCTCTGCTGGTTTGTTCAACGACATAAGGTACCAAACTCATATAAAAATGCCTCCTTTATAAAACTTTCAAAAAGGGTTGTCGTAAGTAAAACTGCCTCATACCCCCACAACAACCCTTTTCTCATTATTTAAAATCTTTTTATTCTTCTGTATCAGCTTTTTTTGATTTTGCTTTTGCTCTTTCTTTTGCATGAGCCATTACAAATTCTACTGCCTTTGTAATTGCAAGTTCTCTCTTGATAGAGTTCTTTTCATTTTCGCCCATGTATTCTTTCAACTGGTCAACTGACATTCCGTACATACCAGCCATCTTTTCGATTTCAGCATCTACGTCTTCATCAGTTGCTTCGATATTTTCAGCTTTTACGATTGCTTCAAGCACAAGACTTGTTTTGATACGTGTTTCAGCTTCTGGACGAACCTGCTCCATTAATTTATCAACTGTCATGCCAGAGAATTGCATGTACTGTTCCATAGAAAGTCCGCTCTGTGCTACTCTCTGTGCAAATTCATTTACCATATCTTCACACTGTGTCTGGATCATAGCTTCTGGAATTTCCATCTGGGATTTGTCTACAATCTTCTGAATCGCTTCATCTTCTTTTGTGCGTTTTGCTTCTGCTTCTTTCTGTTCCACAAGACGTTTCTTTAAGTCTTCTTTGTATTCTGCTAATGTTTCAAATTCAGAAACGTCGGAAGCAAATTCATCGTTTAATTCTGGAATTTCTTTTGCTTTAATTTCATTGATTTTAACTTTGAAAAGTGCTGGCTTTCCAGCAAGGTCAGCTGCATGATATTCTTCTGGGAATGTTACATTTACATCCACCTCGTCTCCAACGTTCTTACCTACTAACTGATCTTCAAATGTATCAATAAAGGAGTGAGAGCCTATTTCTAATGGAGAATTATCTGCTTTTCCACCTTCAAATGGCACACCATCAACAGAACCTTCGTAATCGATCATAACTGTATCGCCCATAACAACTGCTCTATCTGTTACAGAAATGGTTCTAGCGTTTTTATTTCTTTCTGTTTCTAAAGCTTCGCTTACTTCATCATCGGAAACAGCTGTGTCAATCTTTGTAACTGTAACACCGTCGTATTTTCCAAGTGTTACTTCTGGTTTAACAGCAACCTCTGCCGTATAGATGAATTCTTTTCCTTTTTCAATCTGTACTACATCTACTGTAGGACGAGATACAACATCCACTCCGCTTTCTTCTACTGCTGCCGGATAGCTGTTCTGCATTAAGTTGTTAGCTGCTTCTTCATAGAAAATTTCTGGTCCGTACATTTTTTCAATCATAGCACGTGGCACTTTACCTTTACGGAATCCAGGAACACTAATTTTATTTTTTTCTTTTTGATAAGCTGCGTTTAAAGCTTTTTCTACTTCTTCTGCTGAAACTTCAATTGTAAGTTTCACCATGTTTTTTTCTAAATTTTCAACCTGTACACTCATTACTAATTGTTTCCTCCTTAAATATATATGAATACAAGTATTGCTTAATTTAGGCGATGATTTAAAAATGGACATACTTTCACCATCGCAATCATTAGATGATTATAGCATAG
>JAZULP010000011.1:0-7973 GCA_045603165.1 Agathobacter sp. | reverse complement strand
TCGTTACTTAGTGAATGGCGATGTAGTCGTCATGAACTTAGTAACGCAACGCCTGATGAAGAGCGAGAGCGTGCGCAATTTCATAGATAGGGACTCTTTTCGTATAATTTAACAAAACGTAATTATAAGCTAAATCGTTATTTATTTTAACAACTGATCCATCAGATACATATATACGTCTTCATTCTGTTTTTTCCAGTTGTTACAGATGGCCTCTGCCTGTTCTTTTGATTTTACGCTTAAAGTAAGGTCAATCAAAGTATTGTTATCCGACCGAACCTGACAACGCACGGCATAGTTTTGATTAGTAGTTTTATAATAATCAGCCATTACGGATGTTTCCTGACGGAGCTCTAACTGGTTCTCTTCAAAGAATTTCAATACATCCTGTGCGATACCATTTGTAATTTTATCTGAGAAGAAATTTAAGGTCTCTTTTCCCGCAGAAGTCAGCTTATACTGGGTGTTGGAATGAGTAGACTCGGCTATGATTAATTCAGAATCAACCAGATTTCCGATTACCTCCTGGACGCGGAAATAATCCGTATATTCATGCCCGAGGAAAAAGTTGGAAAGCTGGGTGTTGGAAAGTGGAAAACCAGCCTTATCCAACATATATAAAATAGTTAGCTTGTATATTGTAAATGGTTCTGCCATAATTGACCTCTTTCTTAATTTTTGTTCAAAAACATCATATGATGATTTTCGCATTTTTTCAATTCATTGTTCAATATTTAAGGAAATTTTAATCTATTGGAGATGGGGTATATAATCTACCTTGCCACGTAGCTCTCTCTTTGAGTCGTTTGTTAATCGTATTCAATACTCGTTTCTTATCTGTGCTCCACAGTGGTGCAAGTAATAATGCTCTAGGTCCATCTCCTGTAAGGCGATGAATTACCATGTTTGGTGGCAAAAGCTCCAGACAATCTATCACAAAATCACAGTATTCTTCCAAACCAAAGAGAGGAAAAGGCTCAGTCTCATACTGCTTACCCAAAGAGGTTCCTTTTAAGACATGTAATAGTTGCAGCTTGATGCCAGAAATTGGAAGGGACGCAAGATGAGCAATGCTTTCCTTCATCATTTCATGAGTTTCGCCAGGAAGACCCAAGATGACATGGGTAATGATTGGAATACGTCGAGCATGCAAACAGGCAACTGCATGATGAAACATTTCTACGGTAGTATGGGTGTTCAAATGCGCGTGTGTCTGGTTGTGGATGGTTTGTAGTCCTAGCTCCACCCATACAGGCTTTATGCGAGACAATTCCTCCAATAAATCCAATACCTCATCTGACAAGCAGTCACTACGGGTAGCGATAGAAAGAGCCACGATTTCAGGTTGGGAAATCGCCTCTGTAAAAATGCGTCTTAAATGTGCAATAGGAGCATAGGTATTGGTGTAAGCTTGAAAATATGCAATGAATTTGTTACAAGATGTTTTCTTCTGAAGGCGCGTCTTTGCCTCTGCTATCTGTTCCAAAACAGACACCTTGTAATCCGTGGCAAAATCACCAGAGCCATCTTCGCTACAAAAGATGCAGCCACCATAGCTTAGGTGACCGTCGCGGTTGGGGCAGGTCATACCACCATTTAAGGAAAGACGATATACCTTGTCGCCGAAGGTCTTTTTGCAGTATTCATTTAAGGAATAATATCGCTTTTTCATAGGAGGCTCCTTTTCAAATATACGCTTGGCCACAGGTGTAAAGACATCAACTGTAACACTATATCATTCCAGAATATGCAAATCAAGAAAAAAACACTTCCTATTTGAAGAAAAGTCATGTATAATAGCTTTATCCAAAATCAGAGTCGTTTCGGACAGTAATCCCATAAAGTATGGAGTTAAATAGGAGAAATTATGAGAGAAAAATATGAAAGTCTTTCGGTAACAGTATTAAAGGATTTGGCAAAGGCACGAGGTATCAAAGGTCTTACCGGATTGAAGAAGGAGCAGATTGTTGAACTTATGCTGGCGGAGGATGAGAAAGAAAAAGCAAAAGCAGCAAAAGAGGAAAAGAAACCAGTATATACATCCAATAGAGATAACAGTCAGACATCGGTGGTACGTGAAGATAATGCAGACCTAGACAGTGGAAATGTCGCAGATGGTATTTTGGAGGTTATGACAGATGGCTTCGGCTTTATCCGTTGTGAAAACTTCCTTCCAGGTGAAAATGATATTTATGTGTCACCAGCTATGATTCGCAGATATAATTTAAAAACAGGCGATATTGTACGTGGCAATATCCGTGTGAAAAATCAAGGTGAGAAATTCGCAGCCCTTTTGTATATCACTAATGTGAATGGTTATCGTCCAGAGGAAATTCCAAGAAGACCAAACTTCGAGGATTTGACGCCTGTTTTCCCAAATGAACGTATCCATTTGGAAAGACCAGGTGCCAGCGTGGCTATGAGAGTCGTAGATTTGGTATCACCAGTAGGTAAAGGACAGCGTGGCATGATTGTTTCTCAGCCAAAGGCAGGTAAGACCACATTATTAAAAGAAATTGCAAACTCTGTAACACAGAATAATCCAGAGATGCATTTAATCATTCTTTTGATTGACGAACGTCCAGAAGAAGTAACCGATATCAAGGAATCTGTTCGCGGAACCAATGTAGAAGTTATTCATTCTACCTTTGATGAATTGCCAGAACATCACAAACGTGTATCCGAAATGGTAATCGAGCGAGCAAAACGTCTGGTTGAACATAAGAAGGATGTTATGATTTTACTTGATAGTATTACTCGTCTTGCAAGAGCATACAATCTGACTGTTCCACCAAGTGGACGTACATTATCCGGTGGTCTTGACCCAGCTGCCCTTCATATGCCAAAGCGCTTCTTTGGTGCAGCTCGTAACATGAGAGAGGGCGGAAGCCTTACCATATTATCAACTGCGTTGGTTGATACAGGAAGTAAGATGGATGATGTAGTATTTGAAGAATTCAAGGGAACTGGTAATATGGAGCTCGTACTTGACCGTAAGCTATCTGAAAAACGTATTTTCCCAGCTATTGATATTGTAAAATCAGGTACACGTCGCGATGACTTGTTATTGGATGAAGAAGAGCAGACTGCTATGGATATTATGCGTAAGGCATTCAACGGCATGAAAGCGGATGAAGCTGTAGAAAATATCTTAAATATCTTTGCTCATACCAAAAATAACAGAGAATTTATTCAGCAGGTTAGAAAAACTAGGATTTTCTAAAAAAAGGTATTGCATTCCAGATACAGCTATGTTACAATAACTAAGCTGTTTATCGGGATGTAAACGGACGTAACGTGTCTTCTCTTGTAGTAAGCATCATATGCGGATCGGGTATACGGGTGTAAAGAGATGTACAGAAATTGTAGACGATAAGATTATAAAGAGGTGAAAATCATGAGAGAAGGAATCCATCCAGATTATTATCAGGCAACTGTTACTTGTAACTGTGGAAATTCATTTGTTACAGGTTCTACAAAACCAGAAATCCACGTAGAAATCTGTTCTAAATGTCATCCATTCTACACAGGTCAGCAGAAGGCTGCACAGGCTCGTGGACGTATTGAACAGTTCAATAAGAAATACGGCATGAAATAAAGAGTTTTTAAGAAGGTTGAGGTTATAGAATCTCAACCTTTTTTAGTACCGAATGAGTAACAAGATATCATAAACAGTTTTAATTGAACTAGCTATTTTAAGAAGGATTTGAAATATGAAATACTCAGGAATTGGCGGACAAGCTGTTATGGAAGGTATTATGATGCGCAATGACGATAAATATGCCGTAGCAGTTCGTAAGCCAGATAAAGAAATAGATGTACAGGTCTTTCCTTGCAAGGGCTTTATTAAGAATAAAAAACTAAAGGAGCTCCCTATTATACGAGGTGTCCTAAACTTTGTAGACTCCATGTATTTGGGAGTGACGACACTTCTTCATTCCGCATCATTTATCGAGGACGAAGAGGAGAAATTGGATTTAGAAAAAGAAAAGGCCATGATGGGATGGACAGTCGTATTAGCAATTGTGATGGCGGTCGGTATCTTTTTTGTGCTACCATATCTAATTTCTATGTTTTTTAAGAGTTTTATTACATCACATTTTGTGATAACATTACTGGAAGGGGTAGTGAGATTGGCTATTTTTATTTCTTATGTAAGCCTTGTTTCACTGATGCCCGACATTAAACGCACCTATATGTATCATGGTGCAGAACACAAATGTATCAATTGTATAGAACATGGGTTGGAATTAAATCTAGAAAATGTCCGCAACAGTTCAAAGCAGCACAAACGTTGTGGAACCAGCTTTCTGGTTATTGTTTTATGTATCAGTATTTTGTTCTTCATGGTAATTCAGGTAGAATCCGGAATTCTAAAACTGGTACTTCGGTTGATTTTGATTCCAGTCATTGCAGGCGTGTCCTATGAATTTATTCGTTTGGCTGGTCGCTATGACAACTGGTTTGTCAATTTACTTAGTGCTCCAGGACTGTGGATGCAGAAAATTACGACAATTGAGCCAGATGATGATATGATAGAAGTTGGTATTGCCTCCGTAGAAGCAGTATTTGACTGGAAAAAATGGCAAGAGGAAAATCTATAGTGACATTTCGAGAAGCGATGGTATTTGGAGAAGAAAAATTGAATAGTGCCGGTGTGATTGATGCTAGAAATGATGCATGGCTTCTTTTGGCGTTTGTGTGCAAGATAGACCACACGTACTATTATGTGCATATGGAAGATGTGCTTTCTGATGAGTTACTCGAGGAATACAAGAGTGTCCTGGATAAGCGTACAGAACGTGTTCCCCTCCAGTATATCACTGGTGAGCAGGATTTTATGGGGTTGCCCTTCCGTGTGAACTCTTCGGTGCTTATTCCTAGACAGGATACTGAAACACTGGTAGAGGAAGCCTTAAAAATCGTGCGTCCAGGCATGAAGGTGCTGGATTTGTGCACAGGGTCAGGTTGTATTCTCATCAGTATTTTGAAAAATATTACTGATGTGGAAGGCTTTGGCTACGACATATCCAAACAGGGATTGATTGTAGCAAAGGAAAATGCCAAGTTAAACAACGTAACAGCGACCTTTGAACGTAGCGATTTGTTTGACTCCATTACTGATACCTTCGACGTTATTGTATCCAATCCACCATATATCCCAACCGAGGTACTTCATGGACTTATGCCAGAGGTAGTAGAATTCGAGCCATATCAGGCATTGGATGGAAAAGAGGATGGGCTATATTTTTATCGCAAAATTATTGCGGACTGTAGAGATTACCTCAATCCAGGCGGAACGATTTTATTTGAAATCGGTCACGACCAGGGCGAAGCAGTGTCACATATGTTGATAGAAGCGGGATTTTCTGGTGTACGAGTGGTAAAGGATTTAACAGGTAATGACCGCGTAGTTATTGGAGGATTATAGCGTCATTGAGTTTTGAATGGTAAGAGATTAGTTTGAAATAGAGGAGACAAATATGTTTGATAAATTAGAAGATTTACTTCATCATTATGAAGAATTAATGAATACATTAAGCGAACCAGACGTGGCAAATGATGCCAACCGTTTTCGTAAGCTAATGAAAGAGCAGAGCGATTTACTCCCAATCGTAGAAGCTTACAAAGAATACAAGCAGATGAAACAGAACATCGAAGAAGCTCTGGAAATGTTGGAGATGGAATCTGACGAAGAAATGAGAGAACTCGCAAAAGAAGAATTAAGCGACTCCAAGAATCGTCTTGCAGAGCTTGAAACAGAGCTTAAAATTCTACTGCTTCCAAAAGACCCTAATGATGACAAGAACGTAATTGTAGAAATTCGTGCCGGCGCAGGCGGAGACGAATCAGCTCTATTCGCAGCTGAGGTCTATCGTATGTACATCCACTACGCAGAAACTCAGCGGTGGAAAGTAGAAACCCTCGAGGTAGACGACATCGGTATCGGTGGTATGAAGAGCGTGAACTTCATGATATCAGGTGCAGGTGCATACTCTAAGATGAAATATGAATCTGGTGTACATCGTGTACAGCGTGTACCTGCAACCGAATCCGCAGGCCGTATCCACACATCTACTATTACAGTAGCAGTGATGCCAGAAGCCGAAGAAGTAGACGTACAGATTGACGAAAAAGACATCCGTATCGATGTAATGCGTGCATCCGGTAATGGTGGACAGTGCGTCAACACCACTGACTCCGCTGTGCGTTTGACCCATTACCCAACAGGCATCGTTATCTACAGCCAGACAGAAAAATCACAGCTTCAGAACAAAGAAAAAGCATTTGCACTCCTTCGTGCAAAACTCTATGACTTAGAACTCCAGAAACAGCAGGATGCCGAATCTGCAGCACGTCGTAGCCAGATTGGTACCGGTGATCGTTCCGAAAAAATCCGTACCTACAACTTCCCACAGGGCAGATGTACAGATCATAGAATTAACTTGACCTTGTATAAGTTAGATAAAATTATGAACGGAGACATTCAGGAAATCATCGACGCTTGTATTGCTGCAGATCAAACGGCAAAACTCGCCAAGATGCAGGATAACTAGGGGAGATAACTCAAGTTTTGGTGCGAGTTTGAAAAATAGATAATGAGTTGAAAAAATGAGATGCTCTATATCAGTTTAAGTGGCTGATATAGGGCATTTTGTGTATGGAGTTGGAGGTGGGAGATTGGTGGGGAGAGGCAGTAAAACTGTCAAAGAAATGTTGTTGTGCAAATTTATGGGGTACTATATAATGAGTTATATAAATTTGAAGTTTACGCAGAGTTGTATATTGAGAATACAGATCAGGTGAGAAAGTAGGAATGAGTATTTTGATGGAATTATTCTTTACTTTTGTAAAGATAGGTCTATTTACCTTTGGCGGTGGATATGCCATGATTTCAATGATAGAGAATAATTGTGTAGAAAAGAAAGCATGGATAACACATGATGAAATGATGGATGTGACGGTTATCGCAGAATCAACGCCGGGGCCGATTGCTATTAACTGTGCTACTTTTACAGGATATAAAAAAGCAGGTTTTTTAGGAGCACTTGTAGCTACATTGGGTATAGTTGTGCCATCTTTTATAGTTATCTTCTTGATTTCTATGTTTTTAGATAATTTCTTGGAAATAACTATTGTTGCAAATGCATTTAAAGGTATTAAAGTAGGGGTTGGTCTTTTGATTTTAGATGCCGCTATTACAATGATTAATAAAATGCAAAAAAAGAAATTGTCAAGACTAATTATGATATGTTCGTGTGTTACAATGTTATGTATCAATGCTTTTGCTTGGAATTTTTCATCTATTAGTTTGATGATTATTGCCGCCATTATCAGCTTGTTAGTTTTTGTGTTAAGAGGTACGCAAGAACAGAAAGGCGGTGCTAAGAAATGATTTATATAGAACTTTTTCTTGGCTTTTTGAAAGTGGGATGCTTTGCTTTTGGTGGAGCATATGGTGCGATACCTTTGATTCGAGATGTAGTGTTGACATATGGGTGGATTGATGAAGAAATGCTAACTTATATGATTGCAGTTAGTGAAAGTACACCAGGTCCCATTATGGTAAACCTAGCGACATATATTGGTAGCAATCAGGCTGGATTTTTGGGTGCTGTTATAGCAACACTGGCAGTTGTAACACCATCATTTTTAATTGTTTTGCTGATAACGACATTGCTACAAAATGTATTGAAGAATAGATATGCGCAGGCAATATTACGTGGTTTAAAACCTTGCGTTATTGGTATTGTACTTGCTACAGGTATTTATATGGTGGTTAGTAATTGTGTTGGGGCGATTAGCGATGTTAAATTAAGTGTGCAAGCCATCACTATTACCGCAGTGCTAATATTATTGATGATTGGATATAAGCATATCGCAAAAAAGAAATTATCGCCTATCATTCTGATTGTATTATCAGCTGTAGCAGGCATGGTGGTTTATGGAGTTTAAGGAGTAGAAACTTTCAG
>JAZULP010000010.1:0-5161 GCA_045603165.1 Agathobacter sp. | reverse complement strand
CCGATTTTAACCTGTGAACAAAGAAGTTTCTTTGATTTTGGAACTGCTTCACAAGCAACGATTTCGCCTACCTGGAACTGCATTTTCATAAAGTCATCAAAGGTAATTTCTTCTTTTGCTTCAATATCGATACCTGGCTCTTCTTCCACTGGAGCACCACCATTTAAGCGTGCCATTTCTGCTTCGTATTCTGCCTTCTGAGCAGCCTGGATAGCTTCAACTTTTGGAAGTACTTCTTTTGCATCAAGACGTGCAAAAAGAATTTCTGGCTTTTCAGTTACCTTCTTGCCATTTTCATATAAACCAAATTTATCTAAATCTTCTAAGCCACGAAGCTCTGTATTAAGCTGTGCAACGATTTTTTCTGCTGTGCCTGGTAAGAAACTATGAAGTAAGCTTGCGCCAATTGTGATGGCCTCTGTTAAGTTGTAAAGAACTTCTGCAAGTCTTTCCTGCTGAGCCTCATCTTTTGCAAGTGCCCATGGCATTGTCTCGTCGATGTATTTATTGCAACGACGGAATACAGTAAATACTTCGGAAATAGCATCTGCTACTCGAAGCTTATCCATCTTATCCTGTACCTTTGCTGCTGCACCAGTTACTACTGCCTTAAGGTCAGCATCTACTTCGTCGGTTACGCCAGTCGAACGAACTACGCCATCAAAGTATTTATTTGTCATGGAAACAGTTCTGTTTACTAAGTTTCCAAGGATATTTGCAAGGTCAGAATTAAATCTTTCGATTACCAAATCCCATGTGATGATACCATCATTTTCAAATGGCATTTCATGAAGCACGAAATAACGTGTTGCATCTACACCGAATAAATCTACCATGTCATCTGCGTAGATTACATTTCCTTTTGACTTACTCATCTTGTCACCACCCTGAAGTAACCAAGGATGTCCAAATACCTGTTTTGGAAGTGGTAAATCAAGTGCCATTAAAAAGATTGGCCAGTAAATAGTATGGAAACGAACGATGTCTTTTCCGATTAAGTGTAAGTCTGCTGGCCAGTTCTTTGCGAACATATCGTTGGAGCCATCTGGATCATAACCGATTTTGGTAATATAGTTTGTAAGAGCGTCAAGCCATACATATACTACGTGCTTTGGATCAAAGTCTACCTGTATTCCCCAAGTAAAAGAGGTACGGGATACACAAAGGTCCTGTAAGCCTGGCAGTAAGAAGTTGTTCATCATTTCATTCTTACGTGATACAGGCTGAATGAATTCTGGATGTGTATTAATATGCTCAATTAATCTGTCAGCATACTTGCTCATTTTGAAGAAATACGCTTCTTCTTTGGCTGGTTTTACGTCACGACCACAGTCTGGGCATTTTCCGTCTACAAGCTGTGATTCTGTCCAAAATGACTCACATGGTGTACAGTACATTCCTTCGTATGCACCCTTATAAATGTCACCTTTATCATATAATTTTTTGAAAATTTTCTTGACACATGCTTCATGGTCATCATCTGTAGTGCGCACGAAGCTGTCGTAAGAAGAGTCTACTAAATCCCAGATGTTCTTTACAACACCAGCGACTTCATCTACATATGCCTGTGGTGTAATTCCTGCGCTTTCTGCTTTTTCCTGAATCTTTTGCCCATGCTCGTCAGTTCCGGTCTGAAACCATACGTCATAGCCTTCGGCTCTTTTATATCTAGCAATTGCATCTGCCAAGATAATTTCATAGGTATTACCGATATGTGGTTTGCCCGATGTATAGGCAATCGCGGTAGTAATATAATATTTACCTTTACTCATTTTATATCCTCACTTTCGTGTAATATGTAATGTACTTCAGCGGCTCTTTCATATAGAAAAAGCCCATCTTCCATTATAGAAGATGAGCCCTTATTTCGTCAAGTTTTCACTCTCGATATTTTCGTTTAATACTGCGCGTCTCCTTTACAGGTAGTATTTTTACAAGTCTCTCGCAATAATATACGCCATATACGCAACATATACAAGCACCATAAAGATACCTTTACTACGCGTGAGTCTTTTTGTTTTGAACACCATAAGCCATACAACAATTGTGCATACCATGAGAACTACGATATCGAAAATGTTGTTCTGGATAAATGTGATTGGGCTGATTGCACCAGCAATACCAATTACCATTAATATATTGAAAATATTGGAGCCGATTGCATTTCCCAAGGCCATTTCTACTTCGTTCTTTCTAGCGGCCACAATAGATGTAACCAATTCTGGAAGTGATGTCCCTACAGCTACGATGGTAAGTCCTACTAATGTTTCTGTCATACCAAATGCCCTAGCAAGGGTAGATGCGGAATCTACTACCCAGTCTCCGCCAAGAGCGATAGCGCATGCACCGCCAATAATAGAAATGACACTTGCTAATACAGATTGTGTTACAACCGCTTCTTCTTCGCTGCCAGGTTTGAGATGTTCACCATTTCTAGCTTTTAAGGCTGAACGGATCATTAGGAAAATGTATCCTCCGAATAATACTAAAAGGACAATGCCTTCCATGCGGCCAAGAATATTGCTTGAAAAACCGAACACTAACATAAGAATAGCAGCGACAAGAGAAATCGGAATATCTCGCTTAATTGTATCCTTGTCTACATCATTAGACTGCATAATTGCGCATAGACCTACTACAACCATTAGGTTGAAAATATTTGAGCCTGTTGCATTACTAATAGCAAGTGAGTTGCTACCAGCGATTGATGCAGAAATAGATACTGCTGTTTCTGGAAGAGATGTCCCCATAGCCACAATGGTAAGACCAATAATCAGTGCTGGAATACGAAGTCTCTTTGCCACATTGGAAGCACCTTCTACAAAGAAATCCGCTCCTTTAACCAATCCAACAAAACCCACTACCAAGAGAATCAACGCCCCTGGGATTGTCTGAAAAAATTCTGTCATATTTTTTCTCCTTTTGCTTTTATTATTCTAAAATTACTTAAAAGACCTCTTTTGGAGTATAAAAAAACACGTATGCCTAGTTTATCTAAACATACGTGAGTCTCACTCTTTAAGGTTTGCCAGGCTTTCTGAGCCGAGATTGTTGACAAACCACACAATATATGCGAATTACTCCCCCACACGATTTCTTAACTAATTCTTAACTATATTCACTTTAGCAGACATTCGCTAGTTCCGTCAACGTAATTTTGCTTCTCGAAATGTATTTTGTAAGATTTGCTTAAAAATTATTCGCAAAACTAATCACTTTGACTGAAATCGTTTCTTTCGCAGGCTTTTTAGGGGTTGACAATCTACATTTAAGATAGCTATAATAAGCCTAATTGAATTATAGTCAAAGGAACACGAGCTACTGTCCCTCGTCCTAATAGGGCGAGGGATTTTCTATATAGGGAGGAAACAACATGACATTATATGAAGAACTCGTTGCCCGCGGTCTTATTGCGCAGGTAACCAACGAAGAAGAAATCAAAGACTTAATCAATAATGGTAAAGCTACTTTTTACATTGGCTTTGATCCAACTGCAGACAGTCTTCACGTAGGACACTTCATGGCACTTTGCCTTATGAAACGTCTTCAGATGGCTGGTAATAAACCAATCGCCCTTATCGGAGGCGGAACCGCCATGATTGGAGACCCATCTGGACGTACCGACATGCGTCAAATGATGACAGAAGAAACGATTGCACACAATGTAGAATGCTTCAAAAAACAGATGAGCCGTTTTATCGACTTCTCAGATGGCAAAGCTCTACTCGTAAACAACGCTGACTGGCTTATGGATTTAAACTATATTGACGTATTACGTGAGGTTGGGCCACATTTCTCCGTAAACCGTATGCTTACTGCTGAATGCTACAAGCAACGTATGGAAAAAGGCTTAAGCTTCTTAGAATTTAACTACATGATTATGCAGTCATACGACTTCTATAAATTGTTCCAGGATTATGATTGTAACCTTGAATTCGGTGGCGATGACCAGTGGAGCAACATGCTTGGTGGTACTGAACTTATCCGACGTAAGCTTGGAAAAGATGCTCATGCTATGACAATTACTCTTCTTCTTAACTCTGAAGGAAAGAAAATGGGAAAAACACAATCTGGTGCAGTATGGCTGGATGCAAACAAGACGTCCCCATTCGACTTCTTCCAATACTGGAGAAACGTAGCTGACGCTGATGTCTTAAAATGTATCCGTATGCTCACCTTCCTTCCAATGGAAGAAATCGAAGCTATGGATGCTTGGGAAGGAGCTCAGCTTAATACCGCAAAAGAAATTTTAGCTTACGAGCTTACAAAACTTGTTCATGGTGAAGAAGAGGCAGAAAAAGCCAAAGAAGCTTCTCACGCACTTTTTGCTGGTGGCGGTTCTTTAGCTAATATGCCAACTGTTGAACTTACAGCTGATGATTTTGCAAATGGCAACCTAGACATCATGGCTGTTTTAGTGAAAGCCGGTCTTTGTGAAAGCCGTTCAGATGCTCGCCGTGCGGTACAGCAAGGCGGTGTAACTGTAGCAGATGCAAAGGTTACAGACATCTCTACATCTTACGATGCTAGTGCTTTCGAAGGAGAAGGCCTTATCGTTAAGAGAGGTAAAAAGAAATTTGCTAAGCTAGTTATAACATAAAAAATGCCCCGTGTCTTAAATAGACACGGGGTTATTTTATTTAGTTAGATTTACTTATTTTGCTGCTACGTCGAGACGAGTCAAGGCTTTTCGAAGTGCAAACTCTGCACGCTTGATATCGGTTTCCGTAGTTTTGTTTGCGATATGTTCCTCGGCACGAGCCTTTGCTGCTTCGGCACGAGATACATCGATTTCATCTGGCCATTCTGCAATTTCTGCAAGAAGAGTCACTTTGTCACCAAGGATTTCTGCAAAGCCAGAATGTACGGCTGCCACAGTTTCTTCGTCACCATTATGGATAATGACTGCACCCGGTGCAAGTACAGTAGTCATTGGAATATGCTTTGCATAAATACCGACATCACCGGCTGCTGTAGTAAATTCCAAGAACTCTGCTTCTCCTTCGTAGAAAATACGGTCTGGAGTGATAATCTCTACTTTAAATATTTCTGCCATAGGCACCTCCTATTGCATACGAGCACGTACTTCGTCGATACTTCCTGCATTTAAGAAATGTCCTTCTGGAATATCATCGTGTTTTCCTTCTAAGATTTCACGGAA
>JAZULP010000009.1:0-10138 GCA_045603165.1 Agathobacter sp. | reverse complement strand
CTATAATTTTTATCTCATTATACTTCAATAGAATTTTTATTTCAATCCTTTTATACGCAAAATATTGCTATTAGCAAATTATAACTAATACTCAATATATTGCATAGGCATTAGAATATCAAGTAGGAAACAATACTATTATTAGCATTTTAAAACGAGGTATATAAAGTGATTAATTATGAACCTTTTTGGTCCACTCTAAAAAATAAGCAAATAACAAAATATCAACTAATTTATCATTGGGGAATTTCAAGCAACACACTGAGAAGAATGCGACATAACGAACCTATCAGCAGTACTACACTGAATGAACTATGTTTGATACTTAACTGTCGAATTCAAGACATCATGAACTTCGAAGCTAATGTAGATGAATTAAATCATATTGAGCAACGTAGAAAAGAAATTAGAGAAAAATCAAAGCACAAAAACAAATCTTAAACCCCCAAATAAAAAAGCAATTCCGCAAATTTGACATGCGGAATTGCTTTTTTCTTATTTACATTACATATTAAATAAATCTGAATGTGTACCGGTATCAACCAAAGTCAATGTAAGTACATCATCTTCGATAAGATACATCAATAACCAGTCTGGCAGGATATGGCACTCTCGAAAACCTTTGAACTTTCCTTTTAGTTCATGGTCGTGGTGTTTTTCTTCCAACGGAATACCATTCTGTAATTTATCAACAATGTCTTCTAAGAGTTTTATATCTAATCCTCTTTTCTTAGCAAGTTTCAATCCCTTTTTGAACTTGCCAGTTAGCACTAAATCATATTTCATACATCCAAATCCTCTAATGCTTCTGCAAAACTACCATATCTCTTTGTGCCTGGATCTTTGCTGATTCTTCTTGCTTCTTCCATAGCTTCAATCACTTCTGATTTATACTGTGGAACTTCTACCGCAAATGGTAAACCACCTCTCATAACACACTGTCTTAAAAACATATTCATAGCACTTGACATATCTATCCCAAGCTGAGTGAATAACTCCATTGCCTGTTTTTTTAAATCTTCTTCTATTCTGACCTGTGTTGGTACTGTTGCCATAATATCACTCTCCTAATAAAACCTTATTTAATAATAATATTTCCTTACATTTTAATTATATTCATTTTAGTTTACATTGTCAATCATTCCATCAACCATTTGCTATATTAGACATAAAAGACCTTATGTAGAAACATCATCTACATAAGGTCTGTATGATCTATATCTTATTTGAAGTAACCTACACCAGATTCGAAAATCTTAAGATCCTGTTCCCCATAGATGTTTACAGCTACACTGTCTCCACGACGTTCAGAGTGAGCCATCTTACCAAGCACACGTCCATCAGGGCTTGTGATGCCTTCGATTGCCATGTATGAACCGTTTACGTTCCATTCTTCGTCCATAGTAGGTACGCCAGCTTCATTTACATACTGGGTTGCAACCTGTCCATTTTCGAAGAGCTTCTCTAACCATTCCTTAGGTGCTACGAAACGTCCTTCACCATGAGATGCTGGGTTGCAGTATACTTTTCCAAGCTCTGCGCCCTGTAACCATGGAGATTTGTTGGTAACCACCTTGGTGTAAACCATCTTGCTAATGTGACGGTTAATGGTGTTGTAGGTAAGTGTTGGTGAATCTTCGGTCTGCATGCGGATTTCGCCGTGTGGTACTAAACCAAGCTTGATGAGTGCCTGGAAACCATTACAGATACCAAGTGCAAGACCATCTCTTTCGTTCAATAAGCGGTTTACCGCTTCTGCCATCTTTGCGTTACGGAATGCGGTAGCAAAGAATTTAGCAGAACCTTCTGGTTCGTCACCAGCGGAAAATCCACCTGGGAACATAATCATCTGTGACTGGTCAATTGCTTTTACAAATTCATCAACAGAGTCTCTGATGTCTTCTGCTGTTAAGTTTTTAAATACTTTTACGATTGTGTCAGCACCAGCTCTTTCAAATGCTCTAGCACTGTCAAATTCACAGTTGGTACCTGGGAATACTGGAATAAATACGGTTGGTTTTGCAACTTTGTTCTTGCAAACGTAGATATTCTTTGTATCGTAAAGTCCTGTGTTAAGTTCTGTATAGTCTTCTGTCGCACGAGTTGGGAATACTTTTTCAAGTGTTCCTGTCCATGCTGCAAGTGCTTCGTCCATAGAGATATTCATATCGCCATAAATGAATGCCTGCTTGTCATTTACTTCACCAACGTTCTGTCCAACGCTGGCTAAACTTGCTGCAGCCAATATTTCTGCTACTACAGACACCTTGTCTGCTGGAACTTCTGCTACGATATTTCCAAAGCCAGGTGCAAATAAGATATCTGTTGTAACATCCGCGTTAATTGTTACACCAAGTTTGTTACCAAATGCCATTTTACTTACTGCAGCAGCCAGACCTTTTCCATCCAAAGCATATGCTGAAACCACAGCACCATTCTGAATCATTTCATGTACTGCATCGTAAAGCTTCATTACCTGTGCATAAACTGGTAAATCATACTGGTCTTTTTCAATGCTAAACATCACGAGCTTGTTTCCAGCGGCTTTTAATTCTGGTGTGATGATGTCTTTTTCTTTTGCTACATCTACTGCAAAAGATACAAGTGTTGGTGGAACATCAATTTCGTTGAAGGTTCCTGACATCGAGTCTTTACCACCAATCGATGGAAGACCGAATCCCATCTGCGCGTTATAAGCACCAAGAAGCGCCGCTACTGGCTGGCTCCAACGTTTTGGATCTTCGCTCATTCTGCGGAAGTATTCCTGGAATGTGAAACGAATCTTCTTGTAATCACCACCAGCTGTTACGATTCTGGAAAGAGATTCCAATACTGCATAAACAGCTCCATGGTATGGACTCCATGATGATAAATATGGATCGAAGCCATAAGACATCATGGTTACAGTATCACATTTTCCTGTGAGCACTGGAAGCTTCGCTACCATGCTCTGAGTTTCTGTCAGCTGATATTTTCCACCATAAGGCATGTAAACGCTGCCAGCTCCGATAGAGCCGTCAAACATTTCTACAAGGCCCTTCTGTGAACATACATTGAGGTCTGCAAGTTCTGCAAGCCAAGCAGCTTTCATATCCTTGTTTGCTACTGCCTCTGCTACCTTTGGAGTATTAATCTTTGTGAAATAGTTGTCTGCTTCTACTGGCATATCTACAGCTACTTTTGCTTCCTGATGTGCACCGTTTGTATCAAGGAAGGCACGGGAAAGGTTTACGATTTCTTTTCCTCTCCATACAAGCACAAGTCTTGGGCTTTCTGTAACTTCTGCCACTTCAATAGCTTCTAAGTTTTCTTCATTTGCATAGGCAAGGAACTGCTCTACATCTTCTGGAGCAATGACACATGCCATACGTTCCTGTGATTCGGAAATAGCAAGCTCTGTTCCATCAAGACCTGCGTATTTCTTTGGAACTTTATCTAACTGTACGCGAAGACCATCTGCTAATTCACCGATAGCAACGGATACACCACCTGCACCAAAGTCATTACATTTTTTGATGATGTGTGCAACTTCTTCACGACGGAATAATCTCTGGATTTTACGTTCTGTAGGTGGGTTACCTTTCTGCACCTCTGCACCACAAACAGCTGTTGATTCTGTATTGTGAGCCTTAGAAGAACCAGTAGCACCACCGATACCATCACGACCGGTACGTCCACCAAGGAGGATAATCTTATCTCCTGGGTCAGAGGTAAGTCTCTGTACGGCACGTCTAGGAGCAGCACCCATAACAGCACCGATTTCCATACGTTTTGCTACATAATTTGGATGGTATACTTCTTTTACATAACCCGTTGCAAGACCAATCTGGTTTCCATAAGAGCTATAACCATGTGCTGCCTCACGAACCAGCTTCTTCTGTGGAAGCTTTCCTGGGATAGTCTCTTTTACAGAAACAGTAGGGTCTGCCGCACCAGTTACTCGCATTGCCTGATATACATAGGTACGTCCTGACAATGGGTCACGGATAGCTCCACCAAGACAGGTAGCTGCGCCACCGAATGGCTCAATTTCGGTTGGATGGTTATGTGTTTCGTTTTTAAAGTTTACAAGCCATTCTTCTGTTACTCCATCTACTTCTACTGGAACAACGATAGAGCAGGCATTGATTTCGTCGGATTCTTCCTGATCTGCCAGTTTTCCTTCTGCTTTTAATTTTTTCATAGCAAGAAGAGCAATATCCATCAGACAAACGAATTTGTCATCACGACCAGCATACATTTCTTTATGTGTATTTAGGTAATCTTCGTAGGTTGCTTTGATTGGCGCATTGTAATAACCTTCATCAAAGCTTACTTCGGTAAGCTCAGTAGAGAAGGTTGTATGACGGCAGTGGTCAGACCAATAGGTATCTAACACACGAATTTCTGTCATCGAAGGATTGCGTTTTTCTTCGTTTTTAAAGTAATTCTGAATATGAAGGAAATCCTTAAATGTCATAGCAAGATTCAATGAGCTATATAATTCTTCCAGCTCCTGTTCTGGCATATCAGCAAAACCATCAAACACTATAACGTCTGTTGGTTCATCAAATTTCTGTTCTAAGGTTTCTGGTTTTTCTAAATCTGTTTCGCGAGAATCTACAGGGTTGATGCAGTGTTTTTTGATTGCTGCAAATTCATCCTCTGTAAGTGCACCTTCAATCACATATGTAGTAGCACAGCGGATAATTGGCTCTTCTGTTTCTTTTAAAAGCTTTACGCACTGCTCTGCTGAGTCTGCTCTCTGGTCATACTGACCTGGCAAAAACTCTACGGAAAATACATGGGCATCCCCATATTCAAAAGTTTCTTCGTAAATATTATCAACTGGTGGTTCAGAAAATACAGTCATAAGAGCATTTTTATATACTTCTTCTGAAATATTTTCAATGTCATAACGGATTAAAACACGTACATTTGTAACGGTCTTAATGCCAAGATATCTTTTTACTTCTTCACATAATTCTTTTGCTTTTACTGCAAAATCTGGTTTCTTTTCTACGTAAACGCGACGTACATTACTCATGATTTTTCCTCCGAAGTTTTGTTCACTACACAGAAGGGGTCTCCTTCTAACTTTATTTTACACAAGTATATCATCTCTCTAATGATTAGCAAAATTAATAAATTTAATCTTATTTATAAGTAATATTAATTTTATTTTCTCATTATAAGATTAAAGTGAAGCTTCTGATTCCTGAGTATCCTCTGGTTGTTGTGTATCTTCTGGCTGTTGCGTATCTTCTGGCTGCTGCGTATCCTCTGGCTGCTGCGTATCATCTGGTTGCTGCGTATCCTCTGGTTGCTGCGTATCCTCTGGCTGCTGTGTATCCTCTGGCTGTTCTGATACCGGTGGCTCTACCGCATTTACAATTACGGTGGCTACTGCGGTTTTTTGAATGCCAGTAACACTATTGGCTACATATGTTACAGTATATGTGCCAGGCACATTTGTAGATATATCACCCTTTACTGTGATTGTAAGTGGCATTCCATCAACGTCTGTTGCAGATACACCAGCGAGTAAATTCAGGTTGTCTCCTTGATTGATTGTAATAGAGCTTTTGACACCACTAAGTGTAACATTTCCATTTTTCCATGGATTTGCTGGGTCAGGATCTGTTGGGTCCCATCCTTTATATGGACTATTTGGATGAATCTGAGCCATAGCTGGTTTTCCTAATGGTCCCGGATCTGGACTATCATACACCTCTACCATTGTACCTTTTCGACAATTATCATAAATCCACTTTGCATCTTGACATGCTAAACGGATACATCCCTTAGATGCCGGCTGTCCTAACATATTAAACTGCCCTTCCATCAAGGTATCCTTTGAGGTTTGCAAATATGGAACAGAATGGAATAAGATATGTCCATTAAAACGAACTGAGTACTGTCCATATACATTTCCAAACAAGGCTCTCCATTCATATTTATCCGTAATCTTGGAAACACCCAATGGCGTATTTCCTAATAAACCTACAGAGCATGTCATAGCCTTCACTGGCACAGTATAATTGCCTTCTGCATCTTTCGAATAAATAGTTACGCAATTTGCCTGACGATTCACACGTATATAATAAGGATAGTCTACCTTTTTAGATTCCTTTTTCGTACTCTTTTCTGCCGCTTCCTCTTCCTGCGGCTTGTTTTCTGCTCCAACTATGACATCTCCAACGCCTTGAATGATACAACCAATTTCATCCAAAAAGCCTTCTTCTGTATCTGAAGCAGCTTCTGTATCGACAACATTGTCTATACTTTCCATTTTTTGATTATTCGCTGTAACTGTATTCGATTTAGCCTGTAATATAGCAAATACACTCACGATTATCACGAGCCCTAATGCAAGGCCGCCTATTGTTGCTATCACAGTTTTTTTCATGTTCCACCTCTATATTTATTAATTATTATTGACCTTTTTCATAAGTATACCTTATAATAGTAGCAAATAAATCGTTGTATTGGAGAGTATACTTATGGATATAAATTATGAGCTTTATAAAGTGTTTTATTATGTAGCATCTTCCCTGAGCTTTTCAGAAGCCAGCAAGAAGCTTTATATATCTCAATCGGCTGTTAGTCAGTCTATCAAAACCCTTGAGAAAAAATTAGGACAATCTCTTTTTATCCGCAGTACAAAAAAAGTACAGCTCACGCCCGCTGGCAGTTTATTGTTAAAACACATTGAACCTGCCATGAATCTGATTTCACGTGGCGAAAGTCAGCTTTTGGATTCCGGCATATTGGGATTAGGACAACTTCATATCGGAGCTACTGACACCATTTGCCGCTATTTTTTGATTCCATATTTGAAGAAATTCCACCAGAATTTTCCAAATGTGCCTATCAAAATCACCAACGCTACATCGATTCAATGTGTTGAGCTTTTGGACCAGCGAAAAGTAGATTTGATTATTACCAATTTCCCAAATTCACATTTAAACCATGAATATGTGAAAAAGACGCTAGCGACCTTTCATGATGTATTCGTTGCTAATCCATCATACTACAAACTGGACCAAAAGGAAATCTCTTTTGAAGAATTAAAACAACATCCAATTATGATGCTGAGTCGTCAGAGTACTACCAGCGAATTTTTGCATAATCTGTTTATTCAGCATCAGCTCGAACTAGTTCCTGACATCGAATTAAACAGCAATGATCTATTGATTGATTTGGCACGTATCGGTCTCGGTATTGCGTTCGTACCAGACTATTGTGTAAAACAAAATACCAAGGACCTCGCTATTTTAAATACCAAGGAAAAATTGCCAAGTCGTCAAATCGTTGCATCAGTAAATACTGCATTTCCAGTATCAGCTTCTACAGAAGAATTCTTAAAGATTCTGCCAGAAGTCTAAGACAGCATCTTCCACCGTATTGATATTACAGATTTTACGGTCATTCCATTCGCGTGGATACAGTGTTTGATATTCTGCTTGCAGAAATCTTTCATCCAACAATAAAATGACACCATAGTCCTCCGTAGTTCGGATTACACGTCCAGCTGCCTGGAGGACTTTATTCATACCCGGAAAACGAAACGCATAATCAAATCCATTTCCGGACAGTTCATCGTAATGCCTCTTCAATATTTCACGCTCATTGCTAATCTGTGGCAAGCCTGTCCCCACTACAATCGCACCTATTAACTTATCGTTTGTCAAATCGATACCTTCACTGAAAATACCACCCATGACGCAGAATGCAACAAAGGAAGAATCATATTCCTTCTCGAAGCACAAAAGGAATGCCTCTCGCGCTCCTTCCTTCATCCCGCTTTCCTGTATCACACTGTGAACCCGTCCTTTATCTATTTCTAAAAACGCTTCATACACCTGGTTCATTAATTTGTACGAAGGAAAAAATATCATATAATTACCTTTTTTGCAATATACAGTTTTCACAATATATTCCGCAATTTTTTGAAATTCTTTTTCATTGCGTCTGGTGTACTTTGTGCTGACATCATTTCCGAATAATAATAGCCTCTGGCGTTCCTGAAATGTGCTCTCTGCGTAAATTGCGTAATTATCCTTATCTGTACTAAGCAGATTCTTATAATACTGAATTGGCAATAATGTCGCTGAGAAAAACACTGTGGACTTTCCTTTGTCAATGCATTTTTGTAGGTTTTCGGATGGGTCCACACAAAAAAGCTTGAGCATAAAGCGTCCATCCTCTTGAATCTCACTATATATCTCATAGTGCTCATCTACCAATGCACTGATATTTACGAAATGTAATATATTAAAATAAAATTCTAGAATTTCTTTTCTTCCCGCAAAATCAAAAGGTTTCTCAGTAAATTCTCCCTTCCTCTCACGATGCATGGAGGGCTTTTGCAAAAAAGCTTCCAATTCTGTAATCAAAGTCATCAGTAAAAAGATTAAATTTCCCGTGTTCTCATGTATGCAATAAGCAGTACATTCTCTTTTGTATTCGAGCAAAATCTTATTACATCGATCCAAGAGTCCTGCAATTCTTTTATTATAATCTTTCAAAATACGTTTTATTGCCAAAAAATCTTCTTTGTATATACTTGCGCTGTACATTTCCCGACTACGCTCCACCAAATTATGAGCTTCGTCTACCAATAAGATATATTCCCCCTTTACGCCCTGCTGAAAAAATCGTTTTAAATACACATTAGGGTCATATACATAATTATAGTCGCAGATAATATTATCTGCCCAGGAAGCCACATCTAGGCTCATCTCAAAAGGACATACCTTGTGCTTTTCTGCCTGTGCCAACAGCTCTTCTCGTGTAAACATATCACTATTTTGCAACAATTCAAAGACTGCATCGTTCACTCTGTCATAGTGCCCCTTTGCATATGGGCAATGTATGGGGTTACATTCCATTTCCTCACACATGCAAAGCTTTTCCTTTGCCGTAATTTGTATGGTTTTCGCCTGATAGCCTTGCTCCATCAATAGCCGGAAGGTATCCTTTGCGACCGTCCCTGTTATGGTTTTAGCAGTCAAATAAAAAATACGGTCTGCTAGATTTTTACCAACAGCCTTTATAGCAGGAAAAATCGTAGAAATCGTCTTTCCTACACCGGTTGGGGCTTGAATAAAAAGATTCTTGTTACGAAGAATGGTCCGATACACATCTCCAACCAACTGCTTCTGTCCTTTGCGATATTCGAAAGGAAACTCCAGACCCTGAATCGATTCCTGACGTTTTCTATGCCACTCACACTGAAAATCTGCCCAACGTTTGTAGCTTTGTACCAAATCATAAAACCAGTCTTCCAATTCTGAAAATGAAAATTCCTGTTGAAAATATTTCTTCTCCTCAGTGTCCATATTGACATATGTCATCTGTACCGCAATTTTCTCTAGTTCATTTTGCTGCGCAAAAATATATGCATAACACATAGCCTGAGCCTGATGAACCAGAATCGGCTGTTCCATATAGTCCAGCTTTTTATAAGTACCTTTAATTTCATCTACAACCACAATGCCATCAGAATTTGTAAAAAGACCATCTGCACGTCCATCAATTGTTAAATCATATAATGGTTCTTCTAATAAGAACTTTAGAGGAACCTCCGCCTGATAATCTCCCTCCATAGACTGCTGGATTTTGCGATGCAAACGACTCCCCATCATCATTACATCCGCCGTAGCAAGACTAGTACCTCGATTATCAATGTCTCCGTCTCGGAGTATGAATTCGACAAGGTCACGAACTGAAATATGAAGTTTTGTTTTATTCTGCGTTTCGATATCCATGCCTTGACTCCTCTTGAAATTTCCTATCAAATAAAAAAAGTGCTTAACCCTAAGCACTTCTGAGCAGGGGTGGAAGGAATCGAACCCTCCTCTGGAGTTTTGGAGACTCTTATTCTACCGATGAACTACACCCCTATATATTTACTTCATATGAAGTCAACGAAGATATTATACCTCATAAACAAAAAAGACGCAACCTTTATCACGTCTTTTTTAGGATATACCTTCAAAACTTCATACAGATTTTAATAAGAATTGTTCTAAATAGTACGTAAAATGGTCACTTCGATTCCGTTCGTGCTTCGCACTCTCTTCATCTCAGTGTCATTTGCAGGCAAATGTTCGTCGAAAATCAAATCTGTTCATGCAAGCAAGCTTGCTTCTCA
>JAZULP010000008.1:0-13936 GCA_045603165.1 Agathobacter sp. | reverse complement strand
GCCGCATGTTATCCTAAATTTACTGAGCACCCACTTAGAGGAACTAGAAAGTTGATGAAGTATTTTTAGCCTATGAATATATCAAGAGCCAGCCCTATTTCGTAGAGTTTAGACATCCAAAATTGTGAGCTAAATCGTTATTTATTAATCATTGCAAGTATTTGCTCTCCCCCATCCAACTGCGTATTATCTACTACATAATCACAAATCTCACGATTACGCTTCTCTGCATCAATAGAAAGGAGCCTTAGGGTCTTTTCTTCCGTGGTATAGTCTTCCTCGATGATATCTCGGATGAGACCTTCCTTATCCTTATTGACATAGATAATCGCTGTTGGGAAGTGGCGCTTCATAGCTATCGCCCCACACATATCTAGTGGCATAACAGCAAATTTCCCATCATTCAAAACAGCCTGAATATCTTCCTTCTTGGTTCCGTACTGAACACCTGCATAGCGAGTCTTTTCGAAGAAATTCTGCTGTGCGAATTCCTCTTCTGTTAAATAATTATGCTTGCTTGACATCTTGGTGCAGTATGTAAGCGGGCTCTCAAAGCGCTCATCCTGACGTAGCTGCTGAGCAATACGACTTTTTCCAGAACCAGACGGTCCCACCAATGCTAGAACGGATGGAACTTTGATTTCATGGGTCTTGTGCATTGCTGCATTTATAATTTGTTCCACTAAAAGTACAAATTCACTCATGTTGTTGACAGATAAAAGTCCTGTCATCTTCCAGTTCCAAGGCTTACGCATGAGAACAGGATAGGTAGCGGGAGATTCCAGTACATTGTGAATCGCATCGTCTAAAATAATATCAAACTGTACTAAATTTTTTGCATTCCCCAAGATGATATTCTCTGGCGGTAGTTCTGGAAAGGCCTCCAATATCTGTGCTGCCCGAATTCCCATAAACTGTGGATATACCGCTGTGATAAAGTACACATCTGCAATTTCCATAAGCTGACGAATACATTCTTTGGTATTCTCGGTAACTATCTGTTTTTTATATAATTCTTCCGTCTGATAGAATTCTTTAATTATGCTAGTACGTCCTGTATTTTCCCAGCTTGTAATCTCCTCTAGCATAAGAGGTGGATTAAAATGGTATTTTTCATTTGCCATAGCAATGGCTTGGCTGTTAAATGAGGCTGTCACGTCGTCCCAGTCCAACCCAATTTTTGGTCTAAGCATCTTTCTTCCCTCGTATTTCTATTTATAATATCTTCACTCCATTGGCTCTTAATTTAAAGGTAGCACCCAACATATCCGCTGCATTACGACACATCATCATACGTCCTAGGAAAATCTCGAAATATTCATACATTGTGCAGATTTTTTCATCAATCTGCAGATTTAATGATATAACTTTATTCTCAACATCAATTTTGAGATTCGCACCGGTTACCGCATAATTTACTCTATCATGAATATCAAAGGATGCCATCTCATCACGGACACGATTACGACGTACATCTGTCTTATCTGCAATAATAAGTGCTGCGGAAATCGGGTCCATTGCACGTCCTGTTGATTCGTCATGATTACTGATTGCGGACACAATCATTACTCTATCTTCAATGGATAAATCTGTAGATTTCAAGATTTCATTTGCTAAAATTCCTCCATACTCTGCATGATTCTTGCGATTTACTGCATTTCCAATGTCATGCATAAATCCGGCGATTTTTACTAATTCCTGGTCATGTTGGCTATAGCCAAATTCCTTCAAAATCATGGCTGCACGCTCTGCTACGAGAGTGGTATGCGCCTCCGAATGGTCTGTAAAACCTAGTACGTGTAGATTGGCATTGCCTTTTTTAATCAAGGCAAGAACCTCTTCATTTTTCTTAATTTCTTCGTATATCATAAACACCTCCGACATTCTATATAAACACTATCTTCTTTGACAAAAAATTCTGGTGAGGTATTTTCTGCTCACGTTACAGCCTGATATACTGCCTCTGCGACCTCAAGTGCTACATTAGATATCTGATTCTCTTTTAAGAATTCTTCATCCTTTCGCATAGCTTTTCCGTGATGTCTGCGATAGACTACATTGTTTATTTCTGTAAATAAAGAAATCAGTTGGCGAAACCCCGTTTCTCTATCTAAAATGCTGCTCCCATACACTTCCATCTCTTTGCCAGCGGTAGCAATAATCTGCATACAGATGCGTAGCTCTCCTGTAACATCCGATGCCTCCATCATCACGTCTGGACGTTCTGTTTTTCTCTTTAAAAAAAAGTTTTTTGCACCCTCAATATCCTTCTGACGAAAAAATTTTGCAAGCGACTCTTTCAACTCTCTGGTCTCTACTTTTTCACCAAGCATCCCTACCTTGCATTCGTAGACTGTCAATTCATTTACACGCACCCACACCAATAGCAAAAACTCTGAGATAAAGCCCATTACACGCTTATGATAAGCATCCTCGTCTGTATCCAAATCAATACGCTTGGATACCTCTGCAAAAATAGTAAAAAGCCATTCACAGTATTTGTCAAACAGTGCTTTGCGAGTCACCAGCATATTCCCAAAGTAGGTTTCATTCTGATGTACCAGAGTAATAAATGCATCATAATACTCTGGATACAAGTCACGAATCACTTCACCCGTGCAATCCAATGCTTTTATATTATGATTTGCAGAAAACCCATAATAATACGAATTATTCAGGATCACTCGTTTTGTAGAAACGATATCATAGTGCTGTAACAAAGCCATGTATTCCTGCTTTGTCAGAACTTTTTCCTGCTCGTTAATCAAATATCTACGATAATGACAGGTTCCGATATAATCTATATCTTTACAGTTTTTCCAAAGCCAGTAATGACCTGTTAGCTCACTGTAATAACAATTCAAATGGGAAATGTTTTCTCCCACATCATCTCCCGGATAACCTAAATCAGCCGCTACTGCATGTCCTACATGTAATGGCTGATACATAGGGTCTTCTGGAACGTCAAATTTCTTATGGGTCATGGCGAAAATTCTTAATTTCATTGTTTTCTGTTCGTCCATAGCCTAACTCCTTTGTGAAGTATAGTACTCAAATTATAACATATCTAAATTAGTCTTTAAAGTTGTTCTTTTTAGCAAAACCTCTCTCCTGCTTTTGAAAATTTTTTAAAAAAGATGTTGACTTTTATCTTTGTACAAGTTATACTAACAGGGTCGCTGGCAAGTAGCTAACGATGAACATGGGATCATAGCTCAGCTGGGAGAGCATCTGCCTTACAAGCAGAGGGTCACAGGTTCGAGCCCTGTTGGTCCCATTTCGCGAATATAATTTTTCGCAAAGTAATAATTGCTGGTCGCAAAGTGTTACTGTGGTTTGACCACAAGATGCACAAAGCTCTTAGAGCTTGCACGAACAGCAGTTGATTAAACTAAATATGGCGAGATAGCTCAGTTGGCTAGAGCATACGGTTCATACCCGTAGTGTCCAGGGTTCAAATCCCCCTCTCGCTACTAAAAATAAAAGAGTTCATTTTGGACTCTTTTATTTTTATTTGTGGAAGTGGATTAGAATCTGAGACACTACGGAGTAGTGTCGAGGGGCGCT
Organism: Agathobacter sp.; assembly: GCA_045603165.1. Taxonomy (GTDB): domain Bacteria; phylum Bacillota; class Clostridia; order Lachnospirales; family Lachnospiraceae; genus Roseburia. The sequence continues at coordinate 10,369 of JAZULP010000008.1, read as the reverse complement.
AGACGTTCGGGGGACGTCTGTTTAGCGCCGACCGTAACGAAGCGAAGACCAAATCCCCCTCTCTTATTGCTATTTGTCGAATAAATTATAGCGTTTTATAAAAATTTTGAAATGTGATATGAACAAACTTTTTGGATATCCAAAACTTTCACTTTAAAATGAAATCACTTTCATATATAATTACTACGAAAAAAACTTTAACGAAAGGATAATCTATGACTTCAATTAAATTAGTAGCCTTGGATTTAGATGGCACTCTTTTTAATTACAATGGAGAAATCACTCCAAAAACAAAAGCCGAGTTAAATAGAATCAGTAGCCAAGGGGTGCATACAGTTATTTCAACAGGACGTCCTTTCAATGGATTGCCCTTTGAACAAATCAAAGACACCTCTATCAAATATGCAATTACTACAAATGGTGCAGCTATTTATCATATTGAAAACAAAGAGTGTCTTTATGAAAATAACATGGACTTTGAGTTGTTAGAGCCAATTTTGAATTATATTCTAAGCAAGGAAATTCATATTGATTTATATATCGACGGGGAAGGGTTTACTCCGATTCGATGTCGTGAAAATTTGAACAGACTGTATGTTCCTGAAGCCTTGAGAAAATATATGAAAGCTACCAGAACGCCAGTAGAAAATTTGAAGGATTATGTAGCAGACTGTGGCAAAAAAATTCAAAAAATTAATTTGAATTTCTATCCACAGCCAGATGGAACCTACCTTTACCGTGAAGAAACCTTAGCGTTTCTAAAGTCCATCTCTGCAATTGAAGTTGTTTGCGGCGGTTTCAACAACTTTGAAATCAGTAAAGCTGGTGTAACCAAAAGTGAGGGATTAAGACATCTTTCTAATCTTCTTGGGGTATCGATGAAACAAACCATGGCAATTGGTGATTCCGAAAATGATTACTCTATGATAAACGCCGCTGGTATTGGTGTTGCTATGGGAAATGCAACGGATGACATCAAAGAAATTGCAGACTACATCACCACTTCTAATGAAGAGGATGGTGTAGGTGAGGCCATCAAAAAATTCATTCCCTAATTATAATATGCTTAGCTATTCTTCTTGGCGAAGAATTTTTATTGTTTTTTTCAGCACGCTTATGGTTTTATCCACATCTGCTCTTGTGGTATCTCTACCCATAGAAAAACGGATGGTACCATAGGCGTATTCTTTTGGTACCCCTATCGCTGTTATTACATGGGATAGACTGGTATTTCCTGAGCTGCAGGCAGAGCCTGCAGAGGCATATATTCCTTCTTCTTCCAATAATATCAATAGCGCAGTTCCTGGTATATCTTTAAAAGACACGCTTATATTTCCAGGAAGGCGTCTTTCTTTGTGTCCATTCAAAATTGTATCCGGAATCTCATGCATTAGCTTTCGAACAAAGTAATTTCGCAGGTTGCTAAGCTCTCTGCTCTTTCGCTCTATTTCTCTATTGGCAATAGACAATGCCTTTGCCATTCCCACGATACCCGCTACATTTTCTGTTCCTGCTCGTTTTCCCCTTTCTTGACCTCCACCATGTATGAAGGATGGTAGACGTACACCATCTTTTACATATAAAAATCCGACGCCCTTTGGTCCATGAAACTTGTGAGCACTTGCGCTTAACATATCAATTGGAAGTTTATGCACGGAAATAGGTATCTGTCCCACCGCCTGTACCGCATCTGTATGAAATGGTATCTGATACCGTTTTGTCATTTTTCCAATTTCTTCAATTGGCTCAATTGTTCCAATTTCATTGTTCGCATACATCACAGATACCAATGTAATTTTCTCTCGTGGACTTTTTGCCCATTTGCTTTCTCTTAATAGTTGTTCCAACTGCTTTAAATTTATCATTCCATCTCTTTGCACATCCAGATATGTGACCTTGTATCCTAGTTCCTCCATATGCTGGCAGGAGTGTAATATGGCATGATGTTCGATTTGAGATGTCACAATATGCTTTCCTATGTTGTTGCGTTCCTCCGCCATAGCTTTAATCGCCCAGTTGTCAGATTCACTTCCCCCTGAGGTAAAGAAAATTTCGGATGGTTTTGCATGAATACTTGCAGAAACCTCCTCCCTTGCAAGTTCAATCGCACGTTTCGCCTCCGCCCCTAACTCATATGTGGTGGATGCATTCCCGTATTTCTTGATGAAATAGGGCTCCATGGCGTAGGCAACTTCTGGCAACATATCTGTGGTTGCAGCATTATCCAGGTAAATCCTGTTGTTCATATATTTCCCCTCTCCACATATAATTAAAAAAAGCCCTTTACTGGGAGGTAATCATCATTTTAACCAAAATCAAAAAACATCCTCTGCTACTCGGCACTGTGTTGCTCACTAGTGCTGGCTTTATCAGCAGAATTCTGGGCTTCTTTTATAGAATATTCTTATCGAGAACTATTGGTGCTAGTGGACTAGGACTTTATCAGTTGATTTTTCCTGTTTTTACCCTATGTCTTGCAATTTCTGCCAGTGGAATCCAGACAGCAATTTCCCGCTTCGTCGCTGAAGGCAAGGGTGGAAAACGATATCTTTTCTGCGGACTATCTCTATCCGTAAGTATTTCTATTCTTTTTAGCATTGGAATTTACTATCTGGCACCCTGGATTGCTACAGATATCCTGAAGGAACCCCGCTCCACAGAATTGCTTCGCGTTATGAGCTACAGTTTGATTCCGGCAAGCGTCCATTCCTGTTTTAATGGATACTACTATGGCAAAAAAAATTCGGTTATTCCTTCTGCCTGTCAAATCATAGAACAACTTGCGCGTGTTTTGGGTACTTTGCTGATTTATCAAGTATTATCACGTCAAGGACTTCCCTTAGAGCCAATACACGCCGTATGGGGGCTAGTGATTAGCGAGTTAGCTGGATTACTAGTAAATGTGACTGCTTATTTGGGATTAAAAAGAGATGCCAACAACCAAATAAATGCTATCTTAACTATTGGAAAAGAAGTCTCCAATCACAATTTTTTAGTGCAATTTACATCTGTCAGTAAAGTATTGGCTCTTATGGCTATTCCACTGACTACGAATCATGTGCTTACTACCTTGAGCCATAGCTTGGAAAATCTTTTGCTTCCACAACAGCTCATAGCTTATGGTTACACCTCTGATGAAGCATTAGGACACTTTGGTATCTTAACTGGTATGGCACTTTCGGTTATCTTTTTTCCATCCGCAATTACCAATTCCTTATCTGTTCTACTCCTGCCACGTGTCTCAGAAACCAAAGCGAAGGGGAATATGTGTGTGGTTTTAGAAACAATAAAAGGAGCCGTCTGCTGTGGTGTAGCATTGGGCTCCCTCTGTACCTTTATATTTTTATTATCTGCCGACTGGATTGGTACCTACATATTTGATAATCAACTGGCGGGATTTTATATTCGAATTCTAAGTATCCTATGCCCATTTATGTATACCTCAGGTCTGCTGAGCAGCATTGTAAATGGACTGGGACACGCATCATTGACCTTGGCGTGTAATTTATCTGGGTGTGCTGTACGCATACTTGCTATCTGGTTTTTGGTGCCGTTATATGGCATGTATGCATATATCATTTCGATGATTGTAGCTGCTGTGATTATGACCATAGAATTGGTGTATGTAGTAAGAAAAAAATGCTCTATATAGTCAAACTACAAATTTTTAATAGGTATTTCCTACGCAATAAAAAAATAGAGCAATACGCAAGTATACTTGCGCATTGCTCGTTTTCTCTGCTTGATTATACACGGCTTAAGTATTCACCTGTACGAGTATCAATCTTGATTACATCTCCAATTTCTACGAATAATGGAACATAAACTTTTGCTCCTGTTTCAACTGTAGCTGGTTTTGTTGCACCTGTAGCTGTGTCACCTTTGAATCCTGGTTCTGTATCTGTGATAGCTAATTCTACAAATAATGGTGGTTCTACTGCGAATACATTACCATTATGTGAACAAATTTTACACATTTCGTTTTCTTTTACAAATTTAAGCGCATCTCCTACAGATTCAACTGTTAAGTCAATCTGATCGTAGGTTTCAACATCCATGAAATGGTAGAAATCTTCGTCACCATATAAGTACTGCATATCTTTTCTATCGATACGCGCCTGTGGAAATTTTTCAGTTGGACGGAAAGATTTTTCTACAATACCGCCACTGATGATATTTCTTAATTTTGTTCTAACGAATGCTGCACCTTTACCAGGTTTAACATGCTGAAATTCAATAATCTGACAGATATTACCATCATATTCTAATGTAATACCATTCTTAAAATCGCCTGCTGAAATCATTCGATCTTCCTCCTTAATTTCGAGTATCTCTCGTTCATCAATTTTACTATAAAATGGCATATATTTCAACTGTTTTCTTTTAAACAGGGCTTTTCAGCCACTTTATGCACAAAAAATACTTTCCTATCCTTCCAAATCTGAAATCATATTTACACGCATCTCGTGTCTCCCACCCAAAAATTCTGCTTCCAGATATGCTTTTACCATGTCCTTTGCGAGCTCACTGCCCACAATACGTGCGCCAAATGCAATAATATTCGCATTGTTGTGTTCTTTTACAAGATGTGCCGTAGTGACATCCGAACACACAGCTGCACGAACACCTTTTACTTTGTTTGCGGCAATAGAGATACCTACACCGGTACCACAAATTAAAATACCACAGTCAAAGTCTTCTTCCACTACTGCATGTCCTACTCGAGCACCAATTTCAGGATAATTACAACTATCATTAGTATCAGTACCAAAATTTACCACTTCGTGCCCAAGCTCTTTGACATACTCTACGATTTCAAATTTTAATGCTGTAGCAGCATGGTCATTTCCAATAGCAATTCTCATTATTCTATCTCCTTGTGTTTGTATAATTCAACGCTTAATCTCTAATTTCATTATGTGCGAGTTTTTGCTGAAGATTCGTATTTGTTTCCGAAAATTTTTCTGGTGATTTTATATAAAAACAATATCAGTTTTTCCGGAATTCGTTTTAATACAATTTGAATTTCCTCTTTCGGGTGAATTGGTTTTACCAGAATCGTTCGGATACCCGCTAAATTTGCACCCATAACATCAGTAAAAATCTGGTCTCCTACAAAAAGGGTATCCTCTATGGTTGTACCCATCATTTCCATAGCCTTTTTATAATTACCTGGCATTGGCTTATTAGCTTTGAAAATATAATTGACTTGAACTACATCATTGAACATTTTCACACGTGGCTCCTTGTTGTTGGATAAGAGCATACAAGAATAACCTAAGTCTTTTAAATGTGCAAACAATTCCTTTGCTCTTTCATCCGCTGGTTCACCATGTGGTACCAGCGTATTATCTACATCAAAGATAACCGCACGATATCCATCCATATAAAGCTTATCAAAGTCGATAATATAGGTAGAATCTAAATATTCTCCTGGGAATAATATACTCATATTTACTCCTTATTACTGAAAAAAAGGAAGAACCCCGCTCGGAGATTCTTCCCCTTATAAAACTTTTATCCTAGCATTTTCTTCAATTCATTCATGAAGGTGTTTACGTCTTTAAATTCGCGATATACAGATGCAAAACGTACATATGCAACTGAATCCAAGTCTTTTAATTTATCCATAAGAATTTCACCGATAAGGGTACTTGGAATTTCTTTTTCTTCTCTGTTTAAAATTTCTACTTCTACTTCATCAACCAACTTCGTAATCTGGTCTGCTGAAATAGGACGTTTATGGCAGGCACGAAGTACACCACCTTCAATTTTTGATCGATCATACTGTTCACGAATATTGTCTTTTTTGATGACAATGAGTGGAATCGTTTCTACTTTTTCATATGTGGTAAAACGTTTACCACAATCATCGCAAAGTCTACGACGACGGATGGAATTATTATCATCCGCTGGACGTGAATCAATTACTCTTGTATTTTCACTACTACAAAAAGGACACTTCATAAGATACCTCCGCTTCTGCCTACTCGTGCATAATAATATAATCTGAGTATAACTTTCTTTGAAAACATTGTCAACAAAGATACACTAAATTTTGTGTCGCATCTCGTCTTTTAGGTTCACAAGTACAATATCTGGTCCGATTCGCACAATATCGCACCATGGAATAATAAATTCACATTCTCTGCAAAAGCATCCCATGTACTTCCCGGGTCCGGGAACAATGATTGCACAGATACATCCATTACATTCATCAAACTTCAGATCCCGAACATGTCCTAGGTATCTGCAATCGTTAATATTAATGACTTCTTTGTCACACAAATCCAAAAAACGCATAGAAAAGACCTTTTTTCTATAGTGTATGCATTTTTAAAGCCTGCGTCACAAAATTTACTCACATTCTTAGGTGCTTGTTGAAGGCTTATACGTTGAATAAGAACAACATTACGTCGCCATCTTTGACTACATATTCTTTTCCTTCTGTTCCTACTACACCTTTCGCTTTTGCAGCTGAAAGACTACCATATTCTAATAAATCCTGATAGTTCACAACCTCTGCACGGATAAATCCACGTTCGAAATCGCTGTGAATTTTACCAGCGGCTTGTGGCGCTTTTGTTCCTTTTTTTATAGTCCAAGCTCTGGTTTCATCCTCACCTGCTGTCAAATAACTGATAAGCCCAAGTAAGCTGTAGCTGGCTTTAATTAGTTTTTCCAGACCAGATTCCTGTAAACCTAACTCTTCTAAGAACATAGCTTTTTCATCGTCATCCAATTCTGCAATTTCCTGTTCAATCTGAGCACAGATTACGAATACCTCGCTATTTTCTGCGTCTGCTAGTTCACGCACCTTTGTTACATGAGCATTGTCTATCCCATCGTTTGCCAGGTCATCCTCTGCAACATTTGCAGCATAAATTGTAGATTTCGCTGTAAGTAGATTATAGGATGCAAACCACACCTGCATATCCTCATCATCTGGCACCTCGAAGGTACGCGCCATTTTTCCGTCCTCTAAGTGTGCTTTGATTCCCTCTAAAAGCTCTAATTCTTTTGCAAGAGTTTTATCCATACGAGCCTGTTTTGCCACCTTGGCAATGCGACGTTCTAAGATTTCTACGTCCGAGAAAATAAGCTCCAAGTTGATAGTCTCAATATCACGTACTGGATTGATACTTCCGTCTACGTGCACAATATTTGCATCTTCAAAGCAACGAACGACATGTACAATTGCGTCGACTTCACGAATATTTGCAAGAAACTGGTTTCCAAGGCCTTCTCCCTTACTTGCTCCTTTTACAAGACCAGCGATATCTACAAATTCAATAACTGCTGGAGTTACTTTTTTTGATTGATACATATCACCTAAAAGTTTTAGTCTTTCATCCGGTACTGCTACAATTCCTACGTTTGGATCGATAGTACAGAATGGGTAGTTAGCTGATTCCGCACCAGCCTTTGTAAGTGAATTGAATAATGTACTTTTACCTACATTTGGTAAACCTACGATACCTAATTTCATTTTTATATCTCCTTTGCTTGAAAGCGTTGATTTTACGGGGTTTTTGAGGTTTGTAAATTTGGTTATGTACCAATTTATGTACCAATTTTTTGGTACATGGTATTTCTTTGGCTCAAATTTTTGGTTATGTACCACTCATGTACCAATCTAAACCACTTTTAATGCCGCCGCAATTTTATCAATTTCTTTATGTTTTTCATCTTCGGTTGTGTGTACATACAGGTTCATTGTAATTCTTATATTGGAATGTCCAAGTATCGTCTTCAAAGTCTTAGGCTTCATACCTGCTTCTATACATCTTGTCGCAAAGGTGTGTCTAAGAACGTGCATCGAAAACTTTGGCAAATCTGCTTTCTCACACAACTTAAACAGCATCGTATCATACGTGCTATTTTTTACAGGTGTTCCTTTTCTACAGAGAAAAATAAACTCGCTCCACTCAATTGGAATGATGGATATGGATTGATTTTTCTTCTTTTGCAATTGAAGTATCTCTATCGCTTCCTCTGTCAATGGAATCGTTCGATATCCCGATTTACTTTTTGGCTCACCAATTCTCCAGTCTTTTGTGGAGTGTCTGTACTCCATAGAACGACTAATCGTTAATGTGCGTTTTTCCCAATCTACATCTGACCACTTTAACCCAACCAATTCTCCAGTTCTAAGTCCAGTCTGCAAAAGGAATCGGTATTGATACTCATAGGTATTTCCTACCATCGTATTACAGAATGTTCTCTGTGCCGCTATCGTCAATGCTTCCTTCTTCTTGGAATTCTTTCCTATATCAGACTTTACCACCTTGTTACAAGGATTCTTTCTAATTACATCGTTTTGATATGCGTAATCAAGCATGTTAAACAATGCGATTCTCGTTTGATAGATGGTAGAAGTCGCATATCCCTCATCTGCCATGCGATTCATTATCGTTTGGCAATGAATGGAGTTTACAGCACTTAACCTCTTTTTCCCGATGACTGGCTCTATGTTTCTATGATATCGTTCAGTATAATTACGAATCGTATTGTACCTTACTGTTCGTTTCTTGATACCAATCCAATATTCAAACCAAGCATTGACCGTCATCTCTTCCGGAAAATCTATATTGCTATGTTCATCTGTATATTGTGCATCCGCTAACCACTGTCTGCACTCTTGGAGTTTCTGGAATATTTTCTGAACACGCTTGCCACGTTTGTTCGTATAACGAGCTACGTACCAACCATCTTCTCTCTGGCTTATTCCAACGCCAAGCTCCTTACCTCTAAGGTCTTTGCCCATGCTTTCAGCCCCTTTCTTTCAAAAAAGAGCCTCAACAATCAGTATTTACTATACCACGAAGAGACTCAATTGTAAATTTATAAAATCCTTATATTTCAATGTTTTCTGCTAAAAACTTTTCGAATTCTCTTCTTTTTATGAGTTTCTTCTTTCCTACGTACAATACAAATGGACAATTAGGAATCTTAAGCAGTTCCTCTAACTTATTTATCCCAACATGACTATATGCTGCAGCCTCTTCTTTTGTAAGCATTACCTTTTCCCAAATGGGCACATCTAACTTATTATCACTCATCTAAACCTCCTATCTATCCACTTCTGGTCCCGGGGACTAGAAGTGACTCTTTTTGTATTCTCAATTACTACTTAGGTTTTTAATGAGCTAATTACAAAAAACTATGCAAATAAACATAAAAAAATCGATCAATCGCATTGACACAAAGTGTCAATCCAATTGACCGAACATTATCTAGCTGTCAAACGGTTTGACCACTAGAATTCCTTGATTTTATGCGGTTTTCAGCCATTTTGGTCAAATGTCATGACAATTGACCAAACAACAAAATAATCAATAACAGGATACGCCTAAAGTTGCATGGTCAACTCGGCTGACGGCTCCAAACTCATATGTCGTTTGCTTTAGGGTATCCCCTATGACCCATGGTGGATTGGACACTTCTGGTCCCCGGGACCAGAAGTGTCAATTTCCTTTTATTTTACAAATTGAGAGTTTCAAATACTTACCTTTTTGTATACTTTAAAACCAACACCCCTTTTATTACTAATAGCAGAAATACTACAATTACTGCATATACCGCTCTTGTAATTGCCAAAATTAATACAATTAAAATACTAACCACCATTGATACACCTATCATTGTTTTGTTGCATCTTTCATTGCCAAATTTTATTACCAATAATTTAATAATTCCTACCACAACAAGTAAAATAAACATAATCCAGTATAGCAATTGGTTCAATGATGATGTCTGGGTATATGCAAATAGATTCACTGAATAGACGTATTCATTTACCGAGTTTGGATAAATCGGCAAAACAATTAGAATAAAGGAACATACATCTAAAATTCCAATTAATAAGTCACACATACTTTGTAGGTTTGATTGATTTTCTTTTTCCGCAATGGAAAGCAATTTTTCACTGGATAATAAATCATCAATTGTTATCGAAAAATAATTTGATATTTCCTTTAATGAATCAATACTTGGATATCCTCTTCCCGATTCCCATTTTGATATAGCAGTTCTTGATACATATAAAGCCTCCGCTAATTCTTCCTGTGTAAGTCCACGATTTTTCCGCAATTCCTGAAGTTTTTCATGAAATTCCATTAACAGAACCTCCTACTTATTTTTCTTTTTTATAAGATAATAAAACAACTGCTTTATAGATACAAAATAATCCCACACTAACCATAATAGAACCTATAATATCCGTAACCCAATGGACCCCAGAAATCAATCTTCCTAACACCATAAAGGTAGAAAAACAAATAACAAGAACTTTTACAACCCTTTTAACAGTTATATTACTCAACCTGCGATTTGCTTGTTCAACGAGAGTTGGCATTACACAAAGTAC
>JAZULP010000007.1:0-73470 GCA_045603165.1 Agathobacter sp. | reverse complement strand
AAAGAGAGTTCTGATTAAAGGCAATGTCGAGGTATCACTAGAAGCAGCAAGGGTTTTTGCATCTTCAGATATTATGCTTCTGGGTAATGAATCACAAACGATAGGACCACAAGATGCTCCGATGGCAGTACACCTTACGCTATTGGGTTCTGATGTTGTTTTACTTGAAGGAATTCGTTTGTCGGAAGTGTCTGAGGGTGTTTATTTCTTAAATGCTGCTCCGCTGAATTTATCAGGTGCGGATGGTTCGCCATGCAGAGCTGTATTGATAGATATTGATGAGAGATAGATTTCAGTAAGCCAATATGTTTAACTGAGAGCTGAATTTGAATTTGGTGGTGCAACTGAATGAAAAAATCTGTGAAGAAATCTACTGTCTTTACATTTTCTTTCATATATGCTAAAGCGAGTTAGTTAAAACTAACAAAGGAGATATAGTAAATGAACGATTCAAAGCTTGGAGTTGTAGAAGATACCTTATATGTACCAATGCTTGGCAGAATTTATGCCAGTGAGAATTGTAAGCATATATTATATGATAAAAAATCGTTAGAACTTAAAAGTAAAATGCCAGAAGGTTTGATTGAGCATGATACACAGACACAGTATACATATCTTGCTTCGGCATCTCGTTCTGCAAATGTGGATAGATATATCAAAGACTTTATAGAACGAAAATCGCAGGGCATTATTGTGCAGCTCGGTTGTGGTTTGGAAACTACATATTACAGAAATGATAATGGACGTACTTTATGGTATAGTGTAGACCTGCCTCATGTAATAGAGTATCGTAAGGAACTGTTACCAGAAACAGAAAGAGAAAAGTATATCGCTGGTAGCGCCTTTGAAGCAGAGTGGATTGAAGAAATTCGTTCTGAACATCCTACTGAACCACTTTTAGTTGTGGCAAGTGGTCTTTTTTATTATTTTGAGGAAGAGAATGTTTTAGACCTTATCAAACTGCTTATGAATTATGGAGATATCGAAATCTTGTTTGACACCGTTAATAAAAGTGGAATGACGATGATGCAGAAAAAACACATGAAGACTGTAGGACATGAAGAAGCAAAGATGTTCTTTTATGTGGATTCAGCAACTGAATTAGCTGCGAAAGTTGACAGCAAAGTAAAGGTGCTTGCAGAAGAAACATTTTATAGCCATATTAGCAAGAAAGGGCTTAAGTTTTCTACAAAGTTTAGCATGATGTTTTCTGATTTGCTAGGAATGGTAAAAATGATTCATTTGAGTCTGTAAGCATTTGGTTTATTTTAAGTGTACCAAATAAAAGTAAACTTTCAGTTTGTTGGAGCGTCAAATTCCAATTTGTCGAATAGATGGAATTTGATTTAGAGAAGTAGAAAGTTCTAAAAAAGTTCTAATTATTTTGAAGAATAGAATTATAGAAAATAAAAACGTCGAGAAAACACCGTAAAAACGCATATTTATCAAATGGAAACACGAGAATTATAATCCATTGACGGCGTGAAGGTGGACGTACAGTAGGTTCTGGTCGTGTCGCAAAGCGGCAAGACGCTAGGCTTCTCGTTACATAGTTTTAAGGCTTTCCGAGAAATCGGAGAGCCTTTTTTATAGTAATGTAAATTGATTTTTATCAAATTGTAGAAGTCCTTCATCTCGCATTTTGCATAGCTCGTTAGACATTGCACTACGGTCAACGCAGAGAAAATCAGCAAGTTGTTGTCTTGTAAACGGAATAGTAAATTGGCTATTATTATTTTTCTTTGCTTCTTGTGAAAGATAGGATAAAAGTTTTGCACGTGTCGAGCGTTTAGACATGTGGCCAATTTTCTGTACTAGGGTTCGGTTTTTTTCAGATATCGAGAAGAAAAGGTTTTGTACGACCATAGAGTGAAATCGGCAGGCGGTTGAACATACAGTAAGTATTCTCTTAATATCAAAGAATATAACAGTACTATTTTCTTCTGCAATGACATCATTAAGAATAGCACCACTTTCAGGAGCTACATATGCTTCACCAAACATTTCACCTACTCGTATCATATTAACAATGTTTCGATTTCCCCAAAAATCATCATGTTGCACTAGAAGCTTTCCTTCTACTAATACAGTGATACTATCTATATGTTCTCCTTCTCTAAAAATGTATTGCCCTTTTTTAAATGTAAGTAAGTTTGCCTGCAAGCAGTTTAGCATAGTAGAGATCTCATTGTCTCCTACACCAGAGAATAATTGTGTATTTTTTAATATTTTAATATATTTTTCCATAAATCACTCCTTTGTTGCAAAAACAGCCGACTTGTTATAATTATTGTATTATAATCTAGTCATAAAGTCAAAAGATAGTAATCAATACAATAAAAATGAAAAGGAGGATTCGTATGATTCGAAAAATAATCAAAATTGATGAAGAAAAATGTAATGGATGTGGAGCTTGTGCGTCAGCTTGTCACGAAGGAGCAATTGAAATGATTGATGGAAAAGCGAAACTAACTCGTGAAGATTATTGTGATGGTCTAGGTGATTGTTTACCTGCGTGTCCAACAGGTGCAATTACATGTGAGGAAAGAGAAGCACCTGCAAATGATAAGGCAGCGGTATTAGCTTCTAAACAGAAGAAAGATCATGGAATATTAGCTTGTGGCTGTCCAGGAACACAGGCAAAGCAAATGAAAAGAGAAAGTTGTGATCATAGTGTACCAACACCAGCATTAAATTCTGAACTTATGCAGTGGCCTGTACAAATCAAATTAGTGCCAATACGTGCATCATATTTTGATGGAGCAAACCTATTGATTGCAGCTGATTGTACAGCTTATGCCTATGGAAATTTCCATAAAGAGTTTATTCGTAAGCATATTACACTTATTGGTTGTCCAAAGCTAGATGAGGGTGATTACGCGGAAAAACTTACAGAAATCATAAAAAATAATAATATCAAGAGTGTTACAGTAGTTCGTATGGAAGTACCTTGTTGTGGTGGTATCGAACACGCGACAAAAAGAGCATTGCAGGAAAGTGGAAAATTTATTCCATGGCGTGTTGTTACTATTTCAACAGATGGAAAAGTCTTAGACTAGAAAAATATAAAAGGAGGTAAAATTTATGGATCATAAAATGTTTTGTTTTCAGTGTGAGCAGACAGTAGGATGTACAGCATGCACGGGAGCACAAGGCGTATGTGGTAAAAAGCAGATACAGCAAAACTACAGGATGAATTGACTGGTGCATTAATTGGTTTAGAAAGAGTAACGGAAGGAAATGAGCATCTTGTTAATGAGCTTACAGATAAGTTAATTCTAGAAGGATTATTTACAACAATAACGAATGTTAATTTTAACAATGAAACTTTAGAGGTTTTTTCGTCTATACTTGTTTTCTAATCATGAAGAAATATAGTGAATCGGAAGAATCAGATTTGGCAAATGAGGACGAATTAATAAGTGTAAAAAAATGCAACAAACTGTTGCTTTTTTAATCAGCTTGAATATAATAAGAACTAAGAGAACCCAACACGCCTCTCAACGATGCGGACCGCGTTGGGTCTTTTGATTTTAAGAAGAATATTGTATGGGAGAATTTAAATAGCATCACCATCCTATGATAATTGATCAACAAGTAGAAAATCTAAAGTAGATGGTAGATGCTATCTTGAAAATTATATGGATAATGTAAATAAAACTTTATATATTCCACTATATGGGAAAGCATTTGTAAGCAGTAAGAATATTATTATCCAAGATAGAAAAGCAGAAGAAATTTGGTCAAAAGAAGGTTTTGAACTGAAAGGCAAATCAAAATCTAAGTGGTTAGCATATTATATGGCTATGCGTTCTGCTATTTACGATGAGTGGTTGGAAATGGAAATAAAAAACAATTCAAAAGCGATTGTATTGCATATTGGATGTGGAATGGATAGTAGAATCGAAAGAATCGCTACGCAAAATACACAATGGTATGATATTGATTTTCCTGATGTGATAGAGGAAAGACGTAAGTATTATGAAGAAACAGATGATTATCATATGCTTGCAATAGATATGAGAACCGATGAGTGGAAAAAGCACATAGAGGCTAATCAGGATGCTATCATTGTTCTTGAGGGTGTCAGCATGTATTTTATGCCACAAGAGTTGAATGCATTATTGTTAAATCTGGTCCATCATTTTCACTCTGTAAGACTTTTGATGGACTGTTATACAGAAAATGCAGCGAAAGTATCTAAGTATAAGAATCCTATCAATGATGTCGGTGTGACTACTGTGTATGGATACGATAATCCGGAAGATTTAGCGACTAAGTTAGATTTAGTGTTTGTGAAGGAATATAATATGGCGCCGCAGAAATACATAGATGAATTACAAGGACTGGAAAGAACAATATTTAAGAATTTGTTTGCGGGAAAAATTGCTAAATCGATGTATAGAATATATGAATTTAAGGAGAGATAAGAGTAGAGATAGGAGGTCACATGAAATATCGTACAGACAAATATGGAAATAAAATCTCCGTTCTGGGCTATGGTTGCATGCGTTTTACAAAAAACGCAGGTGTCATTGACATGGAGAAAGCAGAGAAGGAGCTAATGGCAGCCTATAATATGGGTGTTAATTATTATGATACCGCATATATTTACACAGGTAGTGAAGCAGCTATTGGTAAAATTTTTGAGAAAAATGGTATTCGGGAAAAAATCAATATTGCCACGAAGTTGCCACATTATCTAATGAATTCTATGGAAAGCATCGAAAAGTGTTTTCAGGAAGAATTGAAGCGTCTTAGAACCGATTATATCGATTATTATCTTATGCATATGTTAAATGATGTAAAGACATGGAAAAAACTCGTAGACATGGGGATAATCGAATGGATAGAAGAGAAGAAGAAAAGCGGGGTCATTCGCCAGATCGGATTCTCATATCATGGTCATTCAGATATGTTCTGTCAGGTGGTGGATGTCTATGATTGGGATTTTTGCCAGATTCAGTACAATTACCTGGATGAAAATTCGCAGGCGGGCAGAACTGGGTTAAATCACGCAGCGGCAAAAGGTATTCCTGTCATTATTATGGAGCCACTTCGTGGAGGGAAACTGGTAAACAACCTACCAGAGAAAGCAAAAGCATTATTTGCAAATCACCAGAAGAAATACTCACCAGCTGAGTGGGCATTCCGTTGGCTTTGGAATCAGCCGGAAGTTACATGTGTACTATCTGGAATGAATTCCATGGAGATGCTGGAAGAAAATGTACGTGTTGCATCTGAATGTGAGATTGGTGAATTTAAACAGGACGACTATGCACTTCTAGCACAGGTGGTAGAAGCAATTAATTCCAGAATGAAGGTTGGCTGTACCGGCTGCGGATATTGTATGCCTTGCCCTATGAAGGTAGATATTCCAGGCACCTTTGCAGCGTACAATGTTTCTTCTGTAGATGGAAAATTTGAAGCGATGTATGAATATATTCGTAGTACTACCTTCCGAAAAGATGCCACATCTGCATCTAACTGTATCGAGTGTGGCAAATGCGAAAAGCACTGCCCACAGGGTATCGAGATTCGAAAAGAATTAAAGAATGCTCAGAAGGTGCTGGAAGGACCAATTTATAAAATTGCTAAAAAAGTGGTACCACTTTTTATAAGATATTAAAAAGATTTAGCTCAGGATTTTATATTTCTTAATCCTGAGCTAAATCTCTTTTAAATGCTAAAGTCAAACGTTTGTCCAACCATCTTTTCCTGTTCTGTTATCACAGAATCCGCCTTAGCCTCATACATTGCATCCTTGATTTTTGTAATCAAATCCTCCATGCTTGAAGCAGTTACAGTGGTCATATCTTTTACGGCAAAGTAGGAAGCAGTGCCATCATCATTGAATTCCATACCAAAGAATTTTACATTGGTGCCGGATTCCTTCAGTTGTTCTAATAAATCTGGAATCTGTGCTTTTGCATTTTCAATCAGTTTTTCGTTCTTTGTACGAACAGCTTCGTCTGCGGCCATCTGCTCCAATTCATCCTCGCTGATAAGTACAAGCGTGTTCTTTTCGCTGTTGATATTGGAAGCATATTCTTTCGCATTTGCTTTCTGGTCTTCACTTACCAGAACGAATTCCACATCGCTATATTTTGCTTTTAATTCCTCGTAATAGCTGGAAGCGGTTTTACTAAGCGATGGATTTCCAATCGTATTTTTGGTGTTTCCAGCCTTAGGTACCTCGTTTTTTACTTTGTTTTCGTAGTTTCCTGTTAGTGAGGAAAGTATGTTGTCCATTCCAAATAATTGGCTCATAATTGACACCTCCTTGTCTTTTTTGCTACAAATCCGTTTGTAGAGTTCATGTATATTTCTTATATCGTCATCCTATTATCATTAGTTTACCACATGAAAAGAAAAAAGACAGATATTATTTTATATTTTCTGGAAAAACTTAACACCTGTAGTTTTCTTTTGAAAGGTTTAGTGGTAGAATATACATTGGATTAAACTGTCAAAAGAGAGGGGCTATATATGACAAAATCATTTTATAGTATAGTTAGTGGCTTATGTGTGTTGCTTGTGTTTGTGTTGTATACACGTATGGTAACAAAGGTTGAGCGGAGTGAGAAAAGAGATAATTACGTAGATATTATGACTATCAGTATGATATATCTTGCACTGGATGTGCTTTGGGGAGTCATCTATGCAGATTTATTGCCAATGCCAGTGTTTATTCAAAAGGTTATCTACGCACTATATTATTCTGCATCAGCAATCCTGTCCTATCGCTGGTTTGTATATGTAGAATTTATGCAAGGATCTATTCTTTACAAAAATCCAGTGACAAGACGAATATCGCAATTGCCAATGTTTTTTGTAGTAGTAGTAGCCGTTTTATCTATCTGGACAAAGTCCCTTTTTTATATCAATGAACAAGGAGTTTATAGTCGTGGGGATTGGTATATACCACAGTTGATTTTTACATATGGGTATATCATTTTTGCAGCAGCAAAATTGTTGATTCGTATGCTTTTGAACAAGGATTTTCAGGAGCAGAATACATATATGACCATGCTTTCCTATTTTGTTTTCCCTGTAGTGTTTGGTGTTTTACAGATTGCAAATCAGGATATGCCGTATCTTTGTATTGGTATTGCATTAGCAACCCTACAAACGTATTTATTTAATGTAAACTTTGAACAGGAGAGAGAGCTTAGCACTTCTAAAATTCATAGCTTTACGCGATTGTTTATAAGTTCTTATTATTTGAATTTACAAACCGGAATCAGGGAATATTTAAGTAATCAGGAGGAAAAAGTAGAAGCTTACTTAACGGGCGAATTTTACAAAGAAGCACCAGATAATTATGAAGAGGCAATCCATATGTATGCAGATGTTTTCGTTCACAAAGACGATAGAGAAACATATCGTACAAAATGTGCGCGCAACTATATGGAAAAGCATTTAAGTGTAGACAATTTGTTTTATTCTTTTAATTATCGTCAAGTTACAGCAGGTAAAGAAAAATGGTATCGAATGCATGTAATTGCAGCATCCTTTTTACCAAATGGAGTTGCTTCTCACGTGGTTATGGCGGTTATGGACGTGGACAAGCAGATTGCCACAGAAATCAAACAGCAACAGGCTGTTGAGGAAGCGCTAATACAGGCTGAAAGTGCAAACAAGGCAAAAAGCACCTTCCTTTCCAATATGTCCCATGACATTCGTACACCTATGAACGCTATTATAGGTTTTACAAATTTGGCACAAACTCATATTGATAATAAGGAATTAGTAAGCAGGTATTTGGAGAAAATAGTTTCAGCAAGTAATCATCTGCTAAGTCTTATCAATGATATTTTGGATATGAGTCGTATTGAAAGCGGAAAGATACAGATTCAGGAAGATGAGATGTCCATTGTAGAAGCTGTCAGAGATGTAAAAAATCTGATTCAGCCTATGGCAGAAGAAAAGAAGATACAGTTTACCATAAATATGGATATCAAGAATAATCACATATATTGTGACAAATTGCGTTTGAATCAGATATTGATTAATCTGCTGGGCAATGCAGTGAAATTTACGCCAGAGCGTGGCGAAATTACTCTGGATATTAAACAGGAGCCTTTGGCACCAGAGGGATATGGTGTATATATCTTCAAGGTAAAAGACAATGGAATTGGAATCGCACCTGAATTTTTGGATAAAATCTTTAAGGCCTTTGAGAGAGAAAAGGCCAAAGTTGCTCAAGGTATTCAGGGAACAGGTTTAGGACTTTCTATTACGAAAAGTATGGTAGAGCTTATGGGCGGCAAGATATCCGTAGATAGTCAAGTCGGTCAGGGCTCAGAATTTACAGTAAAAGTTGTTTTTATGTTACAAGATACAGATAAAGATGACTACTCTGTGGAGGACTTGACAAAAAGACAATTAGAAGAGAAACAGAACAAACAGGAGGAACGACGCAATTTATTTGCAGGAAAGAAGATACTATTGGTTGAAGATAACAACCTGAATCGCGAAATAACCAGAATGTTATTGATAGAAGCAGGCTTTGTTATAGATGAGGCAGTCAATGGACAGGAGGCAGTGGAAAAAGTGAAGGCATCTGAGGTAGGGGAATATGCAGTGGTGCTGATGGATATCCAGATGCCAATTATGGATGGCTACGAAGCTACGAAACAGATTCGACGTCTTCCAGTAAGAGCTTTGGCGAATGTTCCGATTCTTGCTATGACAGCAAATGCATTTGCAGAAGAGCGTAGAAAGGCTATGTCATGTGGAATGAATGGGCACATTTCAAAGCCGATGGATATTAATATTCTTTTTGAGACGATCGAAGGAATCTTATTGTAGAAAGAGAGAGAACTATGAAAAAGACGAAAATTGTATGTACCATGGGACCAAATTCGAATGATTTAAATGTAATGAGAGAATTGGTAAGACAGGGTATGGATATTGCACGTTTTAATTTCTCACATGGAAATCATCAAGAACAAAAGCAGCGTATGGATGCGTTAAAGACAATCCGTGAAGAAGAAGGAAAATACATTGCGATTCTATTAGATACCAAGGGTCCGGAAATTCGTACTGGTTTGTTAAAAGGCGGACAAAAGGTGCAGCTTACAGAGGGAGAAGAATTTATACTTACAACAGAACCCGTCGAAGGTGATAATCAACGTGTTAGCATTACCTATGAAGGTCTCGTAGAAGATGCGGTTGTTGGGGGCCAAATTCTGATTGATGATGGATTGATTGAACTAGAAATAAAGGAGAAAAAAGATAAGGATATTATCTGTACGATTATCAATGGTGGTGAGCTAGGAGAGCGAAAAGGTGTAAATGTACCAAATATTCCTATTCGTCTTCCTGCTATTACAGAGAAGGACAAGGAGGACATTCGTTTTGGTGTAGAGCAGGATGTAGATTTTATAGCAGCATCCTTTGTGCGTAATGCAGATTGTATTAGAGAAATTAAGGCTCTTCTGCGTGAATGTGGCGCACCTTACACACCAGTTATCGCGAAAATTGAAAATGCAGAAGGCATTGAAAATTTAGATGATATCCTTGAAGTGGCAGATGGTATCATGGTGGCACGTGGTGATATGGGTGTAGAAATACCGCCAGAGGAGGTTCCATACATCCAGAAAATGATGATTAATAAATGTAAAGAGTGCTACAAACCTGTTATTACAGCGACACAGATGCTAGATTCTATGATTCGTAATCCGCGTCCTACACGTGCAGAAGTTACAGACGTTGCGAACGCGATTTATGACGGGACAGACGCAGTGATGCTTTCTGGTGAAACTGCGCAGGGGAAATATCCATTAGAAGCGCTCCGTATGATGGTTCATATCTGTGAAAGTACAGAACAGCACTTGGACCACGAAGCTATTTTGAGCAAAATGGCAGAACAGCGCATGAAAGATACCACCAGTGCATTAGGATATGCAACCGTTTCCACGGCAAATAACCTAGATGCAAAATGTATTATTGCGCCAACAGGTTCCGGTGCGACCGCTCGTATTCTTTCCAAATTTCATCCAAAAGTGGAGATTTTGGCAGTAAGTCCAAATGACAGAACCCTTCGCAGAATGCAGATTTTCTGGGGTGTAAGACCTTACAGATCTGTTCAGGTAAATACAGCAGAAGAAATCTGCAATAATGCGATAGATATCGCAAAGGAAAGAAATTATGTGGATGCTGGTGATATTGCTGTGCTTACTGCAGGTATTCCTTCACCACATATTGGCGGATTCGATTATGGTGTGAGCAATATGATGCGTATTGTTACGATTGAATAATGTGTCTAAAATAAAAGATTCAGACATGGAAAAGAGGTACAGAAGAATGAAAAAAAGCAAACACTTTCGCAAAGATGTTATAATTGCAAGAATTATAGCTGCACTTATTTGCATCGCCCTTATAGTTGTTATTAGTTCCGTGGTATCTATGCTGATAAAGTCATCTAAGGATACACAAAAGGATACCCAGAGGACAGAGTCGCAGTATATGGATGATGAAAATGAATTAGGACTTGAGCCTGGAATTGCAGAAGATTCAGAGTTTGAATCCGAGTCAGAATCTGAATCGGAATTTGTATCAGAGTCTGAAATGACATCAGAGTCCGAATCAGAGTCCGAATCAGCGGAAATTTATGTGAGAACAACTGCCCAGGTGAAGTTCCGTTCAGAACCAAATACCAACTGTGCGATACTTGGCTTTATCAATTATGGTGAACAGGCACTTTTATTAGAAGAACTAAATGGCTGGTATAAGGTTCTATACAATGGACAGGAAGGCTATATAAGTGCAGATTATTCTAGAATTGTTGAATAAAAGAATAGAAGGCACATTTCCCGATTTTTCTCATATGCTATATAGAATAAATTTTGGAGAATTATTGTGGAGTATAGAGACGATTATTATAACAAAATGCCTTTTTATATGGCATATCCAATGCAGAATTTGTATCTGATGGAGATGGAATATGAAAAGGATATGGAACGAATGAAGGAATTGTATCCGAGAGAAGTTCAGCAGATTCAACAGATGGTAGAAAGACGTTGCGACCAGATGGAATATGATGGAAGCAGAATCTATGATGAAAATCCAGACCGAATGATGCTAGAAGAGGAAGTAAGACGTATTCTGGAGCAATTCTTGCGGGAAAATCCTCAGTATAGAGACATGAGACCGGATATGCCAAGACCGGATATGCCAAGACCAGATATGTCAAGGCCAGATATGTCAAGGCCAGATATGCCAAATCCAGAAAATATGGGGCCGGGCATGTCACAGCCGAGAAACAATATGGTAATGTCAGAATATGAGGATGAACTTTCTGCACAGCAACGATGGGGTCGCGAAACACCATGGCTTCGCAGTTTGATTGGAATTTTATTCCATGATGAAATTTATCGCCGCAGATGCAGACATCGTAGATGCCGTCGCTGGTGGTAAAAGTAATAGGAAATAAAAATACACAAGGTGAAATAAATGAGTAGTAAAGCAACGAAACCAATTGTGCTTGTAGCGGTATTTATAGGCGCACTTTTAATCTTTAGTATATTAACAAATAAAGTGAATAAAGACCTGACAACCACAATGGATGAGGCCTCTTTGCCTGTTATGCAGTTTGTGTATAACGATATGGCAATCAATGAGCTTCATGGATATGTAGAAGAGATGGATATATTGTCCATGAGAGATGGTTTGGTGCCATTGGATGAGAATCGTGCTTTACGACTGGATGTCATGACCTATGGCAATGAAGTAGATACACTTTCTTATAAAATTCGTAGTATCAATAGTGAACGATTGTTGGTAGAAGAGGACGAAGCCAAAATTTCCGTTAGCAAAGACAAAGTAGAATGTAATATTAATTTACCAAGTATTTTCGAAGAAAATATAGAATATAACATGGAAATTATGCTAACGATGGGAGAGCAGACAGTTTATTATTACACGCGAATTGTGCAGCCAACGGAATGTTATGTAGATGAAACTTTGGACTTCGCATTTACTTTCCACAACTATACATTTCGTGAAGATGCAGCAGATTTTATCCCTACGTATATGGATCCCGCCACAGGAGATGCTACAACATTGAGCTATGTCGATTTATCCTGTACACTCAAGCAGATTACATGGGCAGATTTTGAGGGAGTAAAGCTGATGGAGCCGGTTGCTTCTTTTAAAGAAATCAATGCCTCTTATAATGTTATTACGTTGAACTATGTTATGACAAACGTAAATGAAAGTAATGAAGTAGAGTATTATAACGTGGAGGAGTACTATCGCTTGCGACAGACTCCGACACGTATGTACGTATTAAACTTTGAAAGAACCATGAATCAGATTTTTCGAAGTGAAAATGATTTTATTTTGGGGAATTCGGCAATTCTTTTAGGTATTCGCGATAAAGATGTAGAATATCTTGCGAATGAATCAGGAGATTGTATAGCCTTCGTACAAGAAGGCGATTTGTGGTGCTATGACAGAGTAAACAACACCATCTCTCAGGTGTTTACCTTCCGAGGAGCAGAAGGTATTAATAACCGTGAAAACTGGGATCAACACAATATTAAAATTGTAAGTGTGGATGAAGCAGGTACCATATCTTTTTTGGTATATGGTTACATGAATCGTGGAGACCATGAAGGTCGGGTTGGAGTAGGGATTTACTATTACGATGGTATTTCTCATACAGTCGAGGAGGAGGCATTTATCTATTCCAGCAAGTCCTATGAAGTCCTCAAGGCAGAATTGGGACAACTTATGTATGTGAACGAGCAGAAAATACTACACCTTACCTTGAATAGCGATATTTATCAAATAGATATGAATTCTTTTGAAGTGACTACCTTATTATCCAGTGATACCAGCGACTGCTATGCGGTTTCTCCAAGTGGCAGATATTTGGCATGGATTTCACCGGAACAGATAAATGGCAGCAGTAGTATTTCATTAGAGGATTTGAAAACAGGGATTACTTATCATATAGATGCAGAGGAAGGCACTTATGTAAAACCTATTGCGTTTATCGGTGAAGATTTTATATATGGTGTAGCCAATGCTGCTGACATCCGAGTGGATGCAGTAGGACAGCAGATATTCCTTATGCATAAAATTCATATTATCAATACCTCCGAGGATAAAAGAGACATCATCAAAACCTATCAGCCAAATAGCGGCTATATCGGAGCAGTGTCTGTAGATGAGAGAAACATATATGTGGATTTGCTGAGTGAGGAAAATGGCCGTTATACTACAGTGGGTAATGATACGATTATGAACAGGGAAACAGAGCCTACAAACAGCGTGGCTTTAATAAAGTCTGTTACGGATAAAAAGCAAACACAGATGGCGATTTCAATGAAAGAAATTAGCCATATAAAAGGCGTAAAGGTAATTACACCAAAGCAAATTCTCCTAGAAGAAGATAGAAGTATAGTCATTGAACAGGAGCCTAAGAATTACTTCTATGTATATGTGAAAGGGGAAGTGCTTTTGGCTACACAGGATGCATCGGATGCTATTCGTCTGGCAAATGCAAATTATGGTGTAGTAGTAGATTCTAATTTGAAATACATTTTCAAACGTGCAAGAAGTACGACGCAGACGGCATTTGCCAATTTGACAGTAAATGAAGCAGACAAAAATGCATCGTCTATTGCCAAGTGTGTCAGCATCATATTGATGCGAGAGGGTGTAGGACTTAGTGTCAGCGAACTTATAGCAGCAGGTCAAACGCCTGCAACTGTATTACAAAGCTCTATGAGTGATGCAGGTGTATTAGAATTAAGTGGCTGTACTATGGATGAGCTGTTGTATTTCATCAATCAAGGAACACCTGTCTTTGCTAAGGTAGGAAATGAAAAGGCGGTATTGCTGGTTGGATATAGTACGAATAATGTATATTATTATGATACTGTACAAGGCCAGACTAAGATTGCAAGCTATGCAGAAATAGAAGAACTATTTTATAATGGCGGTAATTATTTTATTGTATATGTAAAATAACTCTTGCAAAACAATGTATTTTAAGATATATTTGAGATTGTACGTTATAGGATTAGAATAAGGAGTGCATAATGAGCAAAAAAAATGTAATTGTTTCAAATGTATCAGAAATTCATGCTAATCCCATTGCTGAGCTGGTTCAGTTGGCATGTAAATTTGACAGCGAGATTATTTTAGAAAGTGATAATCGCAGAATAAATGCAAAAAGCATTATGGGCATTATGGCTTTTAACCCAACAGAAGGCATGTCAATCGACATCGTAACAGATGGTTCAGATGAAGAAGCAGCAGCATTAGCAATTGAAAAATTCTTAGTATGTGAATGAAAATTTCATAGGAGGAAAACAATTATGGCAACTAAAAAAGCAACAACAAAAGCGACAACAAAAGCGACTGAAGTTAAAGACTTAAAAGATGTTAAAGAAGTTAAAGTAGAAGCTCCAAAGGCTGAAGTAAAGAAAGAGGAAGCAAAGAAAGCTCCAGCGAAGAAGGCTGCTACAACAAAGAAAGTTACTACAACAAAGAAAGAAGTAGTAGAAAAGAAAGCTGATACAAAGACAGAAATTACAGTTCAGTTCCAGGGATTAGAAGTGGCGATTGCCTCTGTAGAAGAAAAAGTGAAAGCTCAGTTCGTAGCTGAAGGACACAGAGCTTCTTCTATCAAATCTTTAAACATTTACGTAAAACCAGAAGAAAATTCTGCATACTACGTAATTAATGAAAAAGAAACAGGTCGTGTAGATTTGTTCTAAGGACAAAAATAGGCTGTGCGAATTTCGTAAATTGCTACGGAATTGCACAGCCTATTTTCATGCCCAGAGCCGGAATCGAACCAGCGACACGAGGATTTTCAGTCCTCTGCTCTACCAACTGAGCTATCTGGGCGAGTTGTATCAACAACAAAAGTTATTCTACAGGATGATTTTTCCACTGTCAAGGAATATTTGGTAGAAAAATCTATCGTTTTATGATATACTGTGAACTATTCTACAAGATATATATGCTAGGGTTAGATATCAATCCCAGTGAGATTACAGTAGTACAAGAGAGGTATAAATATGTTTGAAGTTTTTGTTCTTATTGAGAAAAAGAAAAGTATGCTTATTAAAGTGTTGGCGGTTCTGTTTTTAGTAATCACAGTTGGAACAGTTTTAATGATACCCGTAGGTGGAACACTATTCTATTTTGCTGCATTGGTATGTGGTGGAATGACATATTTTCTGTACACCAGAAACTATGAATATGAATATTCTTATTTTGATGGCGATGTACGCTTTGCAAAAATTATAAATAGAAATAGTCGGAAACAATTACAGTGTTATACCATGGAGGAAGTTATTACGATTGCACCAATAGAAGATAGAAGTGTACACAACTATCTCCAAGGGGAAAAAGCAAAAGTAAAGGATTTGAGTTCTGGATATGACAATGTGAAAGTTTATGCATTAGTAGTGAATACAGAAAAAGGAATTGAAGTCATAAAATTTGAACCTGATGAAAAATACTTGGATGCTGTATGTGTAAAATACACCCAAAAAGTAATCAGATAATGGAGTAACATATGCTAGAATTAAGAAACATTTGCTACGAGGTAGACACAGAAAGCCAAAGCAAAGAGATATTAAAAAATGTAAACTTGACAATTGATGAACATTTTGTAGCAATTACAGGACCAAATGGTGGTGGAAAATCCACTCTCGCAAAAATGATTGCCGGAATCATTCAGCCAACCAGTGGACAAATTATATTGGATGGAGAGGATATTACCCATTTAAATATTACGGAGCGAGCGAGAAAAGGAATCAGCTTTGCATTTCAGCAGCCCGTACATTTCAAGGGACTTACGGTAAAGGATTTGATATCTATTGCTTCGGGTAAGCCTATGAATGTGACAGAGATTTGTGATATTTTGTCAGAGGTAGGTCTATGTGCGAGAAACTATGTTGATCGTGAAATAAACAATAGCCTTTCCGGTGGCGAATTAAAACGTATTGAAATTGCCATGATTCTTGCAAGAGGAACCAAGCTTTCCATTTTTGATGAACCAGAAGCAGGAATTGACCTTTGGAGTTTTAATAGTCTGATTAAGGTTTTTGAAAAAATGCGTGATGAAATTAATGGGACTATTCTTATCATTTCTCATCAGGAAAAAATCTTGGAAATTGCGGATAAGATTATTGTAATTGCCAGTGGTGAGATTGAAAAGATAGGGAGTAAAGACGAGATTTTACCAACTCTTTTGTATAAACAGTCTTCTTGTCAGACATTGACAGACAAGCATTAATAGAGATTGAGGAAATGAAGAAATGGATTTAATACAAAAAAATTTACTTGCACAGGTTGCAGGCTTACATGAAGTACCAGAAGGCGCATATAATATACGTACAAATGGCACAAGTGCAGGTCGCAATACCACTGCAAATATCGATATTGTACAGAAAGAAGATAAGGATGGTATTGATATTATTATCAAGCCCGGCACCACAAATGAAAGCGTGCATATTCCTGTACTTCTTAGTCAGAGCGGTATTCAAGAAGTGGTTTACAATGATTTTCATATTGGCGAAGGCGCAGATGTTACCATTGTTGCCGGCTGTGGTATCCATAACTGCGGAGTAGACACTTCTAAGCATGATGGTATTCATACATTTTATATTGGAAAAAATGCAAAAGTAAAATATGTAGAACGTCACTATGGAGAAGGCGATGGAAATGGTGAAAACATTATGAATCCAGAAACCATTGTTCATTTGGAAGAAGGTGCTGTTCTGGAAATGGAGACGACACAGATAAAGGGAATAGATTCAACCAATCGTGTTACCAGAGGAGATTTGGCGGCAGGAGCTGTTTTAGAAGTGAATGAAAAACTCATGACTCATGGAAAGCAGTATGCAAGAACGGACTTTTCGGTGGATTTAAATGGAGATGGATGCAGTGCGAATATCGTATCCCGTTCCGTTGCAAAGGATGAATCTCGTCAGGAATTCTTTTCCAATATCAATGGAAATGGCATATGTACGGGACACAGTGAATGTGATGCTATTATTATGGATAAAGCAGTGGTATCTGCTAGTCCACAGCTAACAGCGGCAAATATTGATGCAAGTTTGATTCATGAAGCAGCGATTGGAAAAATTGCAGGTGAACAATTAATTAAGCTTATGACCTTGGGACTTACAGAGACGGAAGCAGAAGAGCAGATAATCAATGGTTTTTTGAAGTAAAAGCCATTGATTATATTCTTTCGAGTTCATTGCTAAGAAAGCGCATTTTGTCTTCTTCGGTAGGCTGCTTTTTGCCAAATCCCTGCATGTTTCTATTCACCAATTTTAGACATTTAGAACAGAGCGTGCCAAAGGTAATAGGCGCACCACATCCAGAGCAATGTAAATTGGCAACGATATGCTTACCAGTTACATCCTCCTTGTATTCAATGCGACCTTCCTTGATCCAGCCTTTTACCATGCGTAGCGGGATGCCAAAATGTGCGGCTACTTGAAATTCATTTACGTCATTAGCGCGAATATAGTCCTTTACTTCCATAAAGAGGATTCTATCCTGACAATTTTGACAGAAATCATTTTTCGCATTTGCTGGAAGTGGCGCATTACAAAATTTACAAACATCACGTTTATTATTTAAATCAGCGTTTGAATTTGTTAAATCAAGATTAGAGTCCATTTCTACCCCCCATAAAACTACAATATATTATATTATACATAATAGGAGTGTAATATGTCAAAGGAAACTAAACCAATTGCAGTATTTGATTCTGGTGTAGGCGGAATTAGTGTGTTGAAAGAGCTGATTAATATTCTTCCAAATGAAGATTATATCTATTATGGAGACTCTCAAAATGCACCATATGGAATGAAGGATAAAGAAACTGTAAAGCAGCTTACGATAAATGCGGCGGAGTATCTTTTTGCGCAGGGAGCAAAGGGGCTGGTTGTAGCTTGTAATACAGCCACCAGTGCGGCAGTCCGCGTTTTGCGGGAAATGTACCCGGATATTCCAATCGTTGGGATTGAACCTGCCGTAAAGCCAGCGGTGACCAGAAAGTCAGGCTGTCGAGTGTTGGTTATGGCTACTCCTATGACCATTCGTGAAGAAAAATTCCAAAATCTTATGGAACGATACAGGGATATGGCAGAGATTATTCCAATGCCATGTCCAGGGCTTATGGATTTTGTAGAGCGTGGAGATTTGCACAGTGATGATTTTCGCAGATATTTGGAGGAATTACTCTTTGCTCATCGCATTCATCCAGTAGATTCGGTGGTGTTGGGATGTACACATTATCCATTTGCAAAGAGTATGATTCAAGATATTCTCGGACCAGATGTCATGGTCTTTGATGGGGGAGAAGGCACAGCCAGAGAAATGCGACGTCGTCTGGCAGAAGCAGATTTGTTAAATCCCTCTACGAAAAAAGGGACGGTAATTTTTCAAAATAGTCTGAAGGATGAGAAAAAAATCGAATTATGTCAATGGTTGCTCGAGATTTAGGGATTGCTTAATAATATCTTTATAATTTGGTAAAATGTATAAACTCTTTCTAAAATTATTTATTGCAAGTTTAGAAAGGTTTTTGAAAACAGACACATTTTTGCCACATTTTATGGATATACTAGCTATTGTAAAGGGAGAAATTCCTTTACAAAACATTCCCTTTTTATTATAAACATTTTCATAACTAAACTCCTCGAAAAAAGGACACCCTGATGGTGTCCTTTTTTCATTTGATAGGAAATTTTGATTACGTGAAAAACCTTTCGCTGCAATACATAAGAAGAGCTTTGCACTATGAGAAACTTTATGGTAGAATGAAGCCATTAAAAAGGAGACCAACTATGACTAGCTGTGATTTTTGTGCATATAATGAATATGACGAAGCGGACGAATGTTATTACTGCTCGGTAAATATGGACGAGGATGATATGGTAAGATTTATCCAGAGTAGTTATAGAAATTGTCCATATTATAAATCTGGAGACGAATATCAAATTGTACGACATCAAATGTAACTTTCAAAGTGTTAAAGTTATAAAAACTTTATAAAGATTAGCAAAAGTTATCAGTGATATTGTTGCTTTCATAGGCTTTTTTCTTTATAATAAGAAGTTGTACGATTAGAAAAATGGAGGATTTATGAGTAACCAGAATGATTATAACACCCCGGAATACGGATCAGGGCAAAATGGTTCAGACGGGAATAGAAATAATAATCAAAATAATAACCAAAACAATAACCGAAATAATGGTAATCAGAATAGAAAGCCAAATGGACAGAATGCATTAGTGTTCATTATGTTTACTCTGGTAGCATTACTGGTTATGTCTTTTTTCAATAGTAAAGTTAATAGTATTAATTCTAAGGAAACTTCTTATACCGAGTTTCTGACAGAACTGGAAAAAGGCAATATAGCTACAGTAGAATATAATGGTTATCAAATCGATTACACATTGGTAGATGACAAAAAGGAAGACTATGACATTGTTTATTTTACCGGTTATATCGAAGATCCGCAGCTGATGGAGTCCATGAAGACAATGAAGACCAGCGAAGGCGAGAAAATTGACATCAAGGCAAAGGTGCCTGACGATACATCGGATTGGATTATGAGTATTGTAAGTCTTGCTCTTCCACTCGTACTCATGTGGATGCTACTAGGCTTTTTGATGAAAAAGATGGGGAACGGAGCCATGGGTGTTGGGAAATCCAATGCCAAGGTTTATGTAGAAAAGAGTACAGGTGTTAGCTTTAAAGATGTAGCAGGACAGGACGAAGCGAAGGAGTCCTTACAGGAAATGGTAGACTTCCTTCATAATCCGGATAAATATAGAAATATCGGCGCAAAGCTTCCAAAGGGGGCACTTTTAGTAGGCCCTCCAGGAACTGGTAAGACTCTTCTAGCAAAAGCGGTAGCGGGAGAAGCAAACGTGCCATTCTTCTCACTAGCAGGCTCTGATTTCGTAGAGATGTTCGTAGGTGTAGGTGCTTCCCGAGTGAGAGATTTATTCCGTGAAGCAGAAAAAATGGCACCATGTATTATCTTCATTGATGAAATTGACGCAATCGGAAAAAGCCGTGATAGTGGACGCTATGGTGGTGGTAATGATGAGCGTGAGCAGACTTTAAATCAGCTTCTGGCAGAAATGGATGGTTTTGATACATCAAAAGGTATTCTTATTTTAGCCGCAACCAACCGACCAGAGGTATTAGACAAAGCGTTACTGCGACCAGGCCGTTTTGATAGACGTGTCATTGTAGACAAACCAGACTTAAAAGGACGTTTAGAAACTCTAAAGGTACACTCAAAGGATGTTGCAATGGATGAGACTGTAGATTTGGATGCACTTGCCTTGGCTGCCGCAGGTCTTGTAGGCTCTGACCTTGCCAACATGATTAACGAAGCAGCTATTATTGCGGTAAAAGCAGGAAGAAAATTTGTAAACCAGGCAGACCTTTTCGAAGCCTTCGAATTAGTTGCAGTTGGTGGTAAAGAGAAAAAAGACCGTGTTATGAGCGAAAAGGAACGTCGAATTGTTTCTTATCATGAAGTAGGTCATGCACTTGTATCTGCTTTGCAAAAGGATTCCGAACCTGTGCAGAAGATTACAATTGTACCACGTACTATGGGTGCATTAGGCTATACGCTTCAAACTCCGGAGGAAGAAAAGTATCTAGAAACCAAAGAGGAATTGTTAGCAAAAATTACGACCTATATGGCAGGGCGTGCAGCAGAAATGCTTCAATTCACTTCTGCGACCAGCGGTGCGGCCAACGATATTGAAAATGCGACCAAGATTGCTCGTGCTATGATTACCATGTATGGTATGTCGGACCGTTTCGGTATGATGTGTCTGGCTACGGTAGAAAACCAGTATTTAAATGGTGCAGCAGGACTTATCTGTGGCGAAGATACTGCCGCACAGATTGACGAAGAAGTGCTGGCGGTGATTAATGAATGCTATAATAAAGCGTATGCATTGCTAGAAGAAAACAAAGAGATTTTAGATAAAATATCTGAATATCTTTTTGAGAAAGAAACTATTACTGGTAAGGAATTTATGAAGATGTATCGCGAAATGAAAGGATTCGAACTGCCAAGCGAGGACATCTTCGAAGAGGATTAGAAATATATGTTCGATATACAGGATGAACTAAAAAAACTCCCGGATTTACCGGGAGTTTATATTATGCACGATAAATTGGATGCTATTATTTATATTGGAAAAGCTGTAAGTCTGCGCAAACGTGTACGTCAGTATTTTCAACCAAGCCATAACGAAGGTATCAAGAAAAAGCAGATGGTGGAGCATATCGCCCGTTTTGAATATATCATTACAGATTCAGAACTCGAAGCACTGGTTTTGGAGTGTAACCTTATCAAAGAGCATACTCCAAAATATAACACCATGCTTCGGGACGATAAAACCTATCCATACATTCGAGTGACCATTGGAGAGGACTTTCCAAGAGTTCTGTTTGCTCGCCAGATGAAAAAGGATAAGTCACGCTATTTTGGTCCTTATACCAGTGCAGGCGCAGTGAAGGATACCATTGATTTAATCAACAAAATCTATCGCCTTCGTACCTGCAGTCGTATTCTACCAAGAGATATTGCGCTGGACAGAGCCTGTTTGAATTATCACATTCATCAGTGCGATGCCCCATGTCAGGGTTATATCAGTAAAGAAGAATATGCAAAGAAAATTGCCGGGGTGTTAGAATTTTTAAATGGCAATTATCTTCCTGTTATTCGCGAGTTGGAGGGAAAAATGAATCAGGCTTCCATGGATATGGAATTTGAAAAAGCCATTGAATATCGTGAGCTCTTAACCAGTGTAAAACAGATTGCCCAGAAGCAGAAGATTACCCATACTGATGGTGAGGATAAGGATATTATTGCACTTGCAGCAGATGACGTGGATGCTGTAGTGCAGGTGTTTTTTGTACGAGGTGGCAAAATCATTGGACGAGACCACTTCCATGTACGAGTGGGGACAGAAGAAACCCGGAGTGATATCCTTGCGACATTTATAAAACAATTTTATTCAGGGACGCCTTTTGTTCCACGAGAAGTTATTGTACAAGAATCCCTTGAGGAAACAGAAGTGTTAGAGGAATGGTTAGGGAAAAAGCGTGGCTCTAAGGTAGTCTTGCATACACCACAAAAAGGGATGAAAAACAAGCTGGTGGATTTGGCTGCTCGCAATGCCCAGATAATTTTGAATCAGGACAAAGAAAAAATCAAACGAGAAGAAGGAAGAACCATCGGAGCAGTCAAAGAAATTGAGGGGTTGTTAGGTTTGAGGAGCCTAAATCGTATGGAGGCTTTCGATATATCCAATATCAATGGTTTTGAAACGGTTGGCTCTATGGTTGTTTATGAAAAAGGAAAACCAAAGCGTAGTGACTATCGTAAATTTAAGCTTCGGACAATATCAGGACCAGATGACTATGCTTCTATGTATGAAGTACTGACACGACGTTTTCTTCACGGCATGGAGGAACAAAAGGAACTTGAAAATAGAAATCTTCCAGAAGAAGTAGGCAGTTTTACCCGTTTCCCAGATATCATTATGATGGATGGCGGAAAAGGACAGGTAAATATTTGCTTACAGGTTTTAGGGGAGTTGGGATTGGATATCCCTGTTTGTGGCATGGTAAAGGATGATAACCACCGTACCAGAGGCTTGTATTTTAATAACGAGGAAATTCCAATTGATCGTCATGGCGAGGGCTTTAAGCTGATTACCCGTATTCAGGATGAGGCACACCGTTTTGCGATTGAATACCATAGAAGTCTTCGTAGCAAATCCCAAGTGAAGTCGATTCTCGATGATATTGAAGGCATTGGTCCGACTCGTAGAAAGGCATTGATGAAGCAGTTTCAATCACTGGAAAATATTCGAAATGCATCGATGGAAGAACTGGCACAGACAGAAGGGATGAATCAAAAAACAGCGGAAGCCGTTTATTTGTTTTTTCATAAACGAGAGTCACGGTAATTGAACTACTTTTTCAAGTGTGTTACAATTAAGAGGAATATGGGCATTTTTGCTAGGTAGGAGGTACAACCATGAATAAAAATGGCGTTAGTGTTTCCAAAATTGTCGAACGGTTGGACTTGAAAGTTTACACCGACGATATTGATTTAAAAAAGAGAAAAATACAATGTGCTGATATAAATCGTCCAGCACTGCAGCTGGCAGGTTATTTTCAGCATTTTGACAGCTCCCGTGTACAGGTGATTGGTAATGTAGAATATTTCTACACCAAACAGCTACGCGAGGATGTAAAGCATCAAATATATAAAGAGCTACTCAGTTACGATATTCCATGTATTATTTTTAGTCGTGACCTTGCTCCAGATGAAAATTTTATACAAATAGCGGATGCTCATGGTATTCCAGTATTAGGAACAAGTCGTCCTACTTCAGAATTTACGGCAGAGTTGATTTATGAATTGGGCGAATTGCTTGCGCCATGTATTACAATTCATGGTGTATTGGTAGACGTATATGGTGAAGGGGTTCTTATTACTGGTGAAAGTGGAATTGGTAAAAGTGAAGCCGCCTTGGAATTGGTTCGTCGCGGTCATCGTCTGGTATCGGATGATGTAGTGGAAATCAGCAGAATCAATGAACATACACTGGTCGGTACAGCTCCAGATATTACTAGAAACTTTATCGAGCTACGTGGTATCGGCATCGTGGATGTAAAGACACTCTACGGTGTAGAATGTATCAAAGAAAAGCAGGAAATTGATTTGGTTATTAAGCTGGCAGAATGGAAAAAAGATGCAGAGTATGACCGCATGGGATTAGAGGAAGAATATATAGAATACCTTGGTAACAAGGTTGTATGTCATTCAGTTCCTATCCGTCCAGGACGTAACCTGGCGGTTATCTGCGAAACGGCAGCAGTAAACCATAGACAAAAGAAAATGGGCTACAATGCAGCTGAGGAGCTTTATCGAAGAGTTCAGGAAAATCTGGTAAAATCCAGAGCAGAAGAGGATTAATGCGAAGCGCATAGTTGCACACAGAATATTGAAAACAAAATGGAAAGAGAAAAGGAGAATTTATCATATGGAAAGAAAGAATGCTTGGGAAAAATACCCACAAGGAGAGAAAAGAGATGTGCTTTTTGCATTTGCAGAAGATTATCGCAAATTTATCAGTGAGTGTAAGACAGAACGTGAATGCACAGATTACATTTACAACTTGGCAAAAGAGGCTGGTTTTGTAGATTTGGATGAAGCTATTGCAGCAGGAACACCATTAAAAGCCGGTGACAAGGTAATGGCAAACAATATGGGCAAAGGTCTTGCTCTTTTCATTATAGGCGAAAAGAGTATGGAATCTGGTATGAATATTCTTGGTGCTCACATTGATTCGCCACGAATTGATTTAAAACAGGTACCATTATTTGAAGATACAGAAATGGCTATGCTTGATACACATTACTATGGTGGAATCAAGAAATATCAATGGGTTGCAATTCCACTTGCATTACATGGTGTAATCTGCAAAAAAGATGGAACAACAGTAAATGTAAATATTGGTGATAAGCCAGAAGATCCAGTATTTGGTATCAGCGATTTACTGATTCATCTGTCCGCTGATCAGTTAGAAAAGAAAGGGGCCAAGGTAATTGAAGGTGAAAATCTTGACCTATTGATTGGAAGTATTCCAATGACAGAAGAGGAAGATTCAGAAGAAAAGGTAAAGGAAAAGGTAAAGGGCAATATTCTTCGCATTTTGGAAGAGGTCTATGGAGTAGAAGAAGAGGATCTCCTTTCAGCAGAAATCGAAGTAGTTCCAGCTGGAGATGCTAGAGACTATGGTTTTGACCGCAGTATGATTATGGGCTACGGACATGACGACAGAGTATGTGCCTATCCATCCTATAGGGCGATGCTGGAGGTAGGTGTGCCAGAATACACAAGCGTATGCCTCTTAGTAGATAAAGAAGAAATCGGAAGCGTAGGTGCTACCGGTATGCAATCCAAGTTTTTTGAAAACTGTGTTGCAGAGCTTTTGAATTTAGCTGGCTCCTATTCAGAGCTTTCAGTACGCCGTGCGCTTAAGAACTCAAAGGTGCTTTCCTCTGATGTATCCGCAGCATATGATCCAAACTACCCATCGGTAATGGAAAAGAAGAATTGTGCATATTTTGGAAAAGGTCTTGTGTTTAACAAATATACTGGTTCAAGAGGAAAGAGCGGTTCCAATGATGCAAATGCAGAATATATGGCGAAGCTTCGCAATATTATGGATAATAACGAGGTTGCTTTCCAGACATCAGAGCTTGGTAAAGTAGACCAGGGTGGTGGTGGAACAATTGCATATATCCTGGCTAATTATGGAATGAATGTTATTGATAGTGGTGTAGCAGTACTCAATATGCATGCACCATGGGAAATCATAAGTAAGGTAGATTTGTATGAAGCATATAAAGGATATGTAGCATTCTTAAAGGAAGCATAGAAGTTTCATCAAAATGTTTGATAAAGGAAACAAATGAAATATGAAACAAGAATTTTTAGATAGCTTACAAGCTGTTGTTTCTACTGAAAATATGACTACAAATGAGCCGATGAGCAAGCACACTACGTTTCGTATCGGAGGCAATGCGGATGTGTTCGTAACTCCTACAATTACACAGGTTTCCGAGGTTATCGCCCTAGCAAAAGAATATAAGATACCAATAACAGTCATTGGAAACGGCAGTAATCTTTTGGTGGGTGACAAGGGTATCCGAGGCGTGGTCGTTTCCTTTGCAAAGCCAGCCGATAAAATTCAGCTGGAAGGCAATCGTATGACCATTGGTGCAGGAACCCTATTATCCAGAGCTGCGCAAGAGGCAGCCAAGCATGGTCTTGCCGGATTGGAATTTGCCGCTGGTATTCCAGGTAGTCTGGGTGGAGCCATCGTGATGAACGCAGGTGCTTATGGTGGAGAAATGAAGGACGTTGTAATCAGTGCTAAGGTACTTACACCAGAAAATGAGATAAAAGACCTAAGCCTGGTGGAATTGGATTTTTCCTACCGTCATAGTTGCATACCAGAAAAAAAATATATTGTACTGGAGGCAACCATAGAGCTTACTCAGGGAAAGGAACAAGAAATTCGCGAAAGGATGGCGGATTTAAAAAAACGTCGTATAGAGAAACAGCCTTTGGAATATCCAAGTGCAGGAAGTACCTTTAAACGTCCAGAAGGATATTTTGCAGGCAAATTAATTCAGGATGCACAGCTACGTGGCTACAGCGTAGGTGGCGCGCAGGTGTCTGAAAAGCATTGTGGCTTTGTCATCAACAAGGGAGGAGCCACAGCAGCTGACGTCATTACATTGATACAGGATGTGAAGGCAAAAGTTTATGAAAAGTTTCAAGTGGAAATGGAACCAGAAGTGAAAATGATAGGAGAGTTTTAGTGGAACTTGTAATTGTAACCGGTATGTCCGGAGCAGGAAAAAGTACAGCAATGAAAATGATGGAGGATATGGGATATTTTTGTGTAGACAATCTTCCAATTGTATTTTTTGACAAATTTGTAGAGCTTTTTACTGGGACATATGTGTCCAAGAAAAATATTGCCCTAGGTATGGATGTTCGAAGCGGAGAGGACTTAGATGATTTAAAAAACGCCTTAGATCATCTCGACAGAGAAGAAGTTGAATACGAGGTATTATTTCTGGATGCAGTAGATAGTGTACTGGTAAAACGCTACAAGGAAACACGTCGTATTCATCCGCTTGCACATGGAGAGCGTATTGAAAAGGGACTAGAACGCGAACGAGAAAAAATAGCTTTTCTAAGAAAACGCGCGAATTATATTATTGATACCAGCAACCTTCTTACCAGAGAATTAAAAACAGAGCTCGAGCGTATTTTTGTACGTGATGAAACCTACAAAAATATGATGATTACAATTTTATCCTTTGGATTTAAATATGGAATACCATCGGATTCCGATATGGTAATGGACGTTCGTTTCTTACCTAATCCATATTATGATGTGGAGCTTCGTCCAAAGACTGGGAATGACATAGAAATTCAGGAGTTTGTAATGAAATATCCAGAGGCAACCCAGTTTATTGATAAATTAGAGGATATGATACAGTTTCTGATTCCACAGTATATTTCAGAGGGAAAAAATCAACTAGTAATATCCATAGGATGTACGGGTGGTAAGCATCGTTCTGTGACCCTTGCGAATGAACTGTTCAATCGTTTGGACAAAGAAGATCGTGAATATGGATTGAAGATTGAGCATAGAGATTTAGGTAAAGATGCTTTAAGAGGAAAATAACATGTCATTTTCAAGTGATGTAAAAGAAGAACTGGCTAGGCAATATAGCAAAAGCCGTCACTGTCAGGTGGCAGAGCTTGCTGCTATGATTATGCAGGAGGGCCGCATTAGTACCGATCCATGGGAGCTGACCTTTGAAACAGACAATCCCATGCTAATTGAGAAATATGCAATTCTAATGAAACGCGGTTTTTCCATTGATATCACGCAGCAGCTAAGTCGTGATGATTGCCAGAAAATTGTAGAAGCGATACAAGCCTTGTTTTTAGAAAAAACCTGTTGCAAGCGCGCTTTTATTCGAGGTGCCTTTATGGCATCAGGCTCTATGAGTGATCCAAACAAAGCATATCATTTTGAAATTGTATGTCGAACTCCGGAACAGGCAGCAAGACTTCAGGAGTTGATGACGGAATTTGAGGTAGAGCCTAAAATTATAGAAAGAAAAAATCACTATGTGGTATATCTAAAAGATGGTTCTCAGATTGTAGATATGTTAAATGTCATGGAGGCATATGTATCTCTTATGAATTTGGAGAATGTGCGCATTATAAAAGAAATGCGTAATTCTGTGAACCGAAAGGTGAACTGTGAAACGGCAAATATCAGTAAAACAGTTAACGCTGCAGTAAAACAAATCGCTGATATTGAGTTGATTCGGGATACAGTGGGCTTAGACAGCCTTCCTATGCCGCTTAGGGAAATGGCACAGATACGATTAGAGTATCCAGAGGCACCACTAAAGGATTTGGGTGAATATATGGATCCTCCAGTGGGAAAATCTGGAATTAATCATAGACTAAGAAAAATCGCAGCTCTTGCTGAGGATATTCGAGAAAAGAATGTATAATATTTAGGGAGACCATGTTATGAAAAAAGAAATTACAGTAACCACAACCTCGGTGTACGATCCACGAGCATTAGCAGAATTGGTAGGTATTGCAAATGAATATTCATGCAAAACCACAATCGACATGGCTGGTCGTTGTATTAATGTAAAGAGTATCATGGGTGTTATGGGCCTGGGACTTGACCAGGGAAAGATTATCATACTGGAAGCAAAAGGGGAAGATGAAGAAGCTGCGATAGGAGCGCTGGAACAATTCTTAACCAAATAGCGAGGTAGAATATGAGTGAAAGGAAACTACTATTTATTTTCAACCCAAAATCAGGAACGGGATTAATTAAGAATCATCTAGTAGAAATTGTAGATCTGATGATAAAGGCCGGTTTTGACACTACTATTTACACAACACAGGAAAAAGGAGATGCAACTAGAAAAGTTGTAGAATGTGGAAAGAGTTTTGATCGTATTATTTGCAGTGGTGGAGATGGTACTTTGGACGAGGTTGTCACTGGTATGCGCAAGATACATCTTCATGTTCCATTGGGATATATTCCGGCAGGAAGTACCAATGATTTTGCCAAATCCTTAGGTATTCCAAGTGATATGGTAAAAGCGACCGAAATCGCTGTAGGTGAAAAAATATTTTCTTGTGACGTCGGACAGTTTAATGATGATACCTTTGTATACATTGCTGGCTTTGGTTTGTTTACAGAGATCTCCTATGAAACTTCACAGGAAATGAAAAATATTTTCGGTCATGCAGCCTACCTACTTTCGGCAGCACAGAGTCTGGCATCTATTCCAAATCATATGATGCAAATAGAAGTGAATGGTGAGGTAATTGAAGATAGATTCATATATGGTATGATTACGAATTCCATTTCTGTAGGTGGATTTAAAGGCCTTACAGGAAAGAATATTGAGTTGGATGATGGCGAATTTGAAGTAACCTTAATCAAACATCCATCCAATCCGTTAGAGTTAAATGAAATCATCACATATCTAACGGGCCTTATTTCAGATACCAACATGGTCTA
Source organism: Agathobacter sp. (assembly GCA_045603165.1). Lineage (GTDB taxonomy): Bacteria > Bacillota > Clostridia > Lachnospirales > Lachnospiraceae > Roseburia. The sequence goes on along the minus strand of JAZULP010000007.1, from coordinate 44,274 downwards.
CTGCTATAAAGCAAAGAGTATCCACATTCGTTCTAGAGAAAGGGTCCCATGGACTCTGGATGGAGAGTTTGGTGGAGAGCATTGGGATGTGGATATTATAAACCAACATCGCAAGATAGAAATACTTGTAAAAGAAGATGAATAAATGTTAATCTTTTAACTTTATTTTTTATAGGAAATGTACTATAATCAAATCAACTTATGAAATTTTTAGGAGGAAAGAATATGTTAGTATCAGCAAAAGAAATGCTTGATAAAGCAAAAGCTGGCCACTATGCAGTTGGACAGTTCAATATTAACAACTTAGAATGGACAAAAGCCATTTTATTAACAGCACAGGAATTAAACTCACCAGTTATCCTTGGTGTATCTGAAGGTGCTGGAAAATACATGACAGGATTCAAGACAGTTGCAGCAATGGTAAAAGCTATGGATGAAGATCTTGGAATCACAGTTCCAGTTGCCCTTCACTTAGATCATGGCTCATATGACGGATGCTATAAATGTATCAAAGCTGGATTTACATCTATCATGTTCGATGGCTCACACTTCTCGATTGAAGAAAACGTTGACAAAACAAAAGAGCTTGTAGCAGTAGCGCATCAGTTAGGATTATCTATCGAAGCAGAAGTAGGTTCTATCGGTGGAGAAGAAGATGGTGTAGTAGGTGCAGGTGAATGTGCAGATCCAGAAGAATGTAAAGCAATCGCTGACCTTGGCGTAGATATGCTTGCTGCTGGTATCGGCAATATTCATGGTAAATATCCAGCAAACTGGGCTGGACTTAGCTTTGAAACACTTGATGCTATTCAGGAAAAAACTGGAACAATGCCATTGGTTCTTCATGGTGGTACAGGTATCCCAGAAGAAATGATTAAAAAAGCAATCGACCTTGGTGTTGCAAAAATCAATGTAAACACAGAATGTCAGTTATCATTTGCTGATGCTACTCGTAAATATATTGAAGCTGGAAAAGATTTAGAAGGCAAAGGCTTTGATCCACGTAAATTATTAAACCCTGGTTTCGAAGCTATTAAAGCTACAGTAAAAGAAAAAATGGAACTTTTCGGTTCTGTAGGAAAAGCTTAAGAATTATTACATACGGCGCACCTCGGTGCGCCGATGGTTTTTGAAAGGACAAGTCCCATGAACGAGAATTTAAAAATCAATGTATCAGAGATTTTTGGTGAAAACGTGTTTAATGACTCAGTTATGCAGGCACGTCTTCCAAAGAAAGTATATACAAAATTGCATCAAATTATTGCTGAAGGTGGAGAGCTGGATATTGAGACAGCAGATGTAATCGCACATGAAATGAAGGAGTGGGCAATTGAAAAGGGTGCGACACACTTTACGCATTGGTTTCAGCCACTTACGGGTGTAACTGCTGAAAAACACGATTCCTTTATTACAGCCCCTATGGCAAATGGCAAGGTTCTCATGAGTTTTTCAGGAAAAGAATTAATCAAAGGGGAAGCAGATGCTTCTTCCTTCCCTTCTGGCGGGCTTCGAGCAACCTTTGAAGCGAGAGGATATACAGCATGGGATTGTACCTCGCCAGCCTTTGTTCGTCAGGATGCGGGTGGTGCAACACTTTGTATTCCGACAGCCTTTTGTTCGTATACAGGTGAAGCATTAGACCAGAAGACACCGCTTCTTCGTTCTATGCAGGCAGTGGGCGAGCAGTCGCTGAGACTTCTTCGTCTGTTCGGGAATACAACATCCAAGAAGGTGACCCCATCCGTAGGACCAGAACAAGAATATTTCCTTGTGGATAGAGAGAAATATTTAAAGAGAAAAGACTTGGTGTTCACAGGACGTACCCTTTTTGGTGCAATGCCACCAAAAGGACAAGAGATGGAAGACCATTACTTTGGCTCTATCCGAGAACGAATTGCAGCATATATGAAGGATGTAGACGTGGAGCTTTGGAAGCTTGGTGTAACCTCTAAAACGGAGCACAACGAAGCAGCTCCTGCACAGCATGAAATGGCTCCAATCTATGCAGAATGTAATGTAGCTGTAGATCACAACCAGCTGGTTATGGAAACCTTAAAGAAGGTGGCAGGTCGTCATGGCTTACAGTGCTTACTTCATGAGAAGCCATTCGCAGGTGTAAATGGTTCTGGCAAGCACAACAACTGGTCTCTTACTACAGATGATGGTATCAACCTTTTAAGTCCAGGTAAGAAGCCACATGAAAATACACAATTCCTATTAGTCTTGGCGTGTATTTTGAAAGCAGTAGACAAGCATGCAGGACTTCTACGTGCCTCTGCTGCTGATGTTGGAAATGACCATCGTTTGGGAGCACATGAAGCTCCGCCAGCGATTATTTCTGTATACCTTGGTGAACAGTTGGAGGATATTCTGGCACAGTATATTGCTACAGGAACAGCTACACATAGCATCAAAGGAGAAGGACTTTCTACTGGTGTAAAAACACTGCCAGACTTCCGTAAAGATGCAGCAGATCGTAACCGTACATCTCCATTTGCTTTTACTGGAAACAAATTTGAATTCCGTATGGTAGGGTCACAGGATTCAGTAGCACAATCCAACGTTATCTTAAATACGATTGTAGCAGAAGCTTTTGCAGACGCCTGTGATGTATTGGAGAAAGCAGAGGATTTTGAATCCGCAGTACGTGAACTGATTAAAGAATACGCAGAGGCACATGAACGTATTATTTTCAATGGTGATGGATATTCCGAGGAATGGATAGAGGAGGCTGCCCGTCGTGGTCTTCCAAACCTTGCATGTATGGTAGATGCGATTCCAGAATATGTTGCTTCAGCTTCTGTAGAAGTATTTGAACGTTTCAATGTATTTAGCAGGAGTGAGTTGGAATCACGTAAAGAAATAGAATATGAAATTTATGCAAAGACTATCAACATTGAGGCTAGAGCAATGGTTGACATGGCTACCAAGCAGATAGTTCCAGCAGTTATTCGCTATACAACAGTGCTTGCAGATAGTATCAATTCTGTGAAAGCAGCATGTCCAGATGCGCCGGTGAGCGTACAGACATCACTGCTTCAGGAAACATCAAGATATCTGGAAGAAACAAAGGTTGCTATGGTTAAACTGCAGGAGGTTACTGAAATTGCCTTCCGAATGGAACGTGGAAAAGCACAGGCTCGTTACTATAGAGATGAAGTACATACTGCCATGGAAGCTCTTCGTAAGCCAGTAGATAAATTAGAGATGATTGTAGATAAATCTATGTGGCCGATGCCATCGTATGGAGACCTTATATTTGAAGTATAATGAAAAGCATAAACCCCCGATATAAAACAGTCGCTTTATAGAGTAAGGCGTACGGTTTGTATATCGGGGGTTTTTCAGTTGTTCAGCATGTAAGAACGATATCTTGTAAATTTTTTCTCTCTGCTTCCGTTTTAATGATCGTCGGAATCGTTTTCCACAGAGGTGGTATTAGAAGCTGGGGCCTTTGAGGCCGAATGTTGTGTACACAAGGTCGCTAGAAATGCTTCAGTAGCGATATATGGCGCATCCTCTGTTTCCGGACTTCCATCAACGATAAATGTCTTGTGAATTACCTGACTTGCTGGGCAGTTGGCGTTTGCAATCATGCCACTAGCGGAACAGATATCCAAGGCTACATGATGGTCACAGGTTTCAATTGGCACAGTTCCTGTTGCAAAATACTCATCATAGATGGAACTTCCTTTTTGGCAAAATTCACAAGTGTTTGCCAGAGGAAGTAGGCCAGATTCTTTACATACAGAAGCGGTGGTGATTCCGGATGGTTCATCAAAAGCCTTGTATTCAAGATTGTTGTGAATGCGTTTCATTGCCTCTCGCCAAATATTCCTTGCATAGGTACATTCACCACTCACCTGCATAGAGTTGTCATCATTTCCACCCCATACTACACAAGTATAATAAGGCGTATAGCCCGCAAATAAGGAGTCGCGGTTTGAGGTGGTAGTACCAGTTTTGCCAGCCTGATCCATAGAGCTTCCAAAATATGCTCTTGTACCAGTACCAGATGTCATAACGTCTCTCATGGCATCTGTCAGCAACCAGGCTGTTTGTTTACTTACTACAGTGTGAGATTTCTGTTTTGTATTATCCAAAATAAGATTTCCTTCATGGTCATATACGGCAGTATAGAAGCTTGGTTCAATATATTCACCATAGTTTGCAATAGCCGCATAAGCAGCAGTAAGCTCCAGATTTGTTACACCATAGGTAAGCCCTCCGAGAGCAATGCCCAAGTTTTTATCTTCATCTGATAAGGTAGTGAAACCAAAGTTTAAGGCGTATTCATAGCCAAGGTTTACACCAATTTCCTGGAGTGTTTTTAAGGTTGTAATGTTATAGGAATTGGTAATACCTTCACGGATTGTTGTCCAACCATGGAAGGAATCATCGGAATTTCGATATATCTTTTCTCCTACCTGATAAGGTGCATCATCTTGTACCGAAGCAAGTGTTTTTTCGCCTGCATCCAAAGCAGCTGCGTAGCATGCCAGGATTTTAAAGGTTGAGCCTGGCTGACGGGTAGTATCTGTAGCACGATTCCACGTACGGTTACCTACTTTATCACCACGGCCACCAACCAAAGCCTTTACTTCACCAGTGCTTTGATCAATAACGGTCATAGCAACCTGAGGCTGCAAAGTAATGAGGACAGCTTCAGAGCCCTCTACAATCGTATCGCCTTCTTCTAGTACATCCTCTTGATACTTCGCAATAGCATCATAGCAAGCTTGCTCAGAGGAATAAGTAATGTCGTATTCCGCATCATTCTTTACCTTCTTATAGTAAGTAAGCATTGTTTGATGTGTATAATTAGAAGTGGTACCATCAGCTTTTTTCACTGAGAAGGATAAGGTGAAGGAATATTTTGGTTTCTTTGGATAGTTATCCAAATTATTGGATTCTTCATCACAAATAGACTGCATAGCCAAATCCTGAGTGGAAACAATGGTCAATCCCCCCTGATAAATCGCCTTATAAGCATCTGACTCGGAATAATCTTTTTGTTCTATTAAATCGTTTAATACATCTTCAATTAAAGCATCTACGAAATAGGTGTTATAGGAATCTGCATTGTCTACATTGTAGGATGCGATTCTGTCATATACAGGATCTTCCATAGCTTCGTCATATGCCTTCTGATTAATATAGTTTTGGCGAAGCATCGCTTTTAAAACGAGCTCGCGACGATTTGCATTGGTTTCCGGAAAGCGTATTGGGTCATAACCATAAGGATTTTTGGTAATCCCTGCAATCACAGCACTTTCTGAAAGAGTCAGCTCAGAAACATCTTTTCCGAAATACTTCTTTGCGGCAGATTGCACACCTAAGGTATTCGAACCTAAATTAATTGTGTTCAAATAATTTTCCAAAATCCAGTCCTTATCCTGCACCTGTTCTTCTAGCTTAAGAGCCAGGTATTGCTCCTGAATTTTACGTTGTACCTTGTCAAGTAAAGTAGTTTCACCTGTCCAAGTAGTTAATACGTTGTTTTTGATTAACTGTTGTGTAATGGTACTCGCACCCTGCATTCCGGATTCGCCCTTTAACATATTGGTGACCGTAACGATGCCGGCACGGGCAATACCCTGAAGGTCGATACCATTGTGCTGATAGAAACGTTCATCTTCAATGGCAACAAAAGCCTGTTGCATATGAAGCGGAATCTGATCCAATGTCACATACTCACGATTGGCACCAGAGCCAACTAGAGTATCAATTTCGGTAACACCATCATCCGCTATGACGGTTGTAGAAAAGCCTGTGGGAATAACATCGATATGCGAAATGTCAGGTGCAGAATCTATGATTCCCTTTGCCACGCCCAAAGCAGCTGCTCCAACAATCACGATAAGAGAAATTAGAACAATCATGAAGATTTTCAAACCACTCAAACCAACCTTGTTCTTAATTTTTGTTCCTTTTGAATTCGCACGTTTGATACGTTGCTTGGTGGAACTTTTGTTGTATTTCATAAATTGCCTCCTATAAGCTACTATAGTTATAGTTATCCCTATTATATCAAAAAACCATGCCTATAGGAAGAAAAAAATTGAAAAGAGGGCATTGGATATGTTAGGATGAAGAGGAATAGTCTAAGTAGAAGGAGCATAGAATGGCATATCGTGTTGTATATGAAGGCGGTCAAGGTGAAATCATAGAAAAAAAGTCCAGATTTATTGCCACCGTTAAGCCCGTAGAAACAGAAGAAGAGGCAGTTGCCTTCATCAATGAAATGAAAAAGAAATACTGGGATGCAAGACATAATTGTAGTGCCTTTGTGCTCGGAGTGAATCAGGAATTGACCAGATGCTCTGATGATGGAGAACCCGCTCAGACTGCAGGCAGACCTATGTTGGATGTGTTGCTCAAGGAAGGCCTCACCAATGTGGCAGTTGTAGTTACCCGTTATTTTGGTGGTGTATTACTCGGTACAGGAGGTTTAGTTCGTGCTTATCAGAAAGCAGTACAGGAAGGGTTGGCGGTCTCTCAAATTATCGAAAAAAGAAACGGGTTTCTTCTATATATATATACTGATTATAATGGTATTGGGAAATTACAGTATCTTTTTTCGCAACAGGAAATCGCAATCTTAGATACGGAGTATGCTGCAAATGTCAAAATGACAGTACTCGTTCCCTTGGAGCGAAAGGACGAAATTAAGAAGGCAATAGTAGAACACACTAGCGGAACAGCGCAATTAGAATGGGGCGATGAAACTGTGTATGCAATGATAGGAAAAATTGTAAAAACTTTTTGAAAAAAGTGTTGACACTATGTTTCAATCTAGGTATAATACCATTTGTTGAGACAACATTGGCCCATCGCCAAGCGGTAAGGCAACGGACTCTGACTCCGTCATCCAAGGTTCGAATCCTTGTGGGCCAGCTAACAGACCTTGAAGAATTAGTTCTTCGAGGTCTTTCTTTTTACATGAGAAAATGGTACACTAAGGAAGTGTTTATAGTTCCACAAAAATTGAGGTAGTATTATGTACAAGCTAGAGTCAAAAGTAAGATATAGCGAATCAAATTCAGAAAGCAGACTAACCTATCACGCGTTACTAAACTATTTACAGGATGCCAGTACGCTTCATTCGGAAGAGTTAGGGGAAAGCGGCGCACAGCTTCTCGAACAGAATATGGCTTGGATTTTATCCTTCTGGCAGATTTGTATAGAAGATATGCCGGGTTTGAGTGAGGATATCACGGTATCCACCTGGCCATATAATACCAAAGGCTTGTTTGGCCTGAGAAACTTTTGCATGGAAAATGCGAAAGGTGATACAATAGTAAAAGCGAATTCTATATGGGTACTGATTGATCCGCAAACAGGACGTCCACTTCGAATTACGGACGAAGTGTCTGCACATTATCCAGATGAGCCAAAATTGGATATGGACTATTGCGATCGAAAGATAACAGTTCCAGAAAAATACGAAGAAAAGGATGCTATTCTTGTCCCTAAATATTTCATTGACACCAACAATCACATGAATAACGGGAAATATGTTATGGTGGCAGAAGAATATTTGCCAGAGTATTTTCAAGTCAAAGAGATTCGTGTAGAATACAAAATGGCAGCTGTGTTGGGAGATACGATAGTGCCTCGTGTGACGATAAAAGGCAAAGAAGTTACCGTGGTATTGGTAAATGCAGAAGGAAAATCATATGCAACAATTCTTTTCTTAGGAAAGTAAGTGCAATGCTATCAAACCATAGAAGGCCATGTATGAAATATGAGAATGCATTTAATATAGAAGAAAGAGGATGAATATGAAGTTAGGTGAATACCAAGAACTAATCTATATAAAGAAAGTAGACTTCGGCGTATACCTTGGTGAAACAGAAAACGCAGAAGAAAGAGTGCTCCTGCCGGTGAAACAGGTGCCAGCAGATGCAAAACGCGGAGACAAAATAAAAGTATTTTTATACAAGGACTCCAAGGATCGCATGATTGCCACTACGAATGAACCAAAGCTTAGCTTGGGACAGTTCGGAGTCCTTACTGTAAAAGAAATGGGAAAAATCGGAGCATTCCTGGATTGGGGCTTGGAAAAGGATTTATTTCTTCCGTTTAAAGAAATGACACAGAAGGTTCAACCAGAGGATGAAGTCCTAGTTACAATATATATAGATAAAAGTAATCGGCTTTGCGCAAGCATGAAGGGCTTGTACAATCTGCTGTCTACCGATTCCCCATATCAAAAGGATGATATGGTAACCGGTCGTGTATATGAATTTAGTGACAACTTTGGAACCTTCGTAGCAGTGGATGACAAATACTCTGCTCGTATTCCGAGCCACGAGGACCACAGTTATCTTCGCATCGGTGATATTATTGATGCAAAGGTTATCGGAGTAAAGCCAGATGGCAAGTTGGATTTGACTCTTCGTGAAAAAGCATATATCCAGATGGATGCTGACGCAGAAAAACTTTTAGAGCTATTGGATTCCTACGCAGGTGTGTTTCCGTTTAGTGAGAAGGCAAGTCCGGAGGTTATCAAACGAGAAACGGGACTTAGTAAAAATGCATTCAAACGCGCAGTAGGACATTTGTACAAACAGAGAATCATTGATATCACAGACGGCAAAATTCGTATCGTGAAATAATCATATAAAAGGAGATAGACACTATGAAAAACATTATTAGTACAGACAAAGCACCAGCGGCAATAGGACCATATTCGCAGGCAATTGAAGTAAATGGTATGGTATATACATCAGGTGTGATTCCGGTAAATCCAGCTACAGGAGAAATTCCAGAAGGTACGGTTGCTCAGGCAAACCAGGCGCTTTCAAATTTAAAAAATCTTTTAGAAGCAGCTGGAACAAGTATGGAAAACGTAATTAAAACAACCGTATTTATTAAGGAAATGAATGAGTTTGTAACAATTAATGAGGTATATAAAGACTACTTTACATCAGACTTCCCTGCAAGAAGTTGTGTAGAGGTTGCAAGGCTTCCAAAGGATGTTTTAATGGAGATTGAAGCGATTGCAGTAAAATAACACAAAATATTGGTAAAAAGTGGGTCGAAAAATAGCATATTTAGGGGCTTGACACTTGTATACAGCATTGATATAATGGCATCGTAACATTTGTAACAACTTCGTAATAATTATTAACAATTCATTCGAAATTGGAGGAAACGATGATTAATACAAAATTTACAGCAGGACTTTTAGTCGCTACACTCTTAATTGGTACAGTACCAGTTGCAGTATTAGCTAGTGCACCTGCTGCAGATACAAATTATATAACAGGAACTACATATAGCTTCGCAGCTGGAGCACATTCAGCAATTAACGAAACCGTAGTTTTAAATGATACAACAGACAATACATTATACGCAGGTGTAGCAGAGAATGAAACACCAGTCGTTGCAGAGCCAGAGGCTACACAGCAGGTAGCAGGCAACCCATATGCAAACATTGCAATTGCTCAAGTTAATGCTTCTTTAAATATTAGAGCTGAGGCAAATGCTGAATCAGAGGTGCTTGGTAAGCTTTATAGCAATGGCGCAGCAACGGTTCTTGAGTCTTTAGATGGCTGGTACAAAATTACATCTGGCAGTGTAACCGGATATGTTTCAGCAGATTATGTGGTTGTAGGCGATGAAGCAGCATGCAAAGCCGCTTCACAGAGAATCGCTACAATTACAACAAATACATTGAGACTTCGTAAAGAAGCTTCTACCGACGCAGGCGTTTACACCTTGCTTTCAGGCGGAAATAAAGTGACAGTTGTAGATGAATCTGTTGCTGGCTGGTTAAAGGTACAGTACAAATCCTATACAGGTTATATTTCAGCAGATTATGCAACAGTAGAAACTGTTTACACATATGCTGAATCGAAGGAAGAGGAAGCTGCTCGTCTTGCAGCGGAAAGAGAAGAGGCTGAACGTAAGGCAGCAGAGAAAGCAAATAAGAAGAAAAAACAGTCATCTTCTTCAAGTAAAACCTACAATCCGCCAGTAAGTGGCAATGGACAAGGTGTAGTAGACTATGCGGTACAGTTCATTGGCAATCCATATAAATGGGCTGGGACAAGCTTAACGAACGGAGCCGATTGCTCAGGCTTTGTTATGAAGGTATATGAAGCATTTGGAATAAGCTTACCACATAGCTCATACAAAATGAGAAGTGTTGGATATAGAGTAGGCGAATCAGAAATCCAGCCTGGTGATATTGTATGCTATAGCGGACACGTTGCAATCTACATGGGCGGTGGTAAAATAGTTCATGCATCCAACAAAAAGGACGGTATCAAAATCACGAACAACTGGAAATATAAAAGAGTGCTCGCAATTAGAAGAGTTATCTAATTCAAAAAAAGAAGCTGGTTTATACCAGCTTTTTTTTGTAGATTATGCGTCACAATGGATAATATATACAATTTGCACAAATATAGGTAAATATTAAAAAAAGGCTTGCAAAATAGGAAAAACATGTTCCGAAAGTTATCCACAAATTAAAGTCCAGAAAGCCCGAAAAATCAAGTTATGCACGGACTTATTCACGTTATCCACAAAAAATACGTATGTTTTTACCGCTTTTAATCAAGATGAAAAGAACAGTTGTTTTGTGAAGTTCGCATAAAAAGTTGTAAATTGTCGAAAGACTTGCCAAAATTTATACGCTTTGTTATACTAAATTGGTTTAATTAAGAAAAAGGTTTTTTGGTATACTATGATAAAAGAGATTACAGTAGCAGGAATAAAACTGAATAATTACACTGCTCTAGAAAATCTGACTCAGATTGGAAAGAATATAGATAATCATGTGTTTACTGCGATTCAGGAAGTTTACATGCGAACATTGCTACTTGCTCAAGAGGATGATGTAGTAAAAGCGGCAATTGAAATGGCAGATGTTACCGTTATTTCAGAAGTAGGGATTTTAGATGCAGTTGGCGAGACCACGATTCTCCATAAGCGTGAGATAGAAAAGCGCGAGTTTTTCTTCCAGCTTATGAAAATTTTGGAGCGAGGTAATTTTACAGTATATATCCTTGGCGACGAAGAAGGCGAAGTAGAACAGGCAGTAAACTATATAACCGAGGAATTTCCGCGTTTGGATATAGTAGGTACACAGCTAATAGAGGATACACCGGGAGCTGCCGAAGCAGCAATTAACGAAATCAATTTGGTGGCACCAAAGGTAATTATAAGTGTATTGTCTTCTCCATTTCAGGAGAAATTTCTAGTAGAAAACAGAGCAATGCTTTCTTCAAATATATGGTATGGAATGGGTAGCGGCAAAATTTCAGGACAGAAACACAGTTTAAAATATGCACTTTTAAGAAAGTTCCGTGAGCATAAGTTGATGAATTATGTGAAAGGCTATGATGAAGAATAAATTTTAGAAAGAGAATGTGATAATATGAGAAGACACGGGAAATTTTATAATTATTTTATGATTATAATTGGAACTGGAATTTTATCATTTGGTATTTCGTGCTTTTATGATCAGATTGGTCTGGTAACCGGTGGATTCAGTGGATTGGCAATTATCATCAAAAGCATTACAGAAGGCTTTATTGAAGGAGGTATTCCTCTTTGGCTTACCAACCTGGTACTTAACATTCCGGTATTTGTAATTGCCTATTTTCTAAAGGGCAAGAAGTTTATTGGAAGGACGTTATTTGGAGCAATCATGCTATCTGTCTGGTTATATATCATTCCGTCCATAAATTTGCCGGAAGGTGATTATATGATTGCAGCAATTTTTGGTGGTGTGTGTGCAGGTGCAGGGATTGGTTTTGTGATTCGTGTAGGCGCCACGACTGGAGGCACGGATATGGTGTCCGCTTTAATTCAGATGAAGTTGCGTCACTATTCTATTGTTCAGATTTTGCAGATAATCGATGGAACAGTAGTACTTCTGGGACTTTTAGTCTTTGGTATGCGTCCAACACTTTATGCCATTATTGGTATTATCGTACAAACAAAGGTTTCTGACTTAATTGTAGAAGGCTTTAATTATACCAAAGCAGCTTATGTCATTACAGATAAGTATGAAGAAGTGGCAAAAGCTATTGTGGAGGGTTTGCAGCGTGGCCTGACAGGACTTGAGGCTCGCGGTATGTATACAGGCAAAGAAAAATGTGTCCTATTTTGTATTGTATCACAGAAAGAAATTGTTAGATTAAAGGATATGGTACATCAAATAGACGAACACGCTTTTGTAATTGTATCAGATGTGCGTGAAGTTCTGGGTGAGGGATTTCAGGAATATAAGAGAGATTTTTAGTTAATATTTACTAGATTTCCAGTAAAGAAAGAGAAGATTTGCATAAAAAATGCACATTTCCTCTTTCTTTTTTTGTCTTTATGCATTAAAATAGAGAAAGGTATTTATGCAAAACGCAAATATGGGGATAAGGAGAATGATGTATGATTTCCAATCAAATACTACAAAATACAATCGATGGATTAAAAAATATCACAAGGACAGATTTGTGTGTAATTGATATAGAAGGTAAGATTCTTGCGGCTACCTCTAAGGATACAGACAAATTTATTGCTGCAGCACAGAGCTTTGTGAGTTCTCCAGCAGATAGTCAAGTGGTAGGAGACTGTCAGTTTTTCAAGGTGTTTGACGAACATCAGTTAGAATACATCCTTTTGGCTTATGGAGATGGCGAAGATGCATATATGATTGGTAAAATTGCAAGTTTCCAGATTCAAAATCTTCTGGTTGCTTACAAAGAGCGTTTTGATAAGGACAACTTTATCAAGAATCTCTTATTGGACAATCTCCTTTTAGTAGATATCTATAATCGTGCGAAAAAATTGCACATAGAAACGGAAGTGAAACGTGTCGTATTTATCGTAGAGACAAATCGCGACAAAGAAGGAAACGAATTAGAGAAAATCCGTAGTCTTTTCGGTGGAAAATCCAAGGATTTCGTTACTGCTGTAGATGAGAAGAACATCATCGTAGTAAAAGAACTGCAGGAAAATGAAAACTATGATGATTTAAGCAAAACCGCAGAGGTTATCATTAATTTATTCCGAGGAGATGCAGACAATAACGTACACGTTGCCTATGGTACAATTGTAAATGAATTAAAGGAAGTATCCCGCTCTTACAAGGAAGCACGTATGGCTCTGGATGTAGGCAAAATTTTCTTTGAAGAAAAGGATATCATTGCCTATTCACAGCTGGGCATTGGTCGTTTGATTTATCAGCTTCCAATTCCGCTCTGTAAGATGTTTATTAAAGAGATTTTTGATGGCAAATCACCAGATGAATTTGACGAAGAGATTCTTTTCACAATTAATAAATTCTTCGAGAACAGCCTGAATGTCTCAGAGACCTCAAGACAGCTTTATATTCATAGGAATACCCTTGTATATCGACTGGACAAGCTGCAAAAAAGCACAGGCTTGGATCTTCGCGTATTTGAAGACGCTATCACATTTAGAATTGCACTTATGGTAGTTAAGTACATGAAGTATATGGAGACACTTGATTATTAGAATGAGCACAAGCTTTGCTTGTGGCGTAAGGAGATTGTGATGATTAAACTGGAACATGTCAGCAAGTCATATTCTGCAGGGATTCCTGCGCTGAACGATGTTAATCTGGAAATTGAAGATGGCGAATTTGTATTTATTGTAGGTGACAGCGGATCTGGTAAATCTACCTTGATTAAGCTGTTGCTCAAGGAGTTAGAACCCACCGAAGGTTCTATTATGATTAATGGGAAAAACTTAGAAAAAATCCGTAGAAGACAGGTCCCAAAATTCCGTAGAGGCATTGGGGTGGTATTTCAGGATTTTCGTTTATTGAAGGACAGAAATGTATATGAAAATATTGCTTTCGCGCAGAAAGTGATCGGACAGTCTACCCGTAGCATTAAGAAAAAGGTACCAGTGATGTTGTCCATGGTAGGTTTGGCGGCGAAATATCGTTCCAATCCTAAGGAGTTGTCTGGTGGTGAACAGCAGCGCGTTGCCATTGCCAGAGCACTGATTAATGAACCAAGTATTTTGTTGGCCGATGAGCCTACAGGAAACCTAGACAATAACAATGCCTGGGAGATCATGAAATTATTGGAAGAAGTGAATGAGCGCGGTACCACGGTTATTGTGGTAACCCACAACATGGAAATTGTAAAGGTCATGAAAAAGCGCGTAATCACGGTGCAGAAAGGTGTTATCGTAAGCGATAGCAAAAAGGGTGATTATAGCGATGAAGATTAATACATTATTTTATTCCATTCAGCAAGGCTTTAAGAATATATTTAGAAACAGTATGTTCTCCCTTGCATCCGTAGCCACTATGGCAGCATGTATATTTATGTTCGGTATTTTTTATATACTGGTATTTAATGTAAATGCAATGGTAAAGAACGCTGAAGAAAGCGTTGCGATTACGGTGTTTTTTGAAAAAAGTCTTTCCGAGGATGCTATAAAAGCTATTGGAGAAGATATTGGAAAAAGAACTGAAGTACGGGATATGGTATTCGTATCCGCAGATGAGGCGTGGGATAATTTCAAGGAAGTGTATTTTGAAGGCAATGAAGAATATGCAGAAGGATTTTCAGAGAATCCACTTGCAGACCACGCGAACTATGAAGTGTATCTGAAAGATATTTCTCAACAGACCGGTCTGGTAACCTATATCGAAAGCATTGAGGGCGTGCGTGAGGTAAAACAATCTCAGTCAGTTGCAGAAACCTTGACGGAGTTTAACAAGATACTCAGTATCGTTTCCGGCGGTATTATTTTTATTCTGCTGTGCGTTGCTATCTTCTTGATTAACAATACCATTACTGTTGGTATTTCCGTGCGTAAGGAGGAAATTGCCATCATGAAACTTATTGGTGCTACAGACTTTTTAGTTCGTTCACCATTTATTGTAGAAGGTATCGTGATTGGACTTATAGGTGCGCTTTTACCATTGATATTGCTATATGTGATGTATGATAATGTTGTTATCTATGTAGCAAATCAGTTTTCCTTTGTAGGTTCACTTCTAGACTTTGTTTCGCCACAAATCCTCTTTCAGGGACTTATCCCGATTGCATTGTTGCTGGGCGTGGGCATTGGTCTCTTAGGAAGTACCTGGACCATTCGTAAGCACTTAAAGGTTTAAATTTGAAAAACAAATGAAAGGACTATTTCTAAGCTATCACAGCAGGAAATAGTTCTTTTTTTATTTGATAGAACTGCTTTTTTAAATTACATAGAATTTATAGTAGAAAAAAACGAACAAATGGGGTAGAATATTCATCAAAGTATTTATTTTTAGAAAAGGAAGTTATATGCAACATAATGAAGTAGAAAATTTAAATGAAGATACACCGCTCGAGTGGGACAGTGTTCAGCCAGAGAAAGAGGGATTTCTCAAGAGACATGGATTTCTCATGGGTGTCTTAACAAGTATTACGTGTATGATATTGGTTTGTGCTATCGTAGTTGGGATTTTAAATGCCACAGGGCTGTTTTTGGTCATCGGTCAGACGGGCACATCCACCCTTAGCAATACGGCACTTTTGAATGATGATGTTGTGGAAAAACTAGACGAAATCTATTCCTTTATGAACCGACATTACTATGAAGACTTTGAAAAACAAGGGCTTTATGAATCTTTATGTCGTGGACTTATGGAAGGCTTGGAGGACCCTTATTCTGTATATTATACAGCAGAGGAATATCAGGACCTTATGGTAAATACCTCTGGTGTATATTATGGAATAGGGGCTGGGGTAAGCCAGAATATAGAAACCATGCAAGTGACGATTAGCAAGGTCTATCGTGGTACCCCTTCAGAAGAGGCAGGCTTAAAAAATGGCGATATCCTATTATACGTGGATGAGATTGAGGCAACCAGCATGGAGGTATCTGAACTGGTAACACATATCCGGGGAGAGGAAGGTACCACGGTCCATTTAACAGTCTATCGCGAATCTACTGGTGAGACATTGGAGTTTGATGTAGAAAGAAAACACGTCGAGCTCCCAAGTATTGAAGGAGAGATGCTAGACAATGGCATTGCATATATTCAGATTACAGAATTTCAATCGAAAACAGACGAGCAATTTAAGGAGATGGTGTCACAGCTTCAGAGTCAGGGGATGAAAGGCGTCATTGTAGACGTGCGCGCAAACCCAGGCGGTATATTAGATTCTGTGGTAGAGCTACTAGATACGGTATTGCCAGAGGGTATGCTAGTATATGTCGAAGACAAATATGGCAATCGCAGGGAATACAAGTCAGATTCGGACTGCATGGATATTCCAATGGTTGTCTTAATTGACGAAAACAGCGCTAGCGCATCCGAAATTTTTGCAGGTGCACTAAAGGATTATGAATATGCGACGCTGGTAGGCAAGACAACTTATGGAAAAGGAATTGTACAGAATATTATTACGTTATCAGATGGAGATGCAATTAAGCTTACTACCGCAAAATATTTCACTCCAAAGGGCAATTATATTCATGATGTAGGTGTAGCTCCAGATGTAGAGGTAGAATACGAATACACTGGAGATGTAGATGCCACATACGACAAACAGTATGACAGCCAGTTTCTAAAAGCATTGGAAATTATGAAAGGTATACTGGCGAATGAATAAACAAGTTAAAATAAACAAACTATTTTACGTGCTCAGTCATGTACTGGGAATTGTTTGGATGCTGGTCATATTCTCCTTTTCTGCACAGCCGGGAGAGGAATCTGCAGACTTAAGCGGGGGCATTAGTTATGTATTTATCAGTATTTTGAATCAGGTGATTAGGATTGGCTGGGACGAAGCGGAGATACTTCAAATGGCGCAATTTTGGGATTATCCAATTCGAAAGCTTGCCCATATGACAGAATTTGGTATTCTAGCCATTCTATATTATTGGGCACTGGGCTTCTACCCAAAAGTACAGCAAGCATGGGGGAACTGTAGACCTGGATGGCTTCGTTATATCTTAGCATTTGTCCTGACGGTATGTTACGCCACCACCGACGAATTTCATCAATTATTTATCCCAGAGCGAAGTGGCAATTTGTTTGACATCTGTGTAGATGCAACCGGAGCATTTCTGGTGCTTGTTTGTCTCTGGGTGCTGACGCGATTATTAAAGGTATTCTTCAAGGTCAGACATAACTAAAAAAGAAGAGGTGATTTCATGGTTGAACTCGACAACTTCAAATCAGTGCTAGGTACCTATAAAGCACCACTGCAGGAAGTGAGAGATTCACTTGATTTAATAAATAAAGAACAAAAAATACAAGAGCTTGAACGTGAAATGGAGGCTCCAGACTTTTGGAATGACCCATCTGTTTCACAGAAAAAAATGCAGGAATTAAAAAGTATGAAGGATGACGTAGCTACATATGCTGGATTGGAAACAGCATTTGAGGATATCGAAACCATGATAGAAATGGGCTACGAAGAAAACGATGTAGCATTAATTCCAGAAATACAGGAAATGTTAGACGACTTCATAAATACCTACGAAGCCATTCGCATGAAAACTTTGTTGTCTGGAGAATATGATAGGAAAAAAGCAATCGTATCGCTGCATGCGGGCGCAGGCGGAACGGAGTCCTGCGACTGGGCATCCATGCTTTTCCGTATGTATTCACGCTGGGCTGACAAGAAAGGATTTACGCTTACCGTATTAGACTCACTAGATGGAGAAGAAGCAGGAATTAAGTCTATTACCTTTGAGGTAAATGGTGAAAACGCCTATGGATATTTAAAATCCGAAAAGGGTGTTCACCGTCTGGTTCGTATTTCTCCATTTAATGCAGCCGGCAAACGTCAGACCTCCTTTGTGTCATGTGATGTTATGCCAGATATTGACGAAGATATTGATGTCGACATCAAGGATGAAGATCTTCGTATAGATACCTATCGTTCCAGTGGTGCAGGTGGGCAGCATATTAATAAAACCTCATCCGCGATTCGTATCACCCATTATCCTACAGGAATTGTGGTACAATGTCAGAATGAACGTTCCCAGTTCCAGAATAAGGATAAGGCCATGCAGATGTTAAAAGCCAAGCTATATCTCTTGAAGCAGGAGGAACAGATGGCCAAAGCCGCTGGCATTCGCGGAGAAGTTACAGAAATTGGCTGGGGAAATCAGATTCGTTCCTATGTCATGCAGCCATACACGATGGTAAAGGATCGTCGAACAGGTGTGGAAAGCGGAAATGTAGATAACGTAATGGATGGTGATATTGATTTGTTTATTAACGGTTATCTCAAATGGCTCAGCCTCGGATGTCCTGACAACATGGTAAGCGAGGATGATTAAATAAAACTAAAGGAGCACATAAGACGATGTCGGATAAGACAAATTACTTTGTACTGAAGGAAAAAGCAGTACCAGAGGTGTTGTTAAAGGTAGTAGAAGCAAAACGACTTTTCGAATCTGGCAAGGTAACATCTGTACAGGAAGCAACAGAAGTCGTAGGGATTAGCCGCAGCTCGTTTTATAAATATAAGGACGATATTTTTCCGTTTCATGAGAATGAGAGGGGACGTTCCATCACGCTGGTTATTCAACTAGATGATGAGCCAGGACTTTTGTCCAATATATTGCGTTCGATTGACAGATTCAAATGTAATATATTAACGATTCATCAATCCATACCAATCAACGGAATTGCGACACTTACCTTAAGTATGGATGTATTTCATACAGAGGATAAGGTGGATGAAATGGTTGCTGCTATGGAACGGGTAGAAGGCGTCTACTATGCAAAAATATTAGCTAAGGAGTAAGAAAAAATGAAGATTGCAGTTATGGGATATGGCACCATTGGTTCTGGTGTTGTAGAAGTATTAGAGGTAAATAAGGAGTTGCTTGCAGAACGTGCAGGAGAGCCAATTGAAGTAAAATATATTTTGGATTTAAGAGATTTTCCAGGCGACCCTTATGAAAAATGTATTATACATGACTACAAGACGATTGTGGAAGATGAAGAAGTTGGTGTTGTAGTAGAAGCAATGGGTGGCGTTGAGCCAGCCTATACCTTTGTAAAAGAAATGCTTTTGGCGGGAAAACAGGTAGCCACATCGAATAAAAACCTAGTAGCCGAAAAAGGCTCAGAGCTGATTGCGATTGCACGTGAAAAAGATATCAATTTCATGTTTGGTGCAAGTGTGGGCGGCGGTATTCCAATTATCCGTCCATTGAATACCTGTTTAACGGCAGAAGAAATTGATGAAATCACAGGTATCTTGAATGGAACCACCAACTATATGCTTACACGCATGGCAAATGAAGGTGTGAGCTTTGAAGCAGTGCTAAAGGATGCGCAGGCGAAGGGGTATGCAGAAGCAGATCCAACTGCAGATATAGAAGGCATTGACCCATGTCGTAAAATTGCAATTCTTACTTCTTTGGTATGCGGGCAGCAAGTGGATTATCAGGATATTTATACAGAAGGTATCACGAAAATTACAGCAGAGGATTTTGCCTATGCAAAGCAGATGGATAGCTCCATTAAGCTTCTTGCTTCCAGCAAGCGTACTGGCAACAAATACAGCTGTATGGTAGCTCCGTTCATGCTGCCAATGAGTCATCCGCTCTGCAATGTCAACGATGTATTTAACGGTGTATTTGTACATGGAAATATGTTAGGAGATGCTATGTTCTATGGAAGCGGTGCAGGCAAACTGCCAACAGCCAGTGCCGTGGTTGCAGATATTGTTGATATGGTAAAACACAAGGATACCAACGTATTTATTGAATGGCAACCGGAAAAGGTAGCACTCATTGATTACAAAGAAAGCACGAATCGTTTCTTTGTGAGAACAACATCAGATAAGACGGCTGTAGAGGCTGCGTTTGGAAAAGTTTCTTATGTAGAAGCTGTTGTGGATGGTGAGGTTGCATTTACAACAGCAGGTATGAAAGAAGCTGATTTTGCAGAAAAGGCTGCGCAGCTTACAGTTGTAAACCGTATTCGATTGGGATAAACATTACAGAGGGGGTAGCATTATGGGGAAATATATCATGGCATTGGATGCTGGAACCACCAGCAACCGCTGTATTATGTTTGATGAAGCTGGCAATATCTGCTCCATGGCACAGAAGGAATTTCGCCAGATTTTTCCAAATCCCGGTTGGGTAGAGCATGATGCCAATGAAATCTGGTCCACGCAGTTAGGGGTAGCTGTGGAGGCTATGAGTATGATTAATGCCAAAGCAAAGGATATTGCTGCAATTGGTATTACGAACCAGAGAGAAACTGCCATTGTCTGGAACAAAGAGACCGGAGAGCCGGTTTACAACGCGATCGTGTGGCAATGTCGTCGTACCTCCGATATGGCAGATGAATTAAAAGCAAAAGGCATGGAGGAAACCTATCGTCAGAAGACGGGATTAATGATTGATGCATATTTCTCTGCAACAAAAATTAAGTGGATTCTCGACAATGTAGAAGGTGCCCGTGAATTGGCAAATGATGGAAAGCTTTTATTTGGTACCGTAGAAACATGGTTAATCTGGAAGCTGACAAAAGGAAAGGTGCATGTAACCGATTATTCTAATGCCAGTAGAACCATGCTATTTAATATCAATACGCTGGAATGGGATAAAGATATTTTGAAGGAGCTGAATATTCCGGCATCGATGCTTCCAACAGCTGTACCATCTAGTCAGGTGTATGGATATGCAGATGCTGCATTTTTAGGCGGTGAAATTCCAATCGCAGGAGCAGCAGGGGACCAGCAGGCAGCTCTTTTTGGCCAGACCTGCTTTCATGAAGGCGAAGCAAAAAATACATATGGTACCGGATGCTTCCTCCTTATGAACACAGGACAGACCCCAGTGTTTTCGAATAACGGATTGGTAACTACAATTGCCTGGGGGTTGGATGGCAAAGTCAACTATGCCTTGGAAGGCTCCATTTTCGTAGCAGGCGCTTCCATCCAGTGGCTACGTGATAGTATGAGAATGATAGAATCAGCATCAGATTCTGAATATATGGCAACGAAAGTGAAGGATACAGATGGCTGTTATGTAGTGCCAGCCTTTACAGGCTTAGGTGCTCCACACTGGGACCAGTATGCAAGAGGTACCATTGTGGGCATCACTCGAGGAACAACCAAAAATCATATCATCCGTGCTACCCTAGAGTCCATTGCGCTTCAAGTATGTGATGTGATTGATGCCATGAAAGCAGATGCGGGCATTGAAGTAAGAGCACTTAAGGTAGATGGAGGTGCCAGTGCCAACAACTTCCTGATGCAGTTCCAGTCTGATATGATTGACGCACCAGTGAACCGTCCTGCATGTGTAGAGACCACCGCAATGGGTGCCGCTTATCTGGCGGGGCTTGCAGTAGGCTACTGGGCAAGCAAAGAGGATGTGATTAAAAATCAGCAACTAGACCGCGTGTTCACGCCAAGCATGGATTCCGAAAGGCGTGATGCAAAACGAAAGGGCTGGAATAAAGCTGTAAAATATGCCTATGGATGGGCAAAAGATGATGAATAGCTTTAAAGAGAAAATGCTCTTTATAAGAATATGGAATATTGGCAGGGAGGCAGTTGCCGCCCTGCTGTTTCCTGCACGATGTCCGGTATGTGATGATATACTTTCACCGGAAGAAAACAGCATAGGAATCCATTCAGAGTGCGAAAGCAAACTCTATCCAATCTACGGCGCAGTATGTATGCATTGTGGTCGTCCATTTCGTAAGAATCTGCGAAGATATCCAGAAAAAGACAAAGATGAATATTTTGACAATAGCATCAAGGAATTTTGTCAGGAGTGCATAAAACGAAGCTATGTGCATGGAATGAGACAGGGTGATTACAAGAATAGGAGTAAGGCATCGGCTTCTCCCATTCTTATGGGAAAGGCTCTATACTTATACAAAGATGAGATTAAGCAAACAATGTATCGCTTTAAATACAGCAACAAGCGAGAATATGCAAAATTTTTTGCTCAGGAAGCGGTAAGGCGTTATCCGCAGCTATTTGACGCAGATGCAATAATTCCTGTCCCTATGTATCTGCCCAAAAAGAGGAAGCGAGGGTATAATCAGGCAGAAAGCTTTGCAAAAGCACTTTCGGCAATTACAGCAATTCCGGTAAACACAAGGCTAATCCAGAGAATTAAGGATACCAAACCACAAAAAGAACTAAATGACATAGAACGAAAAAATAATCTCAAAAATGCTTTTCAGAAAGGTAAAAATATAGTAGAATACAATAAAATAGTGCTTGTAGATGATATCTATACGACTGGCAGCACTGTAGAAACAGTTGCGGAAGAGTTAAAAAGCATAGGAATTCATCAAATATATGTTTTAAGCATATGTATTGGTGGAGAGATGTAGAGGAGGTACGCTTGTGAACGTAGCAAATTGCAGAGGATGTGGCAGATTGTTTAATGTAGTTACCAACAGAAATCTATGCCCAGCCTGTTTAAATGAGTTGGAGAATAAATTTCAGGAAGTCAGAAAATATCTAGAAGAAAATCCTTTAGCCAATATTAATATAGTGTCGGAGGATTGTGAAGTATCCGTAAAACAGATAAAACAATGGGTAAGAGAAGAGAGACTTACTTTCTCAGAATCATCTATGGATGGTGTAGCGTGTGAAAAGTGTGGAAAGATGATTCGTACCGGAAAGTATTGTGACGAATGTAAAAATAAGATTGCAAATAATTTACAGACTGCATATACCAGTACACCACAACGAAAAGAGCAAAAGAGTACTCGAGACAGAGATCGCATGCGTTTCCTATAGAGATTATAAAAATGATGGTGTTTCAGCTATGATATTCATAACTGAAACACCATTTTTTCTTTTATTTTCTATATGTGTGTGGTATAATACAAAATAATGCGTAATTGTGTCTATTAGTAAGGAGGCATTATGATTAACGAGGATCGGGTAAAGCAAATCTACAAAATTGCTTTATATGAACAGAACGAAGAAAGAGAACACCGTCAGGTAGATTTATACTATCAGAGTGACTATATAGGAAAAGAACTAATCAAGAGTTTCTTTACAGGTAGTATTGCATATCTAGTCATGGCGATTCTTTGGGTAATGGGAAACTGGTCAGATGTTCTTAGACAGATTAATAATCTCAAGATTATTGACACAGTCATTACCATGCTAGTGATTTATGTCTTATTTTTGATTATATACCTTTTTGCAACAGGGTTGGTGTATGCATTTCGTTACAAACACAGTAAAGAAACGAGAACCGCGTACCATAAGAATTTAAAACGTCTTTACCAGATGTACGAAAGAGAAGAAAAACTGAAATCGTAGGGGGTACTATGGAAAAAGCAATTGAAATCAGAGATAAAGGTTTTAAATTCTGGTCAGAATATGAAACCTATTTAAAATATGCAATCAATTTTGTGATAGCACTAGCACTCTTTTGTTATATTAACAGAACAGTTGGTTTTATGGACCAGATAAGTTCGTTTCCAGTTGCTCTGTTACTGGCTTTAGTGTGCTGTCTGTTACCGCAGACTATGACAATTGTCGTGGCGGCAACTCTTATTATTTTAAACCTATATGTTTTATCTATGGAAGTGGCATTTACAGCATTGCTTATTTTTGTAATGATTTTCTTACTTTATTTTCGTTTTTCACCAAAGGATGGAAAATTGTTTGCCATCACACCAATATTGTGTATGCTTAACATTCCGTATGTTCTACCGATTGGGACTGGACTGTTGCGCAAAGCATATTCCGTTGCAGCAGTGGCCTGTGGAACAATTGTATATTTCTTTTTAGATGGTATTTATGACAATGTGACTGCTCTTCAGGCAACTATGGTTGGGGCTGGTGGAGTAGAAGCTGCAAAAATGACGATTACAGCGTCTCAGCTTCTAGCCAACAAGGAAATGTATTTGACAATTGTAGTATTTGCGTTGTCTGCAGTGGTCGTATATATTATTCGACAGCTTACGATTGACCATGCATGGAAGGTAGCCGTTGTGTCGGGTGCTTTGGTTCAGATTTCCGGCCTGTTTGCAGGATATTTACTGTTTGACATTCAGGGCAGAACCATTGGTATGATTCTTGGTAATATTGTAGCAACAGCACTTGGCTTTGTACTTGAATTCCTGTTTATGGATTTGGATTATAGCAGAACAGAGCGAGTACAGTTTGAAGATGATGAATATTATTATTATGTGAAGGCAGTACCAAAGAAAATGGTTTCTACTACAGATAAATCTGTAAAGCAATACACCGGACTCTCTCCTTTTGAAAAAATGAAAGAGAAGAAAAGGAGACAGGAAAACAAGGTTAGTCGTAGAGCAATTGCAGAAGAATTAGATATTGATGAAGATTTATTAAAATAACAAATGATACTTAAGAAAGGAGAGAGAAGATGGGAAATATTAGAGAAATGCTCAATTTAATTCAGCAGAATCTATCCAGTAAAATGGGCATGGCTAATTTGACAATTACATGGGTTGATATTATAGAGATTCTTATTATCTCTTTCCTGTTTTATTATGTTTTATTGTGGATTAAATCAACAAGAGCTTGGAACCTGTTTAAGGGCATTCTGGTGATTTTGATATTTGTACTCATTGCGGCATTGTTCCAGATGAGCACTATTTTATGGATTGCAGAAAACACCTTAAATGTTGGTTTGATAGCCATGGTAGTAATTTTCCAGCCAGAGCTTCGTAGAGCATTGGAAAATCTAGGTGACAAAAACCTTCTCAATCGCTTATTTGTCAACAACAAGACAGAAGATAAAAAGTTTTCGGACCACACGATTGATGAACTGGTGAAGGCAACCTTTGCCATGAGTCGTGTGAAAACAGGTGCACTTGTGGTGCTAGAGGATGAAATCCTTTTGACAGAGTATATTCGCACAGGTATTGATGTGGATGCCCTGGTATCCAGCCAGCTTCTCATCAATATTTTCGAAAAGAATACACCACTGCATGATGGTGCTGTAATTCTGCGAGGTGACCGTGTGATATCTGCTACCTGCTATCTGCCACTGTCAGATAGCTTAGGTTTGAGTAAGGATTTGGGAACCAGACATCGTGCAGCAGTAGGAGTCAGTGAAGTCAGCGATTCTATGACAATTATTGTTTCCGAGGAAACAGGTACGGTATCTGTGGCATATCGTGGTAGAATCCATCGCAATTTGGATGCAGATGGACTTCGTGACAAGCTAAAGCAGCTGCAGAAACGCAACCAGGAGGTTACTCATATAGAAAGATTGAAGAGGAGGTTTAAGAATGAAAAATAATATTCTGAAAGCCTTATCCAACAACCTGGGCTTTAAGATTCTGGCAGTGGTCTTTGCCTTCGCTTTATGGCTGATTGTATACAATCTAGAAGACCCAACCAAATCAAAAACACTTACCATTAATGTAAATATAGTGAACAAAGAATCTGTGGACAACATGGGCAAATATTATGAGGTTCTTGATGGAACAAACCGAGTATCCTTTTCTATTACAGCAGTTAGAAGTATATTGGATAAGCTGGATGAAACAGATTTTATTGCAACCGCAGACATGGATCAGATGTCTATTGATGAAGACGGTGTAACAGGTACAGTACCTATCGATATTGCATGCACTGCAAACATCAGCTCTAATTCCATTCAGTTAAAGTCCAGTAGTAAAGAAATGAAGGTTTCCTTGGAGGAACTGATGACAAAGCAGTTTGTCGTATCCCCGAGAACAACGGGTGAAGTTGCTGAAGGATATGCATTAGGAACTGTAACAGTCACCGCACCAAACGTATTAACCGTTGCAGGTCCAAAATCCATGGTACAGCAGGTCGTTTCAGCAGTAGCAGTGATTGACGTAGGTGGTATGTCAGATTCATGGGCGACTTATCGTGTAACGCCGATTCTTTACGATGAAAAGGGCAATGAAGTAGATACCACTCGACTAACCATCAGTAATACCACCATCAACGTATCTGCAGAAATTCTCAATACCAAGGAAGTAAATGTATCTCTCCAGCCTGTAGGCACACCGGCAGAGGGCTATATGCTAAAGGGAATTACCAGTGATCCAGTCAAGGTTAAGCTAAAGGGAGATAAGAGTCTTTTAAATACGGTTAATACGATTGATATTCCGGATGGATTGATTTCGATAGAAGGCGCTACAGAAGACGTAACCGTGTCCATTGACGTAACCGAATACATTCCAGAGGGTGTGCAGCTCTTAAATAGCGAGGATTCCACGATAGAGATTACTGCAACGATAGGAAAAATTAAGAGCAAGGTATTCAGCGTTGAAACACAGAATATCATTGTAACTGGTCTTTCTACACATTGGGATTTGGAATTTGCCCATAGTAGTGTAGCAGTGACAATATCCGGTTTGGAAGAGGATGTTAATGCGCTAAACAACGTGGTATTGGATGGCAGCATCGACGTAAGCAGCTTGCCAGTCGGAATGCATATGGTAGATTTGGTTCTAGATTTGGATGAAACCAAATATACTTATACTCCTATTACGGTAATGATAACCATTACAGACCCTAATATAGCGTCTCCAGGGACAACAGAGAGAGAAGGTCCAGAAGACACTCGTCAGGGACAATAGATATTAAAAGCATTTGATGTTTTTTATATAATAAACTTTGTTAAGAAAGAAGGAATTACAAATGGCAAGATTATTTGGAACAGACGGCGTACGTGGTGTAGCCGGCACAGAACTCACAATTGAACTCGCAATGAAGCTAGGTCAAGCAGGCGCATATGTACTCACCAAAGAACAATCTCATCAGCCAACCATTATCGTAGGCTGCGATACTCGTATTTCAGGAGGTATGCTTGCAAATGCACTTATGGCTGGCATCTGTTCAGTAGGAGCCAATGCAGTATATGTAGGCGTGGTGCCAACACCAGCTGTTGCATATCTTACAAGACTTCACAAAGTAGATGCAGGTGTAGTTATCTCTGCTTCTCACAATCCGATGGAATTCAATGGTATCAAATTCTTCAACGGAGAAGGCTACAAGCTTTCAGATGAATTAGAGGATGAAATTCAAGCACATATTGAAAACAACATGGAAGATATTGATTTTCCAATCGGTTCTGGTATCGGTAAGATAAAATATCGTTTTGATATGAAAGAAGAATATGTAGAATATGAAAAGAGATGTGTGCCAGTAGACTTAAAGGGCATGAAAATGGTAATCGATTGTGCAGAGGGTGCAAACCACTATACTGCAGTAGAGACATTTAGGGATTTGGGTGCAGAGCTTGTGGCGATTCACACCAATCCTGATGGAACCAATATCAATGCCAACTGTGGCTCTACCCATATGGAAGAGCTGATGGCTCGCGTGGTTGCGGAAAAAGCACAAGTAGGTATTGCATTTGACGGTGACGCAGACCGCATGCTGGCGGTAGATGAAAATGGACAGCTGGTAGATGGCGACCAGATTATGATGATTTGTGCAAAACACATGATGGATAAAGGCCAGCTTAAGAAGAACACATTAGTAGTTACTGTTATGAGCAATTTAGGATTAACCTTAGCTGCAAAAGAGCTTGGTATCAAGCTAGAGGCTACCAAGGTGGGTGACCGCTATGTATTAGAAAATATGATAGAAAATGGCTACAATATCGGCGGAGAGCAATCTGGACATGTCATTTTCTTAGATGATAACACCACAGGGGACGGCCTCTTAAGTGCACTTCATTTGTTGCAGGTTATGGTAGAAACAGGAAAACCATTATCTGAACTTGCATCCATTATGGAGGTACTTCCACAGGCATTGGTAAATGCCAAAGTTCCTAACCATAAGAAAAACAGCTACATGGAATATCCACGTATTGCAAAAGCAATCGCTGATTTAGAGGCAAAATTCGCGGGAGAAGGGCGTGTGCTCATCCGTCCATCAGGCACAGAACCATTGGTGCGTGTCATGATTGAAGGAAAAGATCAGGCAATTATTGAACAAGAAGCAAATAAATTAGCAGATTTAATTATGAAGGTGATGATATAAAATGGTATCACAGTTAGTGAAGATTACAAATCCGACAGGGTTGCATCTGCGGCCAGCAGGGAATCTATGTCGTGAGGCTATGAAGTACAAAAGTAAAGTCACATTTGAGTATGAAGGCAACAATGCGAATGCCAAAAGTGTGTTAAGCGTTTTAGGTGCCTGCATCAAATCAGGGGATGAAATTATGCTCATCTGTGATGGCGAAGATGAAACAGAAGCATTACATCAGCTCGTAGATTATATTGCATCTGGATT
The DNA here is from genome assembly GCA_045603165.1 of Agathobacter sp. GTDB lineage: Bacteria > Bacillota > Clostridia > Lachnospirales > Lachnospiraceae > Roseburia. The sequence goes on along the minus strand of JAZULP010000007.1, from coordinate 16,072 downwards.
AGAAAACTAAAGGTTAAGAAGAAGTAATAAGGAGAATTTAGGAATGTTGAACTTTAAAAGATATAAAAGGGTACCAGTGGTAGATTATCCACAGCGTCAGTGGCCAAACAAAGAAATAGAGAAGGCTCCTATCTGGTGTTCCGTTGACCTACGTGATGGTAACCAGGCGTTGATTGAGCCAATGACAGTAGAAGAAAAAGTAGAGATGTTCCAGCTCCTGGTAAAGCTGGGATTTAAAGAAATTGAAATTGGATTTCCGGCTGCGTCTCAAATAGAATTTGATTTTCTGCGCAAACTAGTAGCAGAAAATATGATTCCAGATTACATGAAGGTGCAGGTGCTTTGTCAATGCAGAAAAGAGCTTATTGACCGCACTTTTGAAGCCATCCAAGGAATTCCAAATGTTATTTTTCATATCTACAACTCTACATCAACGCTTCAGCGAGATGTTGTCTTCCATAAAGAAAGACCTGAGATTATCGATATTGCTATCGCTGGAACACGTATGGTAAAAGAAGGCATGAAAAATTATGATGGAAACCTTCAGTTGGAATATTCACCAGAAAGCTTTACCGGAACAGAGTTAGACTTTGCACTGGAAATCTGTACAGCAGTGCAGAAGGAATGGAATCATGCAAATGAAAATCCAATCATATTCAACCTGCCAGCAACGGTAGAAATGAACACTCCAAACGTATATGCGGACCAGATTGAATGGATGAACACACATTTTGAAGATAGAGAAAATGTTATCCTTTCTGTGCATCCACATAACGACAGAGGTACTGGTGTAGCAGCTACCGAGCTTGCTATGCTTGCAGGCGCAGACCGTGTAGAAGGTACACTTTTTGGTAATGGAGAAAGAACAGGTAATGTAGACATCCTAAACTTGGCGTACAATATGTTCTCACAAGGTATCAATCCAGAATTGAATCTTGAAAATGTAAACGAGATTATTGGCGTATATGAACGCTGCTGTAAGATGCAGGTAGGTATGCGGCATCCATATGCGGGCAAGCTCGTATTTACCGCATTCTCTGGTAGTCATCAGGATGCCATTAACAAGGGCGAGCAGGCATTAAAGGAACGCGGCTCAGAGATTTGGGAGGTACCATATCTCCCTATCGACCCAGCAGACGTTGGTCGTGAATATGAGCCGGTGGTTCGTATCAATAGTCAGTCCGGTAAGGGAGGCGTGGCCTTCATTATGAATACCGTATATGGCTACAAGCTTCCAAAAGCAATGCACAGAGAATTTGCAGATGTTATCCAGCTTATTTCCGAACGAGAAGGTGGCGAGGTAGCGCCAGCACGTATTATGGATGAATTCCGTGCTGCATATTTAAAACAGAAAACTCCATACGAATTCATCAGTGCAAAAGTAGAGGATGACCATGAGGATGAAGAAACGAGAGTCACACTGGTATTCAAATACAATGGCAGAGAAATTGTATCCGAAGCCAGAGGCAATGGTCCAATTGATGCAGTCAAGCTGGCAATCCACCAGAGTGTTGGTGTAGCAGATACCACTATCCTAGACTATGATGAACATGCACTTAGCGAAGGTTCACATGCGAAAGCTGCTGCGTACATACAGATGAAAGACAACCGCACAGGCAACGTTACCTTTGGTGTTGGTGTAAGCAGCAACATTACCAGAGCATCGATTCGCGGAGTATTTTCTGCTATGAACAGATTGGCAAAAATGAGTAATTAAGCATGGGTGAAACGAAAAAGAAAAGTATTACCAAAAACTATATATACAACGTGAGCTATCAAATATTGACACTGATTACGCCTCTCATTACCACTCCGTATTTATCCCGAGTGCTAGAGGCGGACGGAATCGGTGTCTTTAGCTTTACTGCGTCTATCGTAGCTTACTTTACAATGTTTGCAGCGCTGGGAACCTTGACATATGGCAATCGTGAAATTTCCTATCTACAGGAGGATAGAAAAGCGCGTAGTCAGATGTTTTGGGAGATAGAACTGCTTAGTGTAATTACCGCATTAGTAGCCCTCTTGGCATATGGTATTTTCTTAGGAGCTTTTGCAGAAGAATACCATATCTTTTATCTGGTGCAGACATTTACTATTATGTCGGTTGCAATCGATATTGTATGGCTACTACAAGGCATGGAAGAATTTGGGAAGGTGGTATTTCGCAATATCATCTTTAAGATAGTAAATATTGCATTTATTTTCATCTTTGTAAGGACGAAGGAGGACTTGATTCTGCACGTAGCCGGAAACGTGATTTTGACATTTATCAGTCACGCATCGGTATGGCTTTATCTGCCACAATTTGTAGACCTGCCAGAGTGGAAGGAATTAAGACCATTCCGTCACCTAAAGGGAACAATTACCTTGTTCCTACCTACGATAGCCATTTCTATTTATACCGTATTGGATCGTACTATGATAGGCATCTTTTCGAATGCCTTTGAAAATGGTTATTATGAACAAGCCTTGAATTTATCCAAAACAGTGCTTACTCTGGTGACCTCCTTAGGAGCTGTAATGATTCCACGTATGGGATATCACTTCCATCGTGGTGAGCTCACAGAAATGAAGGAGCTGGTATACCAAAGCTATCGTTTTGTGTGGTTTTTGGGTATTCCGATTAGCTTTGGCTTGATTGGGGTTTCTGGAAATATAGTTCCATGGTTTTATGGAGAAGGCTTTCTAAAGCTTACCATATTGCTTCCGATTCTGTGCTTGCTAATTCCAGTCATTGGACTAAGCAATGTGACTGGTATGCAATATTTGGTGACAACCAAGAGAGAGCGGATATTGACGATTTCCGTATGTATTGGAGCGGCAGTGAACTTTCTGTGCAATCTCATACTTATTCCGAAGTGGAGCTCGGTTGGAGCGGCATTGGCTTCGCTTATTGCAGAAATAGTCATTACAGGTGTGCAGTTTGTGTTTGTAAGTAAAGAAATCTCCTTCGGAAGAGTAGTTGTAAGCTCGTGGAGGTATCTGCTATCCGGTGGAGCTATGCTGACTCTTTTAATAATAGAAAATCAGTTTTTCACGCCGTCCATTTTAAATACCGCAATTATGGTTCTGAGTGGAGGCAGTTTGTATATTTTACTACTTTTCCTGCTCCGAGATGAATTTTTCCTTGGATATGTGAAAAAAATAATGGATAAAATTGTAAGTAAATAGCGAAACAAAAGAAAGGAGACAAGCCATGAATTATAAAGAACGATATAAACATCTATTTAATGGGATTGCTTGTCTTATTTTATGGTTGATTCAGATTGGACTTTTTGCTTATATATGGTATGAGATTTATGTAGCAAATATGGCGATAGAGGACCGATTCTGGTATAGAGGAAACTGGGCTGTAGTTGGTATGTACGGCATGTTTCTGTTTTTCTTCACACAGGTGTTTGGAGGATATCGAATTGGATATTCCCGTATTACGGAGATGGTACTATCCAACTATCTGGCAATCATATGTGCCAATGTAGTAGAATATTTCCAGCTCTGTCTGATTGTAAATGATTATATAGATGTAAGACCCCTGCTCGGACTTGTGGGAATCGAGCTTGTGATGATAGTGCCATATGTATATATAGTACGAAAAATATATCTGCATATGTATCCACCACGCAAAATGATTGTTGTCTATGGGGATTATTCACCAGAGAATTTGATTTCGAAAATCAATACTAGAAAAGATAAATACAATATATGTGCCTCTGTAAGCTATGAAGTTGGCTATGAGAAGCTCTTTAAAATGCTGAAGAAATATAACGCAGTTGTGATATCGGATGTGCCTGGACAAGCTCGTAACGATATCATGAAATACTGCTATCAAGAATCCATTCGTACCTACGTGACTCCGAAAATTTCGGATGTAATTTTGCGTGGTGCAGAGGATATCCATATGTTTGACACACCATTGTTGCTCTCCAGAAATCAAGGCCTTACTATTGAGCAGCGTTTTATAAAACGCACCATGGATATCGTACTAGCTACGATTGGTTTGATTTTGGTAGCGCCATTTATGCTTATTATTGCTATTATTATCAAACTGACAGATGGCGGTCCGGTTTTCTATAAGCAGGATAGATTAACCAGAGATGGCAAGACCTTTGAGATTATCAAATTTAGAAGTATGCGTATGGATTCCGAAGATGCAGGCGCCCGCCTTGCCATGAAGGAGGATGACCGCATCACACCAATTGGAAGAGCAATCCGTAGAATCCATTTTGATGAGATTCCACAGATTTTTAATATTTTAAAAGGGGATATGTCTGTTGTAGGACCTAGACCAGAGCGCGAAGAAATCCAGGAGCAGTACAAGGATGTGATTCCAGAATTTCCACTTCGCCTGAAGGTCAAAGCAGGTCTTACAGGCTATGCTCAGGTATATGGCAAATATAACACGACACCATACGACAAGGTGAAGATGGATATTTCTTATATCGAGAATTACTCCTTCTGGATGGATATCAAGCTGATTATGATGACGCTCAAGGTTTTGTTCCAGAAGGAAAACTCAGAGGGTGTAGACAGCAATCAGACCACAGCCATCAAGGTAAAAGAGGAGAAAAAATAATGGGGATATCTGTGTTGATGTCAGTATATGCAAAGGAACGTCCTGCCTATCTAAAAACAGCATTAGATAGCATGCTGCATCAGACGAGGCAAGCAGATGAAATCATAATCGTCAAGGATGGTCCGCTGACAGAAGAACTGGAACAGGTTATTCAGGATGCGATAAAAGAATCTGCAAATATTCGAACCTATCAGTTTGAAGAGAATGTACAACTGGGACGAGCACTCCGTAAGGGGCTGGAGCTTTGCCAGAACGAACTGGTAGCCCGCATGGATACAGACGATATTGCATGTCCGCAACGTCTGGAAAAACAATATGCCTACATGCAATCTCACGAGGACGTAGCAGTCTTGGGTGGCTATATCGAAGAATTTTGTGATGACAATACCTTTGCCCATGTAAAGACGATTCCGACAGGGATAGAAGCAGTGCGTGCTTATGCCAGATACCGAAATCCACTGAATCATATGACCGTAATGTTTCGCAAGAGTATTATTGAAGAGGTAGGCAGCTACCGTCATTATCCGTTTTTAGAGGATTATGATTTATGGGGAAGAGTCCTAGGAGCAGGCTACCATCTGGACAATTTGCCAGAGGTGTTGGTGCGAGCTCGTGTCGGAAATGAGCTGTACGGTAGACGCGGCGGCTGGAAGTATTGTAAGCGATACCTAAGGCTTCGCTTAGAACAGAAAAAACTAGGCAATACTAATTGGGGAGAATGGCTACTTGCTTCTGGTATGACAATTGCAGTCAGCATTGTTCCAAGTGGACTCCGCAAACAGATATATCAGAAAATACTCAGAAAGTAAAATGAAGCATATGAAGAAAATTTTATCAATTGTAATTCCTTCTTACAATGTAGAAAAATATTTAGAGAAATGCCTGGAGTCTATGCTAATAGACTCCCTTTTGGCGGATATAGAGATTTTAGTAGTCAACGACGGCTCCAAGGACAGTACTCCGGAGATTGCCCAGCGATACGTAGAGGCTTATCCGGACACTGTTCGACTTTTAAACAAGGAGAATGGAGGTCACGGCTCTACCATTAATCATGGAATCAAGCATGCCACGGGCAAGTATTTCAAGGTAGTAGATGGTGATGATTGGCTCAATACACCAAATTTGGAAGCCTTTGTAGCACTCTTAAAAACGCGTGATGAGGATGTAATCGCATCGAACTATTTATGCATACAGGACGAAACCTTTGCCATATTATCCGAGAAAAAGGTGACCTCCAATGAGAACCTTTATGGTACAGTATGCAGTTTGGATGCAGGAGAGGTGCAGGAGGTTATCAAAATGCATGCCTTAACCATTCGTACATCTATCCTAAAGGATAACGATATAACCATAGATGAGCATTGCTTTTATGTAGATTGCGAATATATAGCCTATCCAATGCCATATGTATCTACGGTATATTTTGACAATTCCTATATCTACATGTATCGCCTCGGACGTAACGGACAAAGCATGGACATCAAGAGCATGCAACGAAATCGAGCTATGCATCAGCGCGTATTACATTCGCTGCTTGCATTTTATGATGCGTTACCAGAGCTGACCGAGCCTAAAAAACGCTATATAGCAAAAATTATCGGACAAGTCATGGAAAACCAGTTCCAAATATATATCAGCATGGGACTGGACCAAAGCATCAAAGCAGAAATGATAGCCTGGGATAAAGCATTGCAAAAAAACTATCCAGAAATTGCGGCAAGTACTACAAAGAAGAGTATTGAACTCCTCCGTAAAACGAACTATGCCGTTTTGCCAATTGGATACTTGGCGCTAAAGATTGTAAAAGGCTATTAATAATGGTATAATTAATAGAATATAAAAAAATAAAAAGAGGATATTATGGAAAAAATATTATCAATTATTATTCCAACCTATAATGCAGAAAAGTTCTTGGACAAGGGGCTTACCTCATTCATTATGGAGGATGCGGATTTAATGAACAAATTAGAGGTTATCGTAGTCAATGACGGTACGCCTGACAACAGTGTAGCTGTGGCCCAGAAATACGTAGACCGCTATCCACATGTCTTCTCTATTGTAAGCAAAGAAAATGGTGGACATGGCTCTGCTATCAATGTAGGCGTGGAATACATTACAGGAAAGTATTTTAAGGTTGTCGATGCGGATGATTGGGTGGATACGGAAGCGCTGAAAAGAACATTGATAATATTAGAGGAAGAAGAGTTTGACGCTGCTATACAAAGCTTTCGAATATATAATATTGTTACTAAAGCGTCAGAATGTTGTAATATTGAAGGCAATATTACCAACAAATGCTATACTCTTAAAGAACTTATGGAAAGGTGGAATGACTTAGATCAAGTAATGAGATTACACGGATTGATATATAATACAGAGTTTTATAGAAAACAAAATTATAGATTAATTGAGCATGTATATTATGAAGATCAAGAGTACTCTACTATTCCATTATGTTGGGCAAGAAAAATCAGATTGATAAATGATCAATTATATATATATCGAATAGGAGATGAGAATCAGAGTATCGCTGAATCAAATTTATTCAAAAGATTGGACCATTTTACAGCAGTTATTTTTAGATTAATAGAATTTGACGCAAAAGTGGGGCAAACACCAAAGGGTGGGTATGAATACTGGATGAAAAAGACTACAAAATTTATTGCTGATTTGTACCAGTTAACGCTAATTCGTTGTCAAGATAAGAAGAAATATAGAATATTCTGCGAAGAAGTAACAGCAGATATTCAAAAAGCTAGTCCAAGCGTATATCAAGAAATTAGGAAAAAATACGTCATATTTAAAGTTTTAAATCGATTACATGTAAATGAATACATATATAGAAATCAATTTATTAAAGTGCTAGAGTGGACGAAAAGATTATGAAAAAAATTCTTACCATAATTATACCGACATATAATGCGGAAGCATTTCTGGATAAAGGATTGAAGACCTTTATCATGGAAGATAAAAATTTAATGAATCAGTTGGAAGTGTTAGTTGTAAACGATGGTACTCCGGATAATAGCGTAGCTATTGCACAAAAGTATGTAGACTGTTATCCTAATACGTTTTCTATTATAAATAAAGAAAATGGTGGACATGGCTCGGCTATTAATGTAGGAGTAGAATGTGCTACAGGAAAATACTTCAAGGTGATTGATGCAGATGACTGGGTAGACACAGATGTTTTGCAGGAATTGATGGGCATTTTGGCAGCAGAAGATTTTGATGCTATGATTGGTAGCTATATTACCTATGATATATCTAAGGACGTATATGAACATCGAAATATTCTCGTGAATGATATAACACGTTATTATAATTTAGAAGAATTGATAGAGCAGTGGGAAGCAGCTTATCACGGTTTTTGTTTCCATGGAGTTTTGTATAATACAGATTTTTACAGGAAACAAAAATATAAGCTTGAAGAACATGTCTTTTATGAAGATCAAGAATATGCGACTGTACCATTGAGTAGGGCGAACAAAATTCGTTTATATGAAAAAGCTTTGTATATTTATCGTATAGGAGATGTTAATCAAAGTGTGTCCATACAAAGTCAGCTTCGTAGATTACCGGATTTTGAAAAGGTTTTATGGAAAATGATAGCATTTGAACAACAGACAAATCAATTGCCCGCTGGCGGAAAAGCTTATTGGACTAGAAAAGTATCAAAGTTTGTTGCAGATATTTATATGGTATGTCTTGTTAAGAATCCGAATAAAAAGGACAAGCGTGAATATATAAAACAACTAAATGCAAAACTGCAGGATAAAAGTCCATATATTTATGAAATTGTTAAAAGAAAGTATAGGGTATTTGCTCTATTAAATCAACTACACATTAAAGAAGATACATTTTCGGGTTTGTTAGGGTGGAGTAAAAGAACCTTCCGAGTAGATAAGTTGTATAAGGATTAGGAGTCTTAAGATGGACAAGCGTTTGAGATGGATTAGACAGATTGATTGGTGGGAAATCGGATATCTCATGCTTTATGGTGCGATATTCACCTATGAGTTTTTAAACACCACCATGTTTCCAATACAGTGGCCACCAAGGTTTGGATATATATTTCTAGCTAGTAGTGCCCTATATACCATTGCGAAATTTATTTGGCATAATACGTATACCAAGAAGGAAATGATATTGTCCGCAGTGATATTGTTCGCTTTCGTGATGCCAGCGATATTGACGGATTATTCCTTCCTATGGTGGGTTGGATTTCTGATTGTAGGGGCAAAGGGTGTAGATTTTAAGAAGATACTGAAAGTATATTTAACCATTGGAATTATCATTATGCTTGCAGCATTTGTGGCGAGCCAGATGGGGTGGGTTAAAAATTTGGTGTTTACTGCACTTAGAAATGAAGTTGTAGTGTATAGATATTCGTATGGAAGTATTTATCCGACAGATTTTGCAGCACATGTTTTTTATTTGGCAGTTGCAGGAATTTGCCTTTGTGAGGATAGAATTTCTTTTGGAAAGATTATCAATCTACTAATCCTTGCTTTGTTTGTACAAGAAAAATGTGGAGCCAGAACGAGTTTTATATGTTTGATAGTATTTAGTTTTACATTAATTTTTGTGAAATTTTTTAAAAGATATATAAAAGCAAAGAGGTTTTACTATTTGGTGAATTTATCAACGATTGGATTTGCGACATTGTATTTTGCTTTAACATACATGTTCGATATAAAAGATCCCAAAATGGTGGAATTAGATACTCTTTTTAGCGGACGTTTAACATTAGGGAAAGAGGCAATCCATAACTATGGTTATAAATTGTTTGGACAAAATATTGTTGAACACGGATGGGGAAAAGGCGAAACAATAGATGGCTATTTCTTTTTAGATGATTCTTATATTAGAATTGCATTATTGTATGGAATAATACTATTTTTTATTGTGCTTGCAGTACTATTTATTAGTGGGATTCGAGCGATAAATACAGAAAGAATTATTATCTTATTTGCATTAGCGGTTATTGGCCTTCATAGTTTTATGGAGCATCATTTATTAGAAATAGCATATAACCCGTTGTTATTATTGTGTTTTGCAAATTTGAAATTAAAAGTGAAAATTGGAGAGAATGATGAAAGATTCAAAGAGAGTACTATTAAGATACATTGAAACAATTTTTGACGTTTTAGTAATAGTCGTTTCGTATTTTTTAGCTAACAAGATGAAATTTGGGCGATTTAGAAGTGGAATTATAAATCCAGAGCAGCCGTATGTTGCATTGTTAGTTGTGATTTTAGTTGCATATGCGATTGTCACAATACTTATTCCTAATAAGTATACATTAATCGAAAGGGGAGTATTGTCTGAAATCTTCACTGTATCAAAGTTGCATTTGTATATGCTTGCTTTAACACTAGGGTATTTGTATTTTACAAAAACAAGTTCAATGTATTCAAGAGAACAATTGATTATTTTTGTAATGATAAGTTTAGTAGTAATGGTTATTATACATCAGTGCCTTAAACGAATAATAACTAAGGAATATCATCGTTCAGGTGCTAATGAAAAAATCATGTTAGTTACTACGTCCGAACGGGTTGAAGATGTAGTTAAGCAAATTAAAAAAACGAGAAATTGGTATTTTCGTATCTCAAATATTGTGTTACTAGACAAAGATATGGAAGGAGAAGAGGTTGGTGGAATCGCAATAATAGGAACAAAAGATAATCTTATCAAATTAATCGAAACATCAGAAATCGACTCCATATTATTGCATGTTCCATCAAAGTATGAATCTTTGAGAGAAAAATTAATTCAGTCGGCATGCGACATGGGAAAATATGTTCATGTTAATATTGAGGAATATGATGTAGCAGCTGAGATAAAAGAATTAAAAATTTTAAGTCATTATGCAGTTGTCACATATAGGGGCGTACACCATCGAATACGATATAGAGTGGTTAAGAGAGTATTTGATGTCGTAGTAGGAATTATAGGTACGTTTTTATTATTACCTGCATATTTAATTGTAGCAATAGGACGTTGGTTAGAGAAGGATAGAGGACATTCTATTATATCATTGGTTAAGGTTGGAAAGAATGGTCGTCGATTTTATATGTACAAATTTAGAACGATGTACTTAAAAAACGGAAAAAGAAACTCGGAAGATAAATATAGCGGAACAGGACGATTGATTAATAAATTAGGAATAGAGTATTTGCCAGCTATGTGGAATGTGTTGTGGGGAGATATGAGCATTGTAGGAACCAAGGCACCAAATCTTCCAGAGTTTATTGAGTATCCTAGAAAAAGAAGAAAGACCTTGTACGTAAAACCGGGACTAGTTGGTTATTGGCAAGTAAATTGTAAAAAAGCTGAGGATTATACGGAAGAAGATATTGCTGATATGGATCAGTATTATGTAGATAATTGGTCCTTAGGGTTAGACACACAGATTTTACTAAAGTCAATTGTTTTGTTGTTTGCAAATAGAAGAGGAAATTAAAGAAGTATGGAAATAATATTTTGGATTACAATATTTATTTTGCTTATTATCTGCATTTACATTAGATGCTATTCAAATGCATTTAGTATTGTTTCAGATTCGAGAAAAGATGAAGAAATGGTTCTTCTAGAAATAGAAGAAATGGAAAAACCGCTGTCATATAAAAGCAATTATAAAAAACAGAGGAGCGTTGGAAAAGACGTATATTACTTTGTTAAGAGAACAATTGATATTGTATGTTCTTTAATGGGGTTAGTGGTGTTGCTACCGGTGTTTCTGCTTGTTTCGTTATTAGTAAAATGGGAAGATGGTGGTAATGTTTTTTATGGACATCTTCGTGTTGGACAAGATGGTAAAAAAATTAGAGTATATAAATTCCGTAGTATGAAAATGAATGTAGGTAATTTAGAAAAATTACTTACACCAGAACAGTTAGAGCAATATCGTACAGAGTTTAAAATAGATAATGATCCTAGAATTACAAGGATAGGAAATGTACTTAGAAAAACCAGTATTGATGAGTTGCCACAGCTCGTTAATATCTTAAAGGGTGATATTTCTATAGTTGGTCCAAGACCAATCGTAGAAAAAGAAACTGAAATATATGGAGATAATATTGCAAAGTTCTTAAGCGTAAAGCCTGGTTTAACAGGTTATTGGCAGGCATATGCAAGAAATAATGCTACTTACGAGAGTGGAGAACGCCAAAAAATGGAAATGTATTATGTAGATAATTGTTCTTTGCTACTAGATATAAAAATTTTGTTTAAAACAGTAGTTTCAGTACTCAAAAAAGAGGGAGCACAGTAGATGAGCAAAGTAAGTTTAATTATTCCAACATTAAATGCAGAAAGTTATATGCCTGCACTTATAGAAGTAATTAATAAACAAACAGTAAAACCGCATGAAATTATAGTAGTTGATTCGGAATCAGATGATAATACTGTTCAAATGGCTCAAGAAGCAGGATGGAAGTTGTTGCATGTAAAGAGAGCAGACTTTGATCATGGCGGAACAAGAAACTATGCATTTGATAATACAACGGGTGATTTTGTGTTGTTTTTATCACAGGATGCATTGCCAACAAATGAATATTATATCGAAGAGCTTATAAAAGGGTTTGAAGATGAAGATGTTGCGATGATATCCGCTCGACAAGTAGCAAGAAAAGATGCTACAGAAATAGAAAAATTGATTAGAAATTTTAATTATCCAGAAAGAAGTTTTACAAGGACTGAAGATGACATCGCAACAATGGGGATAAAAGCATATTTCTTCTCAGATGTTTGTTCCGCTTATAGACGTACAGCGTTTGAAACTCTTGGAAAGTTTGAATCACCTTTATTGACAAATGAAGATATGCTGATGGTTGCTCGTGCATTAGATGCAGGATACAAAGTTGGATATTGTGGTACAGCAGAGGTATATCATTCCCATAATTATACATTGAAACAACAATATAAGCGTAATTTTGATATTTCAGCGTTCATGACGATGTATTCAAACGAGATTCAATCCGGAAGTTCGGTTGGAGAAGGAATTAAAATGGTGTTATACATTGAAAAAGAGTTATTAAAAAAATTTAGGTTATTCTCAATGGTGTGGTGCGTACTAGATAGCGGGGCGAAGTTCCTTGGAAATAGACGTGGAAAGGGATATAAATCCATGTCTAAAGAACAGATATTAAAGAATACTTCTAATAAAGCATATTGGAATAAGTATTATGTTTATTAATTTATTGAGAGACTAACTATGAATAGTCAATAGAAAATTTGCATTTTTAAAGAAATGATGATAAGTTAATCTGTATTATAGATAATAGTTTGATGATAGATATTTTATGTATATGGAATATGCTGATTTGTGCAAACGAGTGAATGAAGTTTCTAATTTGGTGTATTATCCTGGAACATCTGTGATACATAAATGAGAAAAAGGATCTCATAAGAGTACAAGATTATTGAAATATCTATGATGCGTTATTTTAAAAAGTGAGGTTTTAAATTTAGATGATATCTGTATGTATGGCATCTTATAATGGCGAAAAATTTATTGAAGAACAAATTCAGACTATTCTTGCCAATTTGGGTAAGGATGATGAGCTAGTCATTTCAGACGATGGTTCAACTGATAACACGAGAAATATTGTTACATCTCTAATAAGGTTGGATAATCGAATAAAGCTGGTAGATGGTCCTAAAAAAGGCGTAATAGCTAATTTTGAAAACGCAATAAAGGTATCAAAGGGAGATTTCATATATTTATCGGATCAGGATGATATATGGGAGTCAAATAAAGTAAAAAAAGTTCAAGAAGGTTTTGAAAATAAAGAGTGCATGTTAGTAATACATGATGCTGATATTATAGATGAGCATGATAGAGTAATGGAGAAATCTTTCTTTGATAGAAGAGGTTCTAAGTCAGGGATTTATAAAAATATTATTAAGAATTCATATATTGGATGTTGCATGGCATTTCGTAGAGAAATATTAGATATAGTATTACCAATTCCTAAAAATATTGAAATGCATGATCAGTGGATTGGCATACTTGCAGAGACGCAAGGTGAAGTTTTATTTTTGAAAGAGGTAGTGTTTCATTATCGAAGGCATGGATTAAATGTATCATCTTTTCAACACTATCCAATTCCTAAAATGATTAGAAATCGTGTGGTACTTGTTTTTGAGTTAATAAAAAGATGTATTTTTAAGAAGGAAAAATAGAATGATATTAGCAGGAATTACATTGTTTAATCCAGATATAATTGGATTAAGAAATAATATAGCAGCCATTATTGATCAAGTTGATAAATTAATATGTGTAGATAATGGATCAGAAAAAATATGTGAGATTGAGAATGATATTAAAGAAAAATATCCACAGATTATATTAATAAAGAACAATTGTAATGTCGGAGTTGCAACAGCGTTAAATCAAATGTTTGAGTATGCTGAGAAAAAAGGTTATAAGTGGGTGTTGACCTTGGATCAAGATTCAGTTTGTCCTAATAATATTATTTCTGAATATAAAAAATATATCAGTGAAGTTGATTTGGGAAGTTTATGCCCAATTATTAATGATAGAAATTATGAGAATAGAGATATAATACAAGGTGAGGTTGCATATGTAGATAAATGTATTACCTCGGCTTCGCTCACCTCAGTGGACGTTTGGAGAACTGTAGGAGGTTTTGAAGATGAATTATTTATCGATTTTGTAGACCATGATTTTTCAGCAAAACTCATTGAGAATAATTATAATATCTTAAGAATAAATACCGTGAAGTTAGAGCATGAAATTGGACATGGGAAATCCCATAATTTTTTTGGAATGAAAGTAACGGTATTAAATCATTCACCTGTACGCAAATATTATATGACTAGAAATTGGATTTATTATATGAAAGCACATAAGAAAGTTGTTAATGTTATGAGGGAAAGGTTTAAATTTATCTTCTTCTTTATTAAAACTTTATTATATGAACAAAATAGATATAAGAAATTGAAAGCGATGTGCCATGGATTAAAAGACGCAAAGATTTTTTGCAAAAACGTTTTAGGATAGGAGTTATACATGGAAAAAATAAAGAAAGTAATTAATTTAAGTAGCATTGTATATATAGCATTATCATTATACATGTTGGATGTTATTTTGTTAGGAACAGGTGACTTATTTAAGGTAGAGGGTGTTTCATCTCGTATAGTTTTTTTTGCTATAGCATTTTTAGGAAGCCTCCCGTTTATATTGAAGGACTTAAAAAAGGTCTTAAGATATAATGCTGTAAGTCTAATAGTTATTTTTGGTTGTTTTGTTTTGCTTGCAGCAGTATATGGCTTTTTGAATGGTAATTATATGCCTATATTGATATCAGATATCAAAGGATATTTAAATTTGCTTATTATTTTTCCAATGATGTATACCTTATATAGTAAAGAAAGTGTACTTAAGTTATTGAAGATACTTTTAAATATTATTTTTGTTATATCCATCATTTGTATTATTCTATCATATTTTCAGTTTTTTTCAGAAGATTTTCAGGTGATTTTATATAGAGTTGTACACGATATCGGGTGGGCTTCATTGACAATTTTGACGAAAACAGCCACGCGAGTATTTTTACATAGCGGCACAAGAATGTTAGCTTTAGGATTGTTACTTGCATTGGCATTTTTAATGATAGAAGAAAAGAAGAAGCCCATTCGCTATATTCAAATGACTTGCTGTTTAGTTGCTCTATATATTTCTTATGCAAGGGCAATATACTTGGGATTATTTTTGTCAATTGCAGGTTTAATGGTTGGTATTTTTGTTTTTTATAAAGAATACTTACGAGATGTAATGAAATACGCAATAAGTGTACTGGTGTTAACTGCAATCTTTATTGTAGTGATTGGTTTTACGCAGGGTTCTAATCTTTTTGAAATTGGATGGAATAGATGTGTTGTTGCTATAGGTGGAGATGGCGAAATATTAGATCCATCATTAACACCATCGATAGAGCCATCAACAGAAGATATTTCTGATGCGAATGATTTGGTGAATTTAGAAGCAGAGAAAGATAGTTTAAATATACGCGATTATAGGATATCAATGGCGCTTAAAAATTTCTCTAAAAGTCCTATTTGGGGAAATGGATTGGGCGTGGTTAATGATTTAAATTACTATACAGGAATTGAATATTTTTACTTGGATTTATTATCAAAAATGGGCATTATAGGATTAGTTTTATTCTTAGCTCCTGCAATAGTTACACTTATTAATATAATTAAAAAACGTTATATATATGTGAAAGAGCAAAAAATATTATCATTGTTAATGTGGTTCATGCTTCTATATATGATGATTATTTCATATTTTAATCCTTGTATGAATACTTCTTGGGGACTCATGATTTATGGACTTGCAATAGTGTTGGGAATACCATGGAAAAATCAAATTAAATAGAAAAGGACAAATAAAAAGTTATGTTTTGGAATAGGAGTGAAGATGGATAAACAGTCATTGATATCAATTATTGTACCTGTCTATAA
>JAZULP010000006.1:0-30840 GCA_045603165.1 Agathobacter sp. | reverse complement strand
AGCGTTTCGTAGCGGTACTAAGCTCGCGACGATGACAATCGTCGCTCCCTAAGTGCCGACGACGCCTAAAAGTGCGCATTCAACATATATCAACTGGCTCTTTTCTTACATATCGACAAATCTATCATTGTAAGTAAGCTCGTTACTTGTAAAAGGGTAGAGTAAATACACAGTTATTTTCTATCTATAAAACGAGCTTACTCAGAATTTTGGGAGTTATGATAACTAAGAAATAGGGCTGGCTCTTGATATGTTCGTAGAGCGTAAAATACGTTCAGAGTCTTTTGTATGTTCCTCTTAGTGGGTGCACGAAGTAAATTATCATGCGGCTCGTATACTCACAAATACGTTAAGAAGATTTAGCTTCAATTTTAGATTTGTATATATGTAAGAAAAGAGTCCCTATCTATGAAATACGCGCCGTTCAGATGGCGTCGTTACTTAGTGAATGGCGATGTAATCGTCATGAACTTAGTAACGCGACGCCTGATGAAGAGCGAGAGCGTGCGCAATTTCATAGATAGGGACTCTTTTCGTATATTTTAAAAAACCTAATTGTGAGCTAAATCGTTATAAAGAGCCTCTTCTAATACTTCAAAATAATTCTCAAAGGTTTTTCGTGTACAAGCAGGATTCTGAATCTGTATTCCATCCACCATAGTTCCAATAAGAGAAAAAGCCATAGCCACTCGATGGTCATCGTAAGTCTGCACTTCACAAGGATTTGGTTTGCCTGGTAAAATAAACACATTGTTCCCCTGTTCCACTGCAGCAATTCCCATACGTCCTAAATTCTCCACAATCGCATGAATTCGGTCACATTCCTGATAACGAATATGCCCAATATTCATAATACAAACTTTTGAAACTGCAAAGGGGGCAATTGCAGCCAGAGTAAGCGCTTGATCTGAAAAACTAGACAAATCAAACGAGCCTCCAAGGAATTTATCACGTGGTGGTAAAAGAAGTACACCATCCTCCTTATCTTCTAGTTGGCACCCCATACGAACTAAAACCTTAAGAAACTTGATATCCCCTTGCAGAGAGTTCATATGAACATGTTTTACCTTTACAGTTATCATTAATAATGGACATAACGCATAGAAATAGCATGCCGCAGATACATCCGGCTCCACAACATAATCCTTTGCATCATACCTTCCTGCATCCCTTCTACGATAAGCTCCTGTAAGCGTCTTTTCGATATCTACACCAAACTGAGACATCATACGCAAAGTCATATTTACATATGACATACCATGGCTACCAGTTACCCTTATCATAAAATTCTGAGGTAACAAAACAGAGCTAATCAAAAGTGCACTCAAAAACTGGCTACTTTTCTCAACATCAATCGTAACCTTACTTTTTTTACATTCAAAATTGCCAATTACAAATGGAAAACAATATTGATCTTCCTCATATATAATTTGAGAACCCATCTCCTCTAATGCTACTAGAAGCTCCTTCATCGGACGCTTTTTCATTTGTTCAGAACAGCTAATACGATATTTACCCTTCGAAAATCCCAAAAATGCAGTCAAAAAACGAGCCGCCGTTCCCGCACTTCCAACATAAATTTCTGCTTCTTCCTTAGGAATTTCACCGCCAAAGCCCTCTATGGTAACTGTGGCATTTTCTTCATCAATATGAATTGGAAATCCCAAATCATCCAATGCCTGCATAAAATGACGGGAATCATCACTAAACAAAACCCCTTGTAATACACTTGTTCCATTTGCAAGAGCTGCAATCAATAATGCTCTATTTGTAATACTTTTTGACCCAGGAACTTTTGTTTCAATTGGATGAGGGTTATTTACTTTTTTTACATTATATACACTATCTTTCATCATTTTACTACCATTCAATCTTACTATTTCCTGTCTATGATAAGCATGGCATCTCCAAAGCTAAAGAAACGATATCGTTCTTCTACCGCCGTCGCATATGCTTTCAATACATTATCACGACCTGCCAATGCCGATACCAGCATAACTAACGTCGATTCTGGCAAATGGAAGTTCGTAATCAGTCCATCTATCACCTTAAAGGTATAACCTGGATAAATAAAAATCTCCGTCCAACCACTACAAGCCTTTAAGATTCCATTTTCATCTGCAGCAGATTCCAGCGTTCTAGTACTTGTAGTGCCTACTGAAATGACACGTTTACCTTCTGCCTTTGCCTTATTTATCTTGTCAGCTTCCGACTGCTCAATGTTGTAAAACTCCGAATGCATATGATGATTTAAAAGATTATCTTCTTTCACAGGTCGAAAGGTTCCAAGGCCTACATGGAGAGTAACCTCTGCAATTTCTACTCCTTTTTCTTTTACTGCCTCCAAAAGTTCTGGTGTAAAATGAAGGCCTGCTGTAGGAGCAGCAGCTGAACCATCATACTTTGCATATACAGTCTGATAACGATTTTTATCCTTTAACTGATGTGTAATATATGGAGGAAGTGGCATCTGTCCCAGCTGGTCTAAGATTTCTTCAAAAATTCCCTCATAGTGGAATTGAATCAAACGATTCCCCTCTTCCACGATATCTACTACCTCACCAATCAACAATCCATTTCCAAAGATAATCTTTGTTCCGGGTTTTGCTTTTTTTCCTGGTTTTACCAAGGTTTCCCACACATCATTTTCCTTACGCTTGAGCAACAAAACTTCAATAGAAGCACCCGTACCTTCACGTTCTCCCATTAAACGTGCCGGAATCACCTTGGTATTATTAATAACTAGGCAATCACCCGCTTGAAGATACTCTAAAATATCACGAAAGCTATTATGCTGCACCTTACCTGTACTTTTATCTAATACAAGCAGACGTGAGCTTGAACGATCCTCTAAAGGGTCCTGTGCAATCAATTCCTCTGGTAAATCAAAATAAAAGTCTGATTTTAACAACTGTTCCATATCATCTCCATATGTGTAGAACTGCCCCTAGTCCAAAGAGGCAGTTCTAGATACTTTAGCTACGCAACTCCGCTCCTAAATTCTTAGCGAGCTGTTTTAAGATTTTCTTTACAAATGCATCAACCGATTCTGCACCAAATGCTTCATCCTTTGGTGTAAAGAGTACTGTAAATGCCATACTCTTCTTATTTTCACCAATCTGAGCACCTTCATAAATATCAAATAGTTTGATACTTGTAATATATTTACAAGCTTCCTTCATTACTTTTTCGATTTCGCCACAAGAAACGTTTTTGTCTACTACGATAGCCAAATCACGCTGTTCTTCTGGGAATTTTGGAAGTGGAGTAAACATGGCTTTGTTTCCATACCACTGTGACAACACTTCTAAATCAATTTCCATCAAATACATTGGAACACGCATATCACATTCGTCCATAATATCGTAAGCAAGTTTACCAAGATAACCAATTTCTTCTCCATTACAGCAAATGCTTGCAGTCTGAAATGGATGCAAAAAGGTCTTAGTCGTATTTGCATATTCGAATTCAACATGTAATGTATCTGCTACTTTTTCTGCAATTCCTTTTAAAGTAAAGAAGCTTTCTTTTTCACCAAATACAGCGACGCAAAGTGTCTGACGTTCATCTGGATATTCCACGAGTGGAAGCTCCTTTGGAATGAATTTCTTTGCTACTTCGAACAATCTGCCTTCTAAGTTTGCTTTTTTCTGGTTTCGTGACACCGCATGAATCATAGATGCCGCCAAGGTAGTTCTCATAATAGAGATTTCTTCACTAAGTGGATTCATGATACGGATTGCATGACGTTCTGAAGCGTCTTCTGGCAGTTTAAGTAAATCTAAATCAGATGGTGAGAAGAATGAGTAATGGATACATTCATGTGCACCTGTAGCACAAAGTGCTTTCTTTAATCTCATTTCTGTCTTCTGCACCATATTTTCGCCACCTACAGTAACCTGTGCTGTCGGCATAAAGGTAGGTGTAATGTGGTCATATCCATACATACGAATCACTTCTTCAGCTACATCCTGATATCCTTCCATATCTTCTCGATATGCAGGAACCTGTAATGTGAGTGTATCACCATCTACCTTTGGTTCAAAGGAAAGATTTGTCATAATACGAACAATATCTTCATTTGGAACTGTAATACCAAGAACTGCATTTACCTTTGCGATGCTTACAGATAATTCACGTGGTTCTACACTATTTCCTGTGTTTACATCTACATGTAATTTACTTACCTTACCACAGTTTAACTTTTCAATTAAGTGAAGGGCACGTTTCATAGCCATTACGGTAGCATATTCATCTACACCTTTTGCATAACGAGCACTAGAATCGGATGATTTACCTACCGCTCTAGAAGTACGACGGATGTTGTCACGAGCAAATTTTGCAGATTCAAATAAAACGTTTGAAGTAGTTTCTCTAATTTCTGAGTTTAAACCACCCATAACACCAGCCAAAGCAACTGGTTTTGCGCCATCACAAATCAACATATTTTCTGTTGTAAGTGTAAGCTCATCTTCATCTAATGTAGTGATTTTTTCACCTTCTTTCGCACGACGAACATTGATTGCATCACCTTCTAAGGTGGTGTAATCAAACGCATGCATTGGCTGTCCAAGTTCTTTTAAGATGTAGTTTGTAATATCTACTACATTTGAAATTGCATTGATTCCTACAAGTTGTAATCTACGTTTCATCCAAAGTGGAGATTCTTGGATTTTTACATCATGTACAAAGTGAGCGCTGTATCTTGGACAAAGCTCTGGACAATCTACAGTTACTTTGAAATTGTCAATGGTTACATCATCTTCTGTATAATCCAAAGCTGGAGCTTTAAACGGTTTTTCTAATACTGCAGCAATTTCTCTTGCAATGCCTACAATACTCTGACAGTCTGGACGATTTGCAGTAATTGCTATATCAAAAATCCAGTCATCTAGCCCAAGAATAGGTTTTACATCTGCACCTACAGGAGCATCTTCTGGTAAAACCAAAAGTCCATTGTAGTCTGCGCCTGGGTACATATTTTCATTTACACCAAGCTCTACTCCAGAACAAAGCATACCATGAGATTCTACACCACGTAATTTACCTTTTCCGATAGTCATAATACCTTCTACTGTCTTGTGGTCTTTTGCTGTTGCATAAACGGTTGCGCCAACTAAAGCTGTTGGAAATTTACCACCAGCTACAACGTTGTCTGCACCACAACAAATTTGGAAGGTACCATGTTCACCACAATCCACCTGACATACATGTAGATGGGTATCAGGAATAGATTCACACGAAAGAACATGTCCTACTACTACCTTGCTAATGTCTTTTCCTACTTCATATAATTCTTCTACTTCAAAACCACAAGAAAATAATTTATCTTCTAATTCCTGTGGAGTAATATCGATATCAACATAATCCTTTAACCAACTTAATGGTGCTATCATAACTATTTACCAAACCTTTCCGCCTTATTTATCATTTAACTGATTTAATACTTTAATATCAGATTCAAACAGCATCTTGATGTTATTAATGCCGTATTTGAGCATAACTGTACGTTCAATACCGATACCAAAAGCAAATCCGCTGTATTCGTTTGTGTCAATGCCACAGTTTTCTAATACCTTGTTGTTTACAACACCAGCACCGAGGATCTCAATCCATCCAGTACCTTTACAAAGCTTGCAGCCCTTTCCACCACATTCAAAACAGCTACAATCTACTTCTACCGATGGTTCTGTAAATGGGAAGTAAGATGGACGAAGACGTGTTTTGGTACCTTCACCATAAATCTTTTTTACAAATTCATCTAACATCCCCTGTAAATCGCAAAGCGTGATACCCTTATCAACTACGAGACCTTCCATCTGGGTAAACATTGGTGAATGTGTTGCATCATCATCTGAACGGAATACCTTGCCTGGAGATAAAATCTTAATCGGCGGCTGTTTCTTTTCCATTACGTGAATCTGGCCAGCAGATGTCTGTGTTCTCAGTAAGAACTCAGGAGATAAATAGAAAGTATCCTGCATATCTCTTGCTGGATGATCCTGTGGAGTATTTAAAGCTGTAAAGTTATAGTAATCGGTTTCGATTTCTGGACCTTCAAAAATTTCAAAGCCCATTCCTGCAAAAATATCAATAATTTCGTTACGAACCAATGTAATTGGATGTAAGTTTCCTTCTGCAGTTGTTTCAGCTGGAAGGGAAATATCAATTTTTTCAGCCTCATATCTATTCTGTAATTCTTTGGCCTTCATTTTTTCATCAAGACCGCCTAAAAATTCCATAGCCCAAGCCTTAAGTTCATTTACGCCTTTACCATAAGCAGCTTTCTCTTCATTAGGGATATTTTTCATCTCTTTCATCAAAAGACCAATTTTACCAGTCTTTCCATCCAAGAATTTTTTCTTGAATTCATACACTTCTTTAGAAGAATTTAATTCTTCTGCTCCAGCAATAATTTCCTGTTTGATTGCTTCTAAATTTGCGTTCATTGCATGTGCTCCTTTTCTTTGTATTATTAACATTCGAATTGCAAGAGTTTCATCACCTCTCACTTTGTGTCTACCATAGGGATTTCTGCAATAAAAAAGTCCCTATATGCATTCACATATAGGGACGAATAAAATCCGCGATACCACCCTGATTCCCGCCTTCTGTATTATGTCAAAATGACATCACACAAAACTCGGACTCTCATTAACTGCGTAACGTGCAGTGACTCGTCTCAAACTAATGTTATAAAACCTCATCTGAGCAGCTCCTGTGGGAAATTCAGCAAATAATCAGTGCTTAAAAGAACTTACAGCCGATGATTCTTTCTCTCTGGAAGAATAATTACCGCTTACTAGACACATTCATAGCCTTTGTTATATAAAATCTTTAAACAGTTTAGCACAACTTTCCAGAAACTTCAAGCACTATAATTTTTTCACTGACACATTTTCGTAATAATATTCAACAATCTCTTTATAGGTATGTCCTGCCTCTGCCATTCCCTTGGCACCATACTGACTCATGCCGATTCCATGACCAAAGCCGCCACCACGCAGAAGAATTTTGCTCTCCTCAATATCCAAAACTTCAAAACAGGCACTTGGTACCATGGAAAGGTCTGTACGCACCTGCTCATTCTGCAGTATAATCTCCTCCTGATATAATCCTAACACTCTACGTATTGCATTTTCATTCTTTAACACATCTGTTGTATTTGCATATTTTAATTCTAATTCCGTTATATATCCGGCCTGATTACGCTGTTTTACGGAGATAGACTGCAATGCCCCCTTGGTTTCATCCTTTACACTGGAAATATCCAGCATAGCTTTCCAACGATAAAAGGAGGAAGCTGTATCGTAGCTTGCAGATTCTCTTGTCATAAACTGGGAAAAATCTGCGGCATCCATCAGATTTAATCCGCCGGAAAATTCCAAACCAGAGCATGCAATATAACCCATGTTCTCTTCGCCCCATGAACTCATGTCATTGGTAACTCCTGGGCTGGTTGAATAATAATAGCAGGAAATCAGCTCTCCATTACAGGTAACCACTTCTCCTGCGGTTTCATCAACCGCTGTGTCTGTTTCTACATAACGTCCTGTATTATGGTAAGCTTGAAAATCAGTACTATCATCAATATTTGCACCATATTTAGCATAAGATTGGTTGTTCATATGAGAATAGGCATAGGTTCTAGCACAAACCGCCTGGGCTTTTAAGGCCTCATGTGGAAAGGTTCTTGGCATTTCTGATGGGAGCACATATTTTACATAGGTTTCCATAGAAAGTTCATTCACCAGCACTAGCCCCTTATCATCCTTCACAATACGCAAGCTGCCTTCATACGCATCTTCGAGTGCATTTCCTACGCTGTCACACAATATGAGTCCTTGAGCATCTTCCACCACAAAGGAATTCACTCCTGCAGATGTCATATAATCATTAGCATGAATTATAGAACCGTCGGATACCTTTTTCACATGCAAATCAGAATAATATATATCCGAACCATTCTTAATCACTACACGAATATCTGTAGGTACTACGTTTTCTTCTAAAAGCACACTACACACTACCCCTTTTTCCAAAATACAACGTATTTTAGACACACCTATAATCATCTGATTCCATTCCGTCTGGGTTACCTGTCCATCCGAAACCTGATATACTGGCACAGAGTTTTTTCTGTTTTTATCACCCATATCTTTGAGCGTCAAACTGTTGTCTGTATAAGCCTGCAACACACCTTCTACAGAATCTGGCTTAATACTTACTTTGGTAATTTTTTCCCCTTCAATCTGTATATCGGCAACACCGAAATGGTTCGCTTCCAATGTGCCCTCCACCGCATAGGTAGTATAGTCATACAGAAAGGTCAACTTGTTATTTTCATTGGAAAGTATAAAAGCATTTTCCAGATATACAGTTTGTCCCGTCTCTATTGCCTGCTGAAAAAACCAGTATTTCTCTTCTGTTCCATTCGTCTGTTTCATTAGTTTTGATACAATTACGCCTGTCAATACCAGACACGTTACCACAATCACTAGAATGAGTGCTGTCAATTTCTTATACTTCATATAAAATCCTCGTGTTTCTATAATGATATGTAAAAAGGAGCTACCTCAATAAGTAGCTCCTTTATCTTCTGTATCTATGTAATTTTATCATATGTATATAATACCCAAAATGCCGTTTCCTATAATTTAGACGCCTAGCCAATGCTAGGTGGGTAACCGCAGTCTGCTTTCTGCCTTCCACTGATACGAGGTGGCCTGACATCTGGCAGTTCATATAGGAATCCCATGAACGTAAATGTAGGTTCTAAATATATAGGAGTATCGGACATCTCAGGTACTTCTTTAGCAAATTGTAAAAACCCGTTCCTCATTTGTATGAATTTATTATACTTTAATATATCCAGAAATTCAATTAGAAATTCTTGTAATATAATTCAATTCAAATTATAACTGTGGACCGGCTTTTACTAATGCTTTACCAGCTTCATTTCCTTCATATTTAGCGAAGTTCTTAATGAAGCGTCCTGCAAGGTCTTTTGCTTTTTCTTCCCATTCAGAAGCATCTGCATATGTATCACGTGGATCAAGAATGCCTGTATCTACGCCAGCAAGTTCTGTTGGAACCTCAAAGTTAAAATAAGGAATTGTCTTTGTATTCGCTTTTTCAATATCTCCATTAAGGATACCATCGATAATGCCACGAGTATCTTTGATTGAGATACGTTTTCCTGTGCCGTTCCATCCTGTATTAACCAAGTAAGCTTTTGAACCATTTTCTTCCATCTTCTTAACTAATTCTTCTGCATACTTCGTTGGATGTAATTCCAAGAATGCCTGACCGAAGCAAGCTGAGAATGTAGGTGTTGGTTCTGTAATACCACGTTCTGTACCAGCAAGTTTTGCTGTAAATCCAGAAAGGAAGTAATATTTTGTCTGTTCTGGTGTGAGAACAGAAACTGGAGGAAGCACACCAAAAGCATCTGCTGAAAGGAAAATTACATTCTTAGCAGCTGGAGCAGTTGAAACTGGACGTACAATATTTTCAATGTGATTGATTGGGTAAGATACACGTGTATTTTCTGTAACACTACCATCCTTGAAATCAATCTTTCCATTTGCATCTACTGTAACGTTTTCTAAGAGAGCATTTCTCTTGATTGCGTTATAGATGTCTGGTTCAGATTCTTTATCAAGGTCAATAACTTTAGCATAGCATCCACCTTCAAAGTTGAATACACCATTGTCATCCCATCCGTGTTCATCATCACCGATAAGAAGTCTCTTTGGATCTGTAGATAAAGTTGTTTTACCTGTTCCTGAAAGTCCAAAGAATACGGCTGTATTTTCTCCATTCATATCAGTATTTGCAGAACAGTGCATTGAAGCGATTCCTTTTAATGGAAGGTAGTAGTTCATCATAGAGAACATACCTTTCTTCATCTCTCCACCGTACCATGTATTTAAAATAACCTGTTCTTTGCTTGTAATGTTGAATGCTACTGCTGTTTCAGAGTTAAGTCCTAATTCTTTGTAGTTATCAACCTTTGCTTTAGAAGCGTTGTAAACAACGAAATCTGGTTCGAAGTTTTCAAGTTCTGCTTCTGTTGGCTGGATGAACATATTCTTAACAAAATGAGCCTGCCAAGCAACTTCTACGATGAAACGAACAGCCATTCTTGTATCAACGTTTGCACCACAGAATGCATCAACTACGAACAATCTCTTATTGGAAAGTTCTTTTACAGCAAGGTCTTTTAATGTATTCCAAACCTCCACTGACATTGGATGGTTGTCATTTTTATATTCATCAGATGTCCACCATACAGTATCCTTAGAATTTTCGTCCATAACAATGTATTTATCTTTAGGAGAACGTCCCGTATAAATACCTGTCATAACGTTAACCGCACCAAGCTCTGTTTCCTGACCTACTTCATAACCTTCTAAGCCAGCCTTTGTTTCTTCCTCGAACAATACTTCATAAGAAGGATTGGATACGATTTCTGTGCTACCAGTAATACCATACTTTGCTAAATCAATCTTTGACATTTGCATTTACCTCTTTCTTTCTGTTGTTCATTATCTTTAATTCATTAAAATGAAATCAACTTTTCCGTCTATTATATCATACACTATGACAAATTTTTGTCAATTGAAATTTCCTAAATTTTACACAAATTTTTCAAAATATTGGGTTTATAAGACAGTATATGTCAGAACAGGAAATAAAATGGGCTGTTGCAATACACCACATGAAAAATTACGGTATATTGTAACAGCCCATTCTATATTTATTACATTCCAAGAAAAGCTTTTACAGTTGCTTCCATTTCATTTACTTCACATACTGTGTGATGTAACACCTTTGCATTTCTAATTTCTTCAATGGCATTTGGTACTGCCACATTTCCAATCCTACTTAATTCATCTACAAGTTCAAAGTCCTCCCATGCATCATACTTACTATCAATAGCATTCATAACACTTCTGGTAAATTTGAATGGACTTGCCGTAGAAGCGATAATGGTCTTTGTCTCCTTATCTCCTGTTGCAAGCTTATATTTATCATATACACCAGCAGCTACTGCTGTGTGAGTATCAATAACGTAACCGGTATCTTCATATAGAGTCTTGATAACCGTCGCCATCTCTTCTTCGCTCGTGTAATTGCCATAGAAATCAGCTAATTTTACCTTCATTTCCTCTGTAATCTCATACTTACCATTCGTAACGAGAGATTTCATAAGCTCTGCATTTTTCTCAGCATCATTTCCCGCAATGCGGTAAATAAGTCTCTCTAAGTTAGAAGAAATCAAAATATCCATAGATGGAGAATTGGTTAAAATAAACTCTCTATTCTTATCATATGCACCGGTTGAAAAGAAATCAAACAATACTTTATTTTCATTAGATGCACAAATGAGTTTTCCAATGTTGACACCCATATTTTTTGCATAGTATGCTGCTAAGATGTTTCCAAAGTTACCAGTTGGAACTACCACATTTATGGTTTCATCCTTAGCAATAACACCATTGGCATACATTTTTGCATAGGCGTATACATAGTAAACAATCTGCGGAACCAAGCGTCCAATATTAATGGAATTGGCAGATGAGAACTGATACCCTGCCTGTGCTAACTCTTCTTTTAGTGCTGCATTGGAGAACATTTCTTTTACACCGGTTTGCGCCTGGTCGAAGTTTCCATGGATACCCACAACATGTGTATTCGCACCCTTTTGGGTCACCATCTGTTTTTCCTGAATTGGGCTTACCCCGTTCTTTGGATAAAATACTACAATTTTGGTTCCTTCTACGTCAGCAAAACCTGCCAGCGCCGCTTTACCTGTATCACCAGAGGTTGCTGTAAGAATAACAATATCATTCTCTACTTTATTTTTGCGAGCTGAGGTAATAAGCAAATGAGGCAAAATAGATAATGCCATGTCCTTAAATGCAATTGTTGAACCATGAAAAAGCTCCAAATAATATGCGCCATTAGCATCTACCAGCGGAGCAATTTCAGCTGTATCAAATTTCTCATCGTAGGCTTTATTGATACAGTTTTTCAACTCCTCTTCTGTGAAGTCTGTCAAAAACTGTTTCATAACCACATATGCAGTTTCCTGATACGTCATCTTGGCAAGTTCATCCATCGTTACATCCAATGCTGGAATTGTATCTGGAACAAACAAACCACCATCTGTCGCAAGTCCTTTTAATATAGCTTCAGATGCAGTTGCCTTTTCATTTTTATTTCTTGTGCTTGAATACATTAAATTCATACTATTACCTCATTATTCCCTTATCTTCATAAACTTAGTATATTATAGATATTTCACTTTTGAGTGTCAACCTTCCATAGGTTATTCTTTCTTTTTGTTTTGTGATGTGTTATGCTTTTTATAACACATTCATGCAAAGTAACCACTTCTCATTTGTTGCAATTGGTTACCATTGAAAGG
This sequence comes from Agathobacter sp., assembly GCA_045603165.1. GTDB lineage: Bacteria > Bacillota > Clostridia > Lachnospirales > Lachnospiraceae > Roseburia. The sequence goes on along the minus strand of JAZULP010000006.1, from coordinate 18,404 downwards.
ATACATATACGATGAAAACTGGTGTATATCAAGCGAAAAAGAAAGATGGTACCATCTACTATCGCTCTAGTATTACATATAAAAACAAACATATCAGCCTCGGCAGTTTTGACACAGAAGAACAAGCTCATCTGAGTTATCAAGAAGCTACAATGCTTATTAATTCTTCCTTAACCCTAGAAGATGTTGCACATACAATATCTCACCTACCATTTGATAAAGCGGTAGTCCTTATCAACTTCCGTGACAACGGCTTATATATTGGAACCCCTATCTATCTCCGCAAAAATTACTTTAGCTACTATCTTTCGGAAACCGAAGAATTGAAATTTGATATCGATGATTTATTCTACTACAGCAGTCATCGTATCCTTCGCCGTCAAGGGCATCTCTATGTCAATGACTATGGGATGCAGGTGACGATATTAGATCGATATGGTATTCACAATCACAGTGTCTGTGGCAGAGATTATTACTTTGCCAATGGCGACTCCACCGATATGCGATACTCCAATATAGTACTTGTCAATCGCTATTACGGTGTTTTCCAATACACACGGAAGGCAAAAACTCGTTATCGTGTAAAAATTCACATCAATGGCAACTACACTATAGGAACCTATTCTACGGAAATCAAGGCGGCCATCGCCTACAACAAAGCTGTAGACTTGGCAAAAGCCTATGGCATCACCAAAAACTTTCCTACCAACTATATCGAAGAACTTGCTGCTAGTGAATATGCGGATATATATACTCGTTTAAAAATATCATCCAAATACTTAGATTATTTATTATTGATATAATTTACAAGTCCTCCACATGCAATTAAATTCTGCATAAATGCCGGGAATGCTTGCCCTTGAAAGTTTTCTCCAGTTGTTACATTCGTAATAACACCACTATCAAAGTCAACCTTTACCTCATCCCCCGCTTGGATAGCCAAAGCTGCTTCTGGACATTCAATAATAGGTAAACCAATATTAATGGCATTTCTATAAAAAATACGTGCAAATGTTTCTGCTATGACACAGCTAACACCTGCGGCCTTGATAGCAATTGGTGCATGTTCTCTGGATGAACCACAGCCAAAGTTCTTATTTGCTACAATGATATCACCCTTATTTACCTTGTTTACAAAGTCTTTGTCTATATCCTCCATACAATGTGTTGCCAATTCCTTTGGATCTGAAGAATTCAAATATCTAGCTGGAATAATAACGTCTGTATCTACGTTATCTCCATATTTAAATACAGTACCTTGTGCTGCTTTCATTTCTATAACCTTGCCTTTCCTCATTCATTCTTTCAAATTACATAACTTCATCTGGACCAGAAATTTTACCTGTAATCGCACTTGCTGCAGCTACAGCAGGACTTGCCAGATAAACTTCTGATTCTACGTGTCCCATACGTCCTACGAAATTACGATTTGTAGTAGATACACATCTTTCACCTTCTGCCAAAACTCCCATATGTCCACCAAGACAAGGACCGCATGTAGGTGTGCTTACGACTGCGCCTGCTTCAATAAAGGTACGAACCAAACCTTCTTCAATTGCATCTAGGTAGATTTTCTGTGTTCCTGGAATCACAATAACGCGAACACCTTTTGCTACTTTTTTACCCTTCATAATTTCCGCTGCTACTCTAAGGTCATCCATACGACCATTTGTACAAGAACCAATCACAACCTGATCAATCTTGATATCCTCAATTTCGTCAATGGTATGTGTATTTTCTGGTAAATGTGGAAATGCAACTGTAGATTTTAACGCACTTAAATCAATCACATATTCCTCATCATATACTGCATCTTCGTCTGCTTCATATTCCTTCCATTCACGAGTAGAATGGTCCTTCATATAAGTTCTTGCCACATCATCTACTGGGAATATGCCGTTCTTACCACCCGCTTCAATTGCCATATTTGCAATTGTAAGTCTGTCATCCATAGAAAGATACTGGATACCATCTCCTACAAATTCCATTGATTTGTATAGTGCACCATCTACTCCAATCATTCCGATAATATGAAGAATCACATCTTTACCACTTACCCACTTTGCAGGTTTTCCTGTCAGCACAAACTTTATTGCAGATGGAACCTTGAACCATGCTTTGCCTGTAGCCATACCTGCTGCCATATCTGTACTTCCTACACCTGTAGAAAACGCTCCCAAAGCACCATATGTACAGGTATGTGAGTCAGCACCGATAATTACATCACCAGCAACTGTTAAGCCTTTTTCCGGTAACAGTGCATGCTCGATTCCCATCTCACCTACATCAAAGTAATTGGTAATATCATTTTTGCAGGCAAATTCTCGCACACATTTGCAATGCTGTGCAGATTTAATGTCTTTATTTGGTGTAAAATGATCCATAACCAAAGCGATTTTATCCTTGTGAAATACCCCTTCTACCTTCATTTTTTCAATTTCATGGATAGCTACGGGTGATGTAATATCGTTCCCTAATACCAAATCCAAATCAGCTTCTATCAACTGTCCTGCTACCACACTTTCTAATCCTGCATGTGCAGCCAGAATTTTTTGAGTCATTGTCATTCCCATGGAAATAACCTCCTAGTTTCTTATCATTTTCAGACATCTTGTCTGAATCACTAGAATGATTTTAGCATAGATAATTTTATAAAGAAAATACATAATATACATATTTACCATAACTAAACCTTATGATATAATCTTTTTAAATAATGTACAGGTTATAATGACGCAAAACAAAATAAAGGAGGACGTTTATGACCCAAAATCTATCATCTTACTGGATTTTTTATACTGTGGCTAATGCAGGAAACATCTCAAAAGCAGCTAAAGAGCTTTACATAAGCCAGCCTGCAATCAGTAAATCTATTCAAAAATTAGAAGAAAGCTTAAACTGTAAGCTTTTCTCCAGAAGCTCTCGTGGTGTAGTGCTGACTGACGAAGGAAACCTTCTTTATGGACATGTAAAAGAGGCATTTGAGACCTTAAACACAGGGGAGGATAAATTAAAACGCTCGATTGAGCTTGGTGTTGGACATTTGCAGATTGGTGTAAGCTCTACCTTATGCAAATATATGCTACTTCCATACTTAAATGAATTCATCCGTCAGAATCCGCATATCAGTATTTCCATCAGCTGTCAGTCTACAAACGAAACCCTTCGTTTATTAGACGAAAACAAAATTGATATTGGATTGATTGGTAAACCAGAAAACTTCAAAGGTCTGCACTTTGATTTTCTCGCAAACATTGAGGATACCTTTGTCGCCAGCCCTATGTATTTGGAAAACCTATCTGAGCGTGGCATTGGGAAGGATGATGTATTGGAAAACGCAACCCTTATGCTCTTAGACAAAAACAATATGACACGTCGTTATATTGATGACTATTTCCAGGCAAATCATATTACCATTTCGGAGTGCATCGATATCTCTGATATGAGCTTGCTTATAGACTTTGCCAAAATCGGTGTTGGTATTGCCTGTGTTATCAAAAGCTTTGTAGCAAGAGAACTGACAAAGGGCAAACTAGTAGAAATCCCTTTGGAGCTTCCTATTCCAACACGTGAGGTTGGTTTTGCATATAAGGATAGTATCAAACCTTCGAAATCACTAGAAAGCTTTATTAAGTTTTATAAAACCTTTCAACTAGAGGAGTAATGCAATATGAAAGAACAAATACATACAATTCCCATATCTGATGCAATGGCAAATGCAGGCGAATGTCCTTTTTGTTATATTGAGCGACGCACCGAAGAACATTCCATGAATTATGTACTGGGCCATGGTGCCTCTTATATGGAAGCCGATATCCGAGAAATGACAGACAAGGCAGGCTTTTGTCGTGCCCACTATAAAAAAATGTTTGACTATGGAAATGCATTGGGAAATGCTTGGATTTTAAAAACACATTATCGCCGAATCATTGATGAAATGAACAAGGAATTCAAGGATTTCCACCCAGAAAAGTCTACAAAGAAAGGGTTATTTGCAAAGCCCTCTTCGACTTTTTCCAATTCTATCGTAGACTGGATACAAGAAAAAGAAGCTTCTTGTTTTATATGTGATAGTGTAAAAAACACCTTTGATGCTTATCTAAAAACCTTTTTTGATATGTATAAAAAGGATTCTGCTTTTCGTCAGAAATTCATGGAGACAAAAGGTGTCTGCCTTTCTCACTTTGCTGTAATGCTTAAAGGTATAGATATGTATCTAAAACCTGCAGATCAGGAAGAGTTTTACCAGAAGTTTCTTCCTCTTATGTCTTCCAATATGGAACGCATTTATGAGGATATCGCTTGGTTCATAGAAAAATACGACTACAAAAATAAGGATGCTGATTGGAAAAATTCCAAGGATGCTGTTCAGCGTGGCATGCAGAAGTTAAAGGGAACAGATCCTTCTCTTCCTCCATATCAGTTGAAACGATAAAGCAAAACTCCCAGTCATATGACTGGGAGTGTTCATTATCTTTTGTTATTAAACTGTCTGACGTTTTCTTAAAGAAATAAACAAAAGTCCAGCACCAGCAAGTAATAAGCTTGTGTAGAATGCGATATTTGCATTGTCACCAGTATCCTTATTATTGCCCATTGGTGCATCACTGATAATAACTACGTATTCAGAAGCATGATTGAAGTCTAAACCAACATTACCGTCTTTATCAATCTTACCTGCATTCATAAATTCTAATTTATTATCTTTATTGTAGTAATAAAGGTTACCATACTTACCTTCATTTTTCTTATCTAAATTCACAGTAAGCTCTGCTTTGAAACCAAAATCACCATTATGAGTCAATGAAAGCTGACGTGTTTCTTTTCCTTCTGCAAGCGCTTCAACAGTAGACTCAGGAATATTCTTGGTATTTAAGGTTACTTCAAGGTTGATATCCTTTAATTCTGTACCATTAATATTATTACCATTAATCGTCCATTTGTAAGCACCCATATCTAAAACGACATCTACATTCTTGCCCTTTGCAACTTCTAGAATATCCTTTGGAACCTCTGTTGCAACAGTTCCATCTTGCTTTTTCATATCAACTACAACCTGTACTGGTTTTGTTGCATTTGATTCTTCTGTTTTCTTGATTGCTTCTTTAATTTCATTTTTTGTTTCTTCGATTTTCGTTTCATCTAATTTAACAACCGGTTTTTCCTCTGCTGGAGGAGTATTTGGAGCTTCTTGCTGCTTTTCTGTAATCTTAATTGGAATAATTAATTCAACAGTAGAATCACCAATCTTGTATTCTGGAATAGTTAAATTAGTTGTGCCAGCTTTGTCTGCTCTGATGTTATAATCAGCTACACCTTCGCCTTCTTCTACCACTATAACTTTTTGTCCATTATAGGTACATTCATAGGTTTCTGGATCCATGTATTCTTTTGCAAATGCAGCAGACTCTTCTAATGTCCAATATCCAGATTTTACTTTTTCGTATGTATTCGCATCCAGCATTTCATAGAATAAAGTCTGTGATACATACTGACTATCAATAGTTACATTTTTTCCAAAATATAATTTCTGCAATCCATTATTTTCTGCGACTACATCATTTGAAATAAGCTTGTCCAAATTTTCATTTGATAAAGCAAGCACTTCGCCAATTTCTAATTCGATTGTATCTAATGTAACCTTGCCTGCTGGAAGGTTTGTCACTTTATAAACTGCCGAATAATCTGTACTCCAAGGATTGTTTACCAGGATATAATTTTCATGAATGAAAATACCATAATCTAATTGTTCAAGCAATTCTAAATCTTTGTCCAAAAGATAACTACATGTCTGTTCATAACCATTTACAATAGCCTCTTCCTCACCAACATAAACACATGTACCATTTACTTCGTATTTTACAAGCTTAGTTAATCCATCAACTGCTTCTACTTCTACACCAGGGTCTTTGTAGGTTTTAATAGGATTTGCAGCTTCGTACTCTTCCTTTGTAATCTGTTTTAATTCGCCATCTACCCATTCTGCAGTATAATAATTATCAACATACAATACACCATTGCCACCATTTACACGGATATCATCTCCATAAAACGAACCTTTTGCAGAATATGATGTTCCATTAATATCACAAGCTGCCAATAAATAAGAGTTATAATCTACGAATAAGAACACACCTGCAAAATGTCTTACATAAACATCTCCCCAGTATTTACTATTATCAATAGATAATTTCAATACCTGCTTGCCATTTTCATCACACACATAAATATCAGCTGAATTCTCTGTAGTCACTTCATATGATACATAATCATCATATTCTGTACCACTCATATCATCCACTAAATGCTGATACTTTCTGTATTCGGAAGCATTTTTAATTAATTTTCCATCTCCATCTAAAAGAACATTATTTTCTGCTTCATCATACATAGCAAGAACATTCTTTCCATCAATCATATCATCTAACATTGCATAAGCAGATATTTTACCAAAATCTTTTGCCAAAGGAATCTCTGGATTTGTTACATGATAGGTCTGACCTTCATGATAGAAAAATGCTTCTGTACCATCATTTTTTACCCATGTGGTACCACTTGTTCCTAAATGCTCTCCTCCTGCATTTGTGACTGAACGCTCATACCCCTCAACAGGCTCAATCATAATTTTCTGCTCTGTGGTAGTCATAGCTCCAGCATTTGCTGTAGGAATCATTGTAATTATCATCATAATTGATAAAACAATTGCTCCTAAGCTTCTTTTTGCTCTGTTCATTCTTTCTCCCTCCTACTTGTGTTTAAGAAATTCACGTATAACATTTAATTAATGCCATTGTTAGCAAATTATACCTTATTTTTTCTTCTTTGGCAATGGAATCTTGTTCAGCTTCGCATTCATATCGAGAAGCTGTTCTTTGGTAAATTCGATACCTACCATGCCGCCCATACTAGAAATACGAAGGATGGTAAAGCTTCCAATCATCTGCATCATACCTTCGTTAAGAGTAAAACCGCCACCCTTGTTTTCGCCAGATGCTTTTTTTCCTTTCATCTGTTTCATCAGGTCTTTGGTCATGCTTGCAATGAACATTTTACCGCGAAATGTTCCCATGATGTCATTAATAGTGGTATTTAATGAACAGTAGCCTTCTCTTTCTGTAATATCAAACCAGTTAAGAACTGCATTCTTTTCTACCAGACGATAGCTTTCATCAAAGGTATCTACTTTGTTGATTATACTTTCGTCTCTGTAATCACCAGCAACTGCTTCTAACTTGGTTTTGCCAGCGTTTGGTACGTCAAAATAGAAGAAATGGTCTTCTGCTGCTTTCTTGCCAAGAGATACACCATTTGCAAAAAGTTCTACTTCTGGCTGGTTAGAGTAAACAGTAACCTTAGTTACGTCTTCTACTCTGTTTACATAACGTTTGCCACAAAGGTGCACAAATGGTTCATCGGATAACCAAGCTTTATAAGCATAGAAAGCATCTTTTTTATATTTACGATCAATTGTTACTAGACCCTTGTGGTTTTGTCCGTTTTCGCCACCTTCGCCACGTGCGTCAGCACCGAAGTCAAACATATTCCATACATGTGTAGCCCAAAGATATTTTCTAGTGAAGAGCTGCTTGATGAGTTCTTCATGGTAGTATGTCTGATATTCTTCTGTATAGTCACCCTGTTTTGGAGCCGATGTATGCCAGTTAAGAGCTTCACATCCATATTCAGAACAGCCTACTGGAAGATTTGGATACATAGCGTGGAACTTATCGAACCAAGGTCCGTTCATTTCTGTTGTACCACCATACCATCCAAAGTAATGATTCCATGAAACTGTATCTGGAATCTGTACATATTTTGCATCCATTGGACACATAGATACAATTGCCATAGTTGTAAGACGTGTCTGATCCATTTCATGTACTAAATCATTTAAGATGTGGTGATTTTCAATAAGGTCTGGATCATCATGTCCACCGATAGTAATTTCGTTGGAAAGTCCCCAAACCACGATAGATGGATGGTTGTAGTTCTGTACAATAAGTTCTTTCATCTGTGAAACGGTGTTTGCACGTCCACCCGGCATATGATTTGAAATATATGGAATTTCAGCCCAGATTACCATACCTCTTTCATCGCAGAGGTCATAGAAATACTGGTCATGTTGATAGTGAGCCAAACGAATTGTTGTAGCACCTACTTCGCAGATTAAATCCATATCTTCGTCATGATGCTCTTTTAATAATGCGTTACCAAAACCGATTCTATCCTGGTGACGAGAAACACCACGAAGCGGATATTCCTCACCGTTTAAGATAAATCCATTTTCTGGGTCAATTTCAAACGAACGACAGCCAAATCTAGCTTCTACACAGTCAATTACTACACCATCTTCTACTAATTCTGCTACTGCTGTGTAAAGATATGGGTCTTTGCGTCCATGCCAAAGATGCACGTTCTTGATACACTGTTCTAAATCGACTAATGCTACATTTTCTGCCAATCCCTTAGTATCATTTGCGTTTTCGGCCTTAGTAGTTTCAGTTACAATGTTTCCTTCTGCATCCTTAATAATAAAATGTACAGACTGGTTTTCCTTTTTGTCTACTACATATGCCTGTAAACGAACGATTGCGTCTGCATCCTGTATTCTTGGTGTAATTGCAAGACCTTTTCCTCCAAAATGCTCCAAACAGAAATGTGACTTCTTTACACATACGAGATTGACATCTCTATAAATACCACCATAGAAAGTAAAGTCAGCTACCTGTGGATATACGCTGTCACTTGGAGCATTATCTACAGCGATAACTACGACTGCCTCTTCTGCTAAATCATCGGTTAAGTCAACTCGCCATGTAGAGTAACCGCCATCATGATGTGCTTTCTTTTCACCATTTACGAATACATCTGCAGATGAGTTCGCGCCATTGATTTCTAAGAAATAGCAATCAGCTTCTGGTAAATCTGCTTTTTTGATTACCTTTGCGTAGTTACATGTACCACGGAAATAATCAGCACCCCCGTCCATACCATCTTCTGCATTCCATGAATGTGGTACATTTACCACTTCCCAATCATTAGGAATTATAGCTGGTATTTCTTTTGCATCTTTCAAAAAAGACCATCCCGTGTTAATGTTAATTACGTTTCTCATAGTATTCTTTTCTCCTTATATTTATACCCCGGCTTGCACCGGGGTAATTTTACTTCATTACAATATTTACAATTCTGCCTGGAACATAAATTTCTTTTACAATATTTCCAGTAAGCTTGTCAGAGATAGCTTCTTTCGCCTGAGTGATTACAGTATCTTTATCAGCATCCTTGTTGATTGCAAGAGTTGCTTTGATTTTACCATTAATCTGAACAGCGATTTCCACTGTAGATTCTACAGTTTTAGCTTCATCGTATTCTGGCCACGTCTGCTGATAGATTCTGCCTTCACAACCGATAGCTTCCCACATTTCTTCTGTTAAGTGTGGAGCTACTGGGTTTAACAATGTGATGAGTGTCTTAAGCTCGCCCTTAGTGATAGAATTCTTCTTGTAGAAATCATTGATAAGAGCCATCATTGCAGCAATACCAGTATTATATTTCAAGCTTTCAAAGTCAGTGGATACTTTCTTGATAGTCTGATGCATCTTTGTTTCGAGGTCAGTTGAGTATCCTTCCTCTTCTGTCATGATATCCTGAAGCTTCCATACACGATCAAGGAATCGACGGCAGCCTTTTACACCATCTTCAGACCAGGAAGCTGCAAGCTCGAATGCACCGATGAACATTTCATAGGTTCTAAGCGTATCTGCACCATATTCTCTTACGATGTCATCTGGGTTTACTACGTTACCACGAGACTTAGACATCTTTTCTCCGTTTTCACCGAGAATCATACCATGAGAGGTTCTCTTCGCATATGGTTCTTCACAGGTTACTACATCCTGGTCAAATAAGAATTTATGCCAAAAACGTGAGTAAAGTAAGTGTAGTGTTGTATGTTCCATACCACCATTGTACCAGTCAACTGGCATCCAGTAGTTAAGTGCTTCTTTGCTAGCAAGTGCTTCTGTGTTGGTTGGATCGCAGTATCTAAGGAAGTACCATGAAGAACCAGCCCACTGAGGCATCGTATCGGTTTCTCTCTTAGCTGGACCGCCACAGCATGGACATGTAGTATTTACCCAATCTGTCATAGCTGCAAGTGGTGATTCGCCATTGTCGGTTGGCATATAGCTGTCTACTTCTGGTAAAAGAAGTGGAAGTTCTTTTTCGTCGATGGCTACGTAACCACATTTTTCACATTCTACGATTGGAATAGGTTCACCCCAGTAACGCTGGCGTGAGAATACCCAGTCACGTAATTTGTAGTTTGTTTTAGCTGTACCGATACCTTTTTCTTCTAAGAATTCAATCATTTTCTTCTTAGCATCTTCTACTTCAAGGCCATTGATAAAGTCAGAGTTTACAAGTACACCAGTCGCAACATCCGTAAATGCAGCTTCATTTACATCTACTTCTTCTCCGTCTTTTGCAACTACCTGAATAATAGGCATGTTAAATTTCTTTGCAAATTCCCAGTCACGGTCATCGTGTGCTGGTACAGCCATGATAGCACCTGTACCATAGCTCATAAGTACATAGTCTGATACCCAGATAGGTACTTCTTTACCATTTACAGGATTGATTGCTTTCAAACCATCGATCATTACACCTGATTTATCTTTTGCAAGCTCTGCACGTTCGAAATCTGATTTCTTAGCAGCGTTTTCACGATAAGCTATGATTTCATCCCAGTTTTTGATTTCATCCTGATATTTATCAAGATATGGGTGTTCTGGAGCTACTACCATGTAAGTTACACCAAACAGTGTATCACAACGAGTCGTATAGATACGAAGCTTTTCTTCTTTTCCGGCAAGGGAGAAGTCTACTTCTGCACCATTTGAACGTCCAATCCAGTTTTTCTGAGATACTTTAACACGTTCTACATAGTCTACACCATCAAGACCATCAATAAGCTTGTCGGCGTACTCAGTAATTTTCAGCATCCATTCGGATTTTACCTTACGAACTACTTCTTCTCCACAACGTTCACAGCATCCCCCTACTACTTCTTCATTTGCAAGACCAACTTTACAAGATGGACACCAGTTGATTGGCATTTCTTTCTTGTATGCTAAGCCTTCGTTGAAAAGTTTGAGGAAAATCCACTGTGTCCATTTGTAATAGTTTGGATCAGTTGTATTTACTTCTCTATCCCAATCAAAGGAGTAACCTAAAGAATGAAGCTGGTCTTTGAAACGAGCAACGTTGTTCTTGGTTACAATCTTTGGATGAATATTGTTTTTAATTGCAAAGTTTTCTGTAGGAAGACCAAACGCATCCCACCCCATTGGATAAAGTACGTTGTAGCCCTGCATTCTACGCTTACGAGCAACAATATCAAGAGCTGTGTAAGGTCTTGGATGACCTACGTGAAGTCCCTGTCCTGATGGATATGGGAACTCAACCAACGCATAAAATTTTGGTTTTGAATAATCATCTGTCGCAGCGAAAGCTTTTTCATCGTCCCAAACCTTCTGCCACTTTGGTTCCACAACTTTGTGGTTGTACATTTGTGCCATAATAGCCTCCTATATTTTGAGTTCAAGGATTCTACGAATCCTTGCCAATTTTCATATGTAATTAATAGGTTAATTTTACTTGTTTCCATGTCTTTTGTCAAATACAATATTATCCCCACATAAACGTTAGGGCCATCTCAAAACCGATGATATTCATCTGTTTTGAGACAGCCCTAACTGTTTTCTACTAGCTTGCTTTATAGCTTATAAAACTTATTTTTCGTATAATTTGAAATTATATACCATGTTTTGTAATTCAGTCGCTCTTGCTGCCAGCTCTTCACTAATTGCAGAACATTCTTGTGAAGAAGCAGCATTCTGCTGTACTACAAGTGAAATCTGGTTAATGCCATCTCCCACTTCGTTCAATGCTAAAGACTGAGATTTTGAAACTTCACTATTTGCCTTTGCAGCTTCAGCAAAGGATTCCATATCTTTAATAATTTGTTCAAATCCAACTGCAGTAGCCTCTGTAATTCTGTTTCCATTTTCAATTTCTTCAATTGTCTTGCCAATTAAAGCCTTCGTATTTACAACAGCCTGTGCACTATCTGTTGCTAATTTTCCAATCTGATCTGCTACAACAGCAAAGCCTCTACCTGCTTCTCCGGCTCTTGCTGCTTCAATAGATGCATTTAAGGCTAATAAGCTTGTCTGCGATGCAATCTCATCAATCGTTGTAACAATGCTTTCAATTTCATTGGAAATTTCTTTGATATTCTGCATTTCCTGCTGTAATTTCTGCATCTGTGCTCTTTCAGCCTGCGCTTCTTTTACAGCTTCCATCATTTTTGCATAAGCTGCTTCAGCCTGTAGTGCCGCATCTTCTGCCATATTACTTACTGTCTCAATGGTAGCTGTTAACTCTTCTACCGCACTTACCTGTTCGCTACTTCCGTTTGCAAGTTCATTTGCAGCACCTGCGATTTCATCTGATCCTTTGTCTACCTGTGTTGCCGAACTTCTAATATTTGCCAGTGTAGCATTATATTCTTTCAAAATAACTACAAAAGAATCCTTAATGCCTCTAAAATCTCCAAGATAATCTGGGATTTCATCGAAATCTCTTGTTAAATCACCGCTCGCAACTTTTTCAAAGTTTTGTACGATATTATCAACATAACCATCTAAAATATCAATAGACTCGCGCATAGTAACAGCCAACTGACCTAATTCATCTTCGGAGTCCCAAGTAATCTGGTTAGCAACGGACAAGTCACCTACACGCAGACTTCCTGCAGCTTTTTCAATCTGTGCAACAGGTTCTATAATATTAGCAACAATCGTAGCACCAATTTTCTTTGCTAAAACAACAGCAGCAATAACACCTGCAATAATTATCACAAGGCAAGCATAGAACACTACTGCACACTGTGTTACCTTTTGATCCATTAATACAGTGGTTAATTCATCCAGTTTCATGGAATGCGCAACAACCTTATCCAAAGCAGGCGCACACTGCGTAAGAATCATTTCATTAGCCACTTCATGGTCACCAGCTTTGATATAATCTACGATTTTATATCCTATTTCTTCCCATGCCTTAATTTCTGCTACATATTCTTCATATAAAGCTTGATCAACAACTCCTGTTTCTTCTAATATGACTAACTGTTCTGCTAATGCAGCAGTCTTTTCATCAATATTTTCCACATAAGCATCATATGTCGATGTGTCATCATTCAATACCATTTCACGCACAGTTCTAGCTGCGATATTGATATCAATACGACACATTTTTACCGCTGTATCTGCCAGATTTACTCGATTAACAAAATCATTTACGTTGTAAAAAAGTATTCCAATTGCAAGAATACTCAAAACATTTGTAATCACCATAAAAGCAATTACGATATTATAGCCTACATTTAGTTTCTTCTTGATGTTCATCTTTGACAGATTTTTCAACATGTTCCCCACCCAATAATCCTTTCATTTGTACATTCTCTTATTATTTTTACATACATAGTGTATGATAAGTGAATTATTATAATTTTTCAAGTATTTTATACATAATTGTCTAATTTTATATATAATTTAGACAATTTGCATATAATGACAAAAAACTCCGCAGAAATCTATCTGCGGAGTAAATTATACATATATTAGTTGTTAATGAATTTATCTTCTTCGTTGTTCCAGCTGTAAAGACTACGAACTTCTTCACCAACTTTTTCTACTGGATGTTCAGCAGCAATTTTTCTCATAGCTTTGAAGTGAACCTGACGGCCTGCTGGAGACATATCTAATAAGAAGTCTTTTGCAAATGTACCATCCTGGATATCAGAAAGGATTTTCTTCATAGCTTTCTTGGTATCGTCTGTGATAATCTTTGGCCCTGTGATGTAATCACCGTATTCAGCAGTGTTTGAGATAGAATATCTCATACCAGCGAAACCTGACTGATAAATTAAGTCAACGATAAGTTTCATTTCATGTACACATTCGAAGTAAGCATTTCTTGGATCATATCCAGCTTCTACTAATGTTTCAAAACCAGCCTGCATAAGTGCACACACACCACCACAAAGTACTGCCTGTTCACCAAAAAGGTCTGTTTCTGTTTCTGTACGGAATGTTGTTTCCAAAACACCAGCTCTTGCGCCACCGATAGCTGCAGCATAAGCTAAAGCCATATCTAATGCTTTTCCTGTCGCATCCTGTTCAACAGCTACAAGACATGGAACACCTTTTCCTGCCTGATATTCAGAACGTACAGTATGTCCTGGTCCTTTTGGAGCAATCATAGTAACGTCAACATCTGCTGGTGGTTTGATAGCACCAAAGTGAATGTTGAAACCATGAGCAAACATAAGCATGTTGCCCGCTTCAAGGTTTGGTTCGATATCTTTCTTGTACATATCAGCCTGTAATTCATCATTGATAAGAATCATGATGATGTCTGCTTTTTTAGCAGCTTCAGCAGCTGTGAATACTTCAAAGCCCTGTTTTACTGCTTTGTCCCAAGATTTGCTACCTTCATAAAGACCGATGATTACGTTGCATCCAGATTCTTTCGCGTTTAATGCATGTGCATGACCCTGGCTACCATAACCAATAACTGCGATTGTTTTTCCCTCTAATAATGAAATGTTACAATCTTCCTGATAATAGATTTTTGCTTCTGACATATTTCATATCCTCCTAAAATAAATCCTTTGTTAGTCCAGATAAACGACATCTGCAGAACCTCTGGTAAGTCCTGTCAGACCTGTTCTTGCAAGCTCCAAAATTTCATAACCTACAAGTAAATCCATAAAAGCATCTAATTTGCTTTGGGTTCCTGTTAGTTCAATAATCATAGAGTCTGTGGTAACATCTACGACTTTTCCATGGAAAATATCCGTTACATTGACAATTGCCTGACGTTGAGTATCAAAAGCACGGATTTTTACCAAAATCAACTCTCTGGTAACAGATGCGCCATCCTCCAGCTTCTTGATATCCAAAACATCCTCCAATTTGGCAAGCTGCTTTTCTATCTGCTCTAGAATTTGCTCATCCCCTGTTGCAACAATGGTAATACGTGTGTATCTAGGGTCTGCAGTCACGCCAGAAGAAAAACTATCAATGTTGTATCCTCGGCGACTGAACAATCCAGATATACGACTTGTTACACCAGGCGTATTATCTACCAAAAGAGATAAAACCTGTTTTCTCATAAGCATTACCTCGCAAAGTGTTCATATCATTGATATTATTACTATAATTAGTATTTGTCAAGCGTTAAATTAACTATAACTTGTAGTTATAAGGGTAATAACCTTTTATCTACCAAAATATGCATCAATACCATTTGCAATACCCTGTACGATTTTTGCTTGATACTCTTCGGAATTCAATAATCTATCTTCTTCCGGATTTGACATAAATCCCATTTCCAAAATGGTTACAGGGACCTGGCACCAGTTGATACCACTCATCGTATCGGTTTCCTGTATACTACGTTTCTTTGCTCCTGTACTTTCTACAAACTCCGTTAGTATACAATCAGACAGCTTTCGACTTGCAGAATAATACTGTGCATTATATGGATTCGATGAGGTTTGACAAAGTGCTGTGGCACCTTTTACGGAAGAGTTGTCCACCGCATCTGCATGAATACGAATAAACGCATCCGCATTTAAGTTGTTCGCCACTTTTGCGCGTTCACTGTTGCTAATATTTATGCTATTTGTTTCGCGAATCATAACGACCTGATAGCCACGTGCTTTTAATTCATCCCGCAATTTCAAAGAAACTTCAAGCGTCAACTGATATTCTGGTACACCTGTTACACAACCGGTAGTTCCGCTGGAAACCTTTGCTTTCCTGGTAGAAGAACCCGGTCCATCTGGTTCCTTGTGTGAATTGCCACGCCCCTGATGTCCTGCATCAATAACGATTACCGTGCCATTTGGATCAAAATCACTTGGCAAAGGAATATCCTCTGCTGTAATTTCATCTACCTGTTTATTTTGAACAGAAGGGCGACTTGGTACATTTACAGTTGTTTGCGCAACAGTTTCCGTTGCAGTTTCTGCTTCTGCTTCTATCTGTTCCGCGTTTTGTGATTCTGTATTTTCTGTTAGTTCAGAGGTTGTTGCTGCATTCTCTAAATATTCTGATTCTGTCTGAATTGTGGTTTTTTCCTTGTTTTTCTCATCATTTTTGATACCACAAGCTGAAAGTAATAAAATCAGAACGACTATTAGAATAAATTTTATATATCGCTTCATATGTATCCCTCACCCTCTTAATGCGTGTATAAGAAACATCATTATTATCCATCTTTTTCTTGTTTCTGGCAACAAAAAAAATCGGATTTCCTATTAATATTGGAAATCCGATCTCTTATGTAATACTTGATATACTATTTCAACTGGAATCTAGAAACTAAATCATGCATAGACATAGCCTGTGCTGATAATTCCTGACTAGTTGCTGAAGATTCCTGTGCAGCAGCAGAGTTAGACTGAACAACCTCTGAGATACGATTAATACCGGCATCTGCCTGTTCCATAGCTAAAGCTTGGTCTTCTGAGTTTTCAGAAATAGCTTTTGAAGAATCTGCTATCTGTTGAATTGCACCAACTACGTTGTCCAATACTTCGGATGTGCGATGAGCTACCTTGCTACCTTCTTCGATTTCAAACAATGTATTTTCTACAAGCGACCTTGTATCTACTGCAGCCTTTGCACTCTGGTCTGCCAGATTACGAATCTGGTCAGCTACTACTGCAAAACCACGTCCTGCATCTCCAGCTCTTGCAGCTTCGATAGATGCATTGAGGGATAACAGGTTGGTTTGACTTGCAATATCTTCAATTTCTGAAATAATAATCTCAATTTTCTTGGAGGTTTCACTAATGCGGTTCATAGAATCAACCATGTTCTTCATTTCTACACCACTAAGCTGTGCATCCTCCGCACACTTCATAGCCTGATGATATGCATCATCTGTACTTGAAACGGTACCTCTCAAACCATCAGAAAGTGTATTCATAGTTGCAAGCATTTCCTGTACAGATGCAGCTTGGTCTGTAGCACCTTCTGCAAGATCCTGAGCAGCCTCCGCGAGGTTCACAGCACCTACGTTAACCTGTTCTGCGACCTCTTCTACGTCTCTCAATGTACTGCTGATGTTTGTATTCATATTCTTAATCGCGATAAGTAATCCTTCTAAATCACCGCAGTATGCAACTTCACAACCAGAATCAACTGTAAAGTTACCATTTCCCATTTCCTTACAAAGTGTTTCGATGTCAAAGATAATCATCTGTAATCTTTCTGCCATGTCATGTGAAGCATTCATTAGACCCGCAATTTCATCCTCTGCATTTGATGTCGGGAATGGTGTCTTGATATCACCTTCTGCAAAGGAATGAAATCTTTCTTCCAATTCTGCTAATGGGTTTGCAATACCTTTTGAAATGTTATAAGCAATACGTTTTGCAATAACACTTGCACAGATGATCAACACAATCATAAGAATCATACAACCAATTTCAAGTGCTTCACAAACGTGCTCCATCTCTATTTCTTTTTCGATGTTGATGTTCATTAATTCAAGCGTGGCTTCATCCAATGCAGTATACAATGGAGTAATCTCATTAATCGCCATTTCCTGTGCAATGGCACACTGTTCCTGATCAGTAGTGGCACCGATTGCGATTACTTCTGCTTCTTTTTCGAAATAAGCAGCTAATGCAGCTTCGATTTTTGCATAAACTGCTTCACCTTCGTCAGTCACTATCGTAGATTTAATATCGGAAAGTCGTGTATATGTATTTTCCTTACGCTCATCATGCTTTTCCACCATAAGATCAATTTGTTCTTGATATTCATAGCCTATAATACCACGCATGTTTGAACGACATTCTGCATATTCATTCATAAATAAAGCAACGTCACCCTGTGGTAGTGCATAGTTATTCATCGCATTCTTAAAATTAGCCGTAACAACTATCATCGCAATGATACCTACTACCGAACCTACCGAAGCAACAACAATAATCATGTTAAATGCTTTTCTCAATCGTTCTTCAATTTTCATTCCTTTGAAATTCAAATCAAAGATTCCACTTTTCTTTTTGTTTGTTTTTCCCATATTTACTCCTCTCTCTTCTTAGTTACTATTTATCCTGTATATTTTTGCCAAGGATATGAGCTAAGAGAAAACATATTATGGTTAAAGTATACTACTTTATTTTTAAATTTCAAGGCTCATCATTCAATTTAAACAATTTTTTTCATAATTATTTCAAAATTCAATATTGCTCCATTTTGTATCAATTAATGAATTATAAATCAAGTAATTGTTTTTTCTTTATTGCGCGAACG
>JAZULP010000005.1:0-71015 GCA_045603165.1 Agathobacter sp. | reverse complement strand
CTTCCATGGGCACATACAAAGTAGACATCTGCGGGGTCAACACCTCAAAACTTCCCATACTAAAAGAAGAAGAAAAAGAAGAATTATTTAAAAGAATCAAAGCTGGGGACATGGAAGCAAGGGAAACTTATATCCAAGGGAACCTACGTCTGGTACTCTCCGTCATTCGCCGGTTTTCCAATCACAATGAAAATCTCGATGACTTATTTCAAATCGGATGCATCGGACTGATGAAATCCGTCGATAATTTCGACCCAACCATCGGAGTTAAGTTTTCCACCTATGCGGTTCCTATGATTATCGGTGAAATCCGTCGTTACCTAAGAGACAACAGTTCTTACCGCATCCCCCGCTCCCTGCGAGACATTGCTTATAAAGCAATTCATACCAAAGAACTTCTTTCTCGTACTTCCTTCCACGAACCTACTCTCGATGAAATCTCCAAAGAATGTGAAATTCCAAAAGAAGACATAGTCTACGCCTTAGATGCGATTCAGACTCCCTTAAGCCTTTTTGACCCTGTATATACTGACAGCGGTGATACACTCTACGTTATGGACCAGATTTCAGACAAGAAAAACAAAGAAGAAAACTGGATTGAAGATTTATCCCTCTCCTCTGCAATGGAGCAGTTGAATGACAGGGATGAACAGATTATACGTCTGAGATTTTTTGAAGGAAAAACTCAGATTGAAGTAGCAGAAGAAATTCATATTTCTCAGGCACAGGTATCGAGGCTTGAAAAGAATGCACTAAAAAGCATGCGCACCTACTTGACGTAGGTGCGCATGCTTGTATTATTCATAACCTATTCCTTTATATAGCCTCCCTAGTGAGCTATATCAATTCCATCACGGCGATTAGATTTTCCGCTACAGCATAAAGTAGCATCCGCAATTCCTCGTCGGGTTCATCCTGGTCGGGTATCATAACGGGTATACACCCCGCCGAAAAAGCTGCTTTTATTCCGGTAGGAGAATCCTCCAAGACTAGACATTCCTCTGGTGTAAGCTCTAGCTTGGAGGCTGCATATAGATAGATATCTGGCTCTGGTTTTCCCTTTTCTACCATATGCCCACTGACAAGCTCATCAAACTCATTTACCAATCCCACCTGTGCGAGATACTTCTTGGTTCTGTCTAAGGGCGAAGATGTAGCAATGGCTGTTCGAATGCTCTTTTCCCTTAAGAATGCAAGTAATTCATGAATACCTAACTTGATTTCCACACCATGTGTTTCGATAAAGGCATTCATCATTTCAATACGTTTGTTTCGAACCTCTTGGTAATCTATTGCTTCCCCGAGATACGTCTTCAGCTGCCTCTCTCCTGCCTCACGGTTCAAGCTTCTCATCCCCAATGCTTGTTCAAAAGTCATAGGATATCCCAGACTTTGTGCAGCCTCTTGCCAAAAACGGGTATATAATTTTTCGGTGTCTAATACAATTCCGTCCATATCAAAGAGGACGCCTTTTATAGCCGTCCCCTTATATAATGTCTTATTACACATTTCAACACTTCTATTTCTTTGTTGCATATTTGTATAAATCTCTTTTCCTTTTCTTTTGCATAGTTATCTATCCCACTTATCACATAAAGAATTAATTTGATCTGCAAATTTCGCCAAGTCCTTGTTTGCCATACCCTCGCATTTATGGATAACCGCCATGAGACGTTCACCAGCAGCAAGTAGTCGTGCAAAAACACCCTGTGCTTTGGCTTTTTTCTTCTTCATTGCTAGCTTATGTGTACCCTGCTGGATGCACAGACCACTATCCAAATCATATACATCACCACTATAAGGTGCAACTGCTTCGATTCCTGTTTCTTTTCGAACCAGCTCTGAGAAATACACCGCACTATCTTCATCTCCGTGCACGATAAATATCTTTGCAGGTGTATTGCCAAAGGCTTTTACCCATTCGAGCAGATGTGGCTGATCCGCATGTCCACTAATACCTGGAAGATTTACAATTTTTGCACGAACCTCTACTTCTTCCCCAAACAGCTTAACCTTATCTACACCGCCCAGAAGTGCATTTCCCAATGTCCCCGGCACCTGATATCCAACAAACATAATGGTGGAATCGGCACGCCATAGATTATGCTTTAGATGATGACGGATACGTCCAGCTTCGCACATACCAGAGGCTGAAATAATAACCTTTGGATTAGGATTGAAGTTTATCATCTTTGACTCATCGCTTGTTACCGATACCTTCAAGCCCTCAAATCGAATTGGATTAATTCCCTGATTTACTAATTCTAATGCTTCCTCATCAAAACAGTTCGATACATTTTTGTGGAAAACATTGGTAGCTTCCACTGATAACGGACTATCTACAACAGCTTCAAAATTCGGGAACTCTGGCAATAACTGTTCGCTTTTAATACGACGAAGGAAATACAACATTTCCTGCGTACGACCTACGGAAAAGGCTGGAATAACCAAATTGCCTCCTCGGGTAAATGTATCCTTCATTACCGCTGCTAGCTCTACGGCATAATCCACTGGCATTTCATGTGTTCGGTTACCATATGTGGCTTCCATAATAACGTAATCCGCTTCTGTAATAAACTCTGGATTACGAATCAACGGACGATTTCCGTTGCCAATATCACCAGAAAATACCAGCTTCTTGCCAACTCCGTCCTCATTTATCCAGATTTCAATGGAGGAAGACCCCAGCAGATGCCCCGCATCCACAAAACGAACACTCAGCCCTTCGCAGATTTCCATTTTGTGATGATAGTCACATGGGATAAAATTTTGAATTACACCATTGGCATCATTCATGTCATACAATGGCAATACTTCTGGTCGACCTGCTCGGCGAGCCTTGCGATTCTTCCATTCTGCTTCAAATTCCTGAATGTGTGCAGAATCACGTAGCATGATGTTACACAGTTCACAGGTGGCCTTTGTCGCAAAAATCTGTCCACGAAAACCATTTTTATATAACAAAGGTAACAGACCGGAATGGTCAATGTGTGCATGAGTTATAAATACATAATCAATGATAGCCGGATTAACAGGAATTTCCTGGTTTTCATACAGGTCTGCCCCCTGTTCCATACCGCAATCTACGAGAAAATGCACATCATTAAATGACACATAATGACAACTTCCAGTCACTTCTCTTGCTGCTCCTAAAAACTCTATAACCATAAGCTCATCTCCTTTTTGTATATATGACTTATTATATCACTTACATGTTATTTGCACTATAATTTTCTGAAAATTTAATAATGTTTCGTAAATATTTTCTTTATTCTATTTTTTGTATTTCACGACGGAGACGGAGCATGATTTTTTTCTCCAATCTGGATATGTAGGATTGAGAAATTCCCAGCAAATCGGCCACCTCTTTCTGCGTCATTTCCTTTTCATTTTTGCGGTTATAACCGAAGCGAAGCTCTACGATTTCACGTTCCCTGTCTGTAAGCTTTTCCATTGCCTTTCGCAATAGGCCAATCTCTGCTTCCATCTCCAAATCTCTATATATAATATCCTCATCCGTACCCAGTATATCCGATAAAAGTAGCTCATTTCCATCCCAATCTACATTTAAAGGCTCATCAAAGGAGACCTCTAGCTTCAACTTATTTGTTCGTCTTAAATGCATAAGAATTTCATTTTCAATGCATCTGGAGGCATAGGTTGCAAGCTTGATATTTTTCTCAGGATTAAAGGTATGTATCCCTTTTATTAAACCGATGGTTCCAATCGATATCAAATCTTCCACTCCTACTCCTGTATTTTCAAATTTCCTTGCTAGATAAACCACCAGTCTCAGGTTGTGGGAAATCAGCTTTTTCCTCGCCTCTTCATCAGACTCAGTAGTCAACGCATCCAGACAGGCTTTTTCTTCCTCCGCACTTAAAGGTGGTGGCAACACATCTGAGCCACCGATGTAGAATACGCCTGCTCTATCTTCTCCACGTATTTTACTCCATAGTCTTTTTATCCAGTTCACAACTTTATACCACATAATCATGCTCCTACCAAATATCTTCATTTAAAATAATCTCATATTGTTTTCCGTGAAATAATTCCTCCTGTGTGATGCCCATAGGTACCTTTTGTTGTATTATCTCTTTTGACTGTAAATATATGTGAATCGTATCTAAATAATATACATCAATTAATCCATCGTTTTCACCTAGCGCCTGAAACGGTACACAAACCTTCTTTTCAGGCAATATCGGTAGCTGCTTCAATAGCCGTCCTGAAATAATATGCACCCCTTTTCCTGTATAAGGATCTTTTAAATGATTGCCGGAATCATAAAAACCATATGTAAATATTCTCTCTTCAGCATGCTGGATTTCTATAGGGAAAATACCTTTTCGCATCTTGCTGTAGCTAATCCATAGACGAACTCCAGCGTAGACGCTGCCACATGCGACACATAGAAAGAAAATATAATTCCCAGAATCTCCAAATGTATTCCAGAGTATTTCTAATACACCATTTATCACTATTACAAAAAAATACCCTGTCACAATAACTCTGAATTTCTGTCTGCAATCTTTTCCCGTTACAAACCACACCATAAATGGAATTTCAAATAGATGTACGAATATAAGAAACAAATTATAAGAATTTCCCCTAAAAAGTCCTGCAATCTCAAGCACCGTACCTATGCAAGAGGCGAAAAGTATTTTTACAACCCCCTTTACTGTCGTAATTGAATAATGAATTTTATTACAATACAAGGACAGATATAATACCATCACTTTTATTAGGAAATTCTGTATAAAATATACATCAGCATAAAATATATATGTATCAATAAGCAAATTCATTGTTCATAAGCCTCTTACTCCATTCTTTCACAATTACCAATGTAGCATAGCATTTTTTTACTAAGAATTTTGCCGTAATTTGTCAGATAAAAAAATATGACTTTTCAATAAAATAAAAAACTCCGCTAACCTAAGTTAACGGAGTTAAAGTATTTATTCATATAAATTATCTTTTCGAATTTTTCAAGAAATCTGGGATGTTGATTTCTACTGGTTTTACTGTACTTTCAGGCTGAACCGGTCTCTGAATTCCCATAGATGCTGGGTTTGGAGATATAGGTGCTGCCTGCTGAACAGGAGTAGCAGGTCTAGCTGTTGTAGTAGCTGTATGTAAACCATTATTCATTGTTGTACGAGCTGCCATATTTGGTGTTACCGTTGTTCTGGCAGTCTGGTCATATTTCATCATACTTGACATAGTTGGTACAGTTTTTGATGTGTTGTCCAAGCCAGTCGCAATGACTGTAATGGTAGCTTCGTCCACCATGCTTTCATCATATTTCGCACCAAAGATAATGTTGGCATCTTCTCCCGCGAGATCCTGTACATAGTTAGCGGCATCGCTAGCATCCATAAGAGAAATATCACCGGAAATATTGATAATAACATGGCTTGCACCAGTGATTGTCGTTTCAAGAAGAGGAGATGCAACCGCAAGCTTAACTGCTTCACTTGCTTTTTCATCACCTTTTGCTGTACCGATACCAATATGAGCCATACCCTTGTCTTTCATAACAGTAGAAACATCGGCAAAGTCAAGGTTGATAAGTGCTGGTAAATTAATAAGGTCTGTAATTCCCTGTACAGCCTGCTGAAGAACTTCATCCGCCTTCTTAAGAGCATCTGGCATCGTTGTACGTCTGTCAACGATTTCTAATAATTTATCATTTGGAATAACGATTAATGTATCTACATTCTCTTTTAAATGGTCAATACCATTGACCGCATTTACCATTCTCTGTTTTGCTTCGAATTTGAAAGGCTTTGTCACTACACCGACAGTTAAGATGCCTTGATCTTTAGAAATCTTAGCAACTACAGGAGCCGCACCAGTTCCTGTTCCGCCACCCATACCACAGGTAACGAATACCATATCTGCACCTTTGACAGCAGCTGCTAATTCTTCTGCACTTTCTTCTGCTGCTTTTTCACCGATTTCAGGTTTAGCTCCGGCACCTAAGCCCTTGGTAAGCTTTTCGCCAATTTGAATTAATGTAGGAGCCTTACATAACTGTAAAGCCTGTTTATCTGTATTAACACCGATAAATTCTACACCACCGATGTTTTCATCAATCATACGGTTAACGGCATTGTTTCCTGCTCCGCCTACACCGATTACTATAATTTTTGCACTAGCATCCGCTTCTGTTGTTCTAATTTCCAGCACGGTTCTTCCTCCTCTTTCTCCGTCAAAATTTATATGAATTCTTGTAAATTACCTCAAAAAAAATCACCTACGCATGTCCATAAAAAGGCTATTATGCGTAATCATATAGTCTATAATATAATTTTTCTTTCAAATAATCAACAAAAATTTTAACTTTTTTTAATTATTCTTCTGGTTCCACTTCCTGTTCCTCTTCTATCTCGGAATCAGACTGCTCAATTTCCTCCTCGGACTCTGATGCTGTCTCCTCAGTTTCTTCTTCCACAATCTGTTCAAACACAATGTTGGTTGACTCCTCAGTCCAATTCTCAAGATGTAGTATTCCAGCCTTTCCTTCCAGATTAGGAAGAATTTCACCCAATCGCTCTACCTTCTGTGTTAAGAGGTCCATAGATTCCAGTTGTACCTTCACCCCCTGATAACACAGGACTGGGGCATTTTCCACTGCATATTGAATGGAGTCAGGCTCCAGGCCATCACGCTTTAATGTCTGCGTCAGTGTAAGCATCTGCTTTAACTGCTGCTGCTCCAGTGGAAGCTTTTCATACAAGACAACCTCATCACATGTTATGCCATTAATGAGTGGCACATTCTCAACAATACTAGAGGAGGTTTCTACCACAAATCCATCCTTATCAAAATAGGCGTTCTCTCCAATTGCGGATATGTATAAATATCCCAGCATCCCTTTTTCATAGACCTTGATAGTCAGAGTCTGTGGGTCATTTAACTTCACTTCCATCGTATCAATAAACGGAATTGCCTCTGTATCTACAAATCTGTATTTCAGCAGCACATACAAACTATTCCATGAATATTTATCATTTAATACGGTTTCCTTTATTAACTGCTCATCATATAACACATTGCCTTCTACCTTGACATTTTTGACTACAAACACCTTTATCACAATAAAGGCCGCCAGAATCGTCAACAATAGAAATACCAGAAGAGCTATTAGAATTCTTTTTAAAAGTCTTTTTCTTCTTCGTTTTTCTCTAATCATATCTACTCCAGCTACTTAATGTTCTCCAATCGTATTGACCTAGAAACTCCAAGCACCAATCCTACCTCGCACATCAAAATAGCAAAGGAGGTCCCACCGTAACTAACAAACGGCAAAATGACACCGGTATTCGGAATGGAGTTGGTGACTACCGCAATATTCAAAATAACCTGAATGGCAATATGGGACATAACCCCTACTACCACCAGAGAACCAAATAAATCTGGAGCATTATTGGCAATTACCATCATTCTCCAAATTACCAACATAAATAATAAAATCAAGCTTACTGCACCGAAAAGGCCCAGTTCTTCACAGATAATTGTAAAAATCATATCATTCTGAGATTCTGGTACGTTACCCATTTTCTGAAGGCTTTCTCCCAGACCTTTTCCAAAAAGCCCACCGGAACCAATGGCATAAAGCCCTTGCAGTGTCTGATATACAGCATCACTATCTGCTGTTTCCGGATGTAGCCAGGCATCCACTCGTCCCAATCGATATGGGAACAGCACAATACCTACTACTATAAGACATACTCCTGCAAGCCCCATCGCCAGAAAGTGTGAATACTTTGGACTAGCTACAAAGAGCATACATACCGCAATACCCATAATGATAATCGCAGTACTTAGGTTGTTATAGGCCACTGCTCCAACAATTGGTAGCAAAATTCCAAACACCTTTAAGAGATTTTTCCAATCACTTAACTGTTTGGAAACTCGTTCCAAAAGCATTGCCAGGAAAATGATAATACCTACCTTAGCAACCTCCGATGGTTGGAAGGAAATCGGTCCAATATCAATCCAACGGGTCGACCCGTGAGAATCAGAACCGATAAAAATAACTGCCACACAAAGAACCAAAGATACCACATATGCCAGCATGGCGAATTTCTTCCAAACACGGTAATTCATAAAAGTCAAAAATGCCATACCTGCTGCACCAATGATAGCATTTCGTAGCTGCTTCTTTAAATAATATGCTCCATCATAATCATACAAAGCCGAATTTGCACACAGATAAGAACTGGAGCTGTATAGCATTACCAAACCGAAACAAATCAGAAAAATTATCAAAAACAATAAATTATAGTCAAAATATGAAGTTGAGCGCTTCTTACGTCCTCTTTCACTACCCTTCTTTTCTGCCACTTATGCCTCCTCAAGACCTCTAACAATTTCTTTGAAAATTCTGCCACGCTCCTCATAATTTGGGAACATACCCCAGCTTGCACAGGCTGGTGACAATAATACTGCATCACCAGAAACAGATTTTTCATAACAATAACGAATGGCTTCTTCAAAAGTTTCAAATATTACAGTATTCATAAAACCATGCTTGTGTGCACATTCTTTTATTTTATTTGCAGTCTGTCCAATAAGTGCCAGCTCCTTGACTTTTCCGTCAAAGCTTTCTATCCACTCGTCATATTCTGACTGCTTATCATATCCGCCACCAATCAGATAGGTTGGACGATTCATGGCTTTAATTGCCTTAATCGCTGCATCTGGATTGGTACCCTTGGAATCATTATAAAATCTCACACCACGTTTTTCTGTCACATATTCAATACGGTGTTCTACTGCCTGAAAACGACGAAGCACTTCGCGGATGGACTCCATAGGAACACCTATACTTATTGCCATACCACAGGCCGCCATAACGTTTTCATAATTGTGTTCACCTAAGATATTCAGTTCATCCACGTGAATAACCTTTTCCTCTATACCGCCTTGTGCATAATAAATTTCCTTATCGGCATAATAGAAACCATCTGTCAATTTGCGTTTGCTACTAAAGAAGATAACCCTCGCAGGGCAAGTAGCTGCAAATTCACGCAACACCTCATCTTCGTAATTTAATACACATGTCTGCTCTTTTGTCTGATTCTTTGTCACATCTGCCTTGGCATTGATATATGCCTCCATGGTATGGTGACGATCCAGATGATCTGGTGTAATATTTAAAATTGCAGAAACTACTGGCTTAAATTCATGTATGGTTTCCAATTGAAAGCTACTGATTTCAGCTACAGTGACGGTATCCTCCGTGGTATCTAATGCCACAGAAGTATATGGAATACCGATATTTCCAACTACCTTTACATCAGAAAAATAGTTACTCATAATCTCACCGGTTAACGCAGTTGTAGTGGTTTTACCATTGGTCCCTGTAATCGCTACAATACGACCTTTGGCAAAGTAATAAGCTAGTTCAATTTCACCCCAGATAGCAATCCCCTTTTTGCGCATAGCGTTTACCATAGGTAGGTCTGTCGGTACACCAGGACTTAATACCACTACGTCAAACTGGTCCATCTGCTCTTCTGAAAGCTCACCTAAAAGCAATGGAATCTGTTTCAAAAGTGTGCTTTTGGCATACAGCTTTTCTGTATCCAAGCTTTCATTTCCATCATATAAAACGGTATCTATGTTTTGTTTTATCAAAAGCTCTGTTGCAGCGATACCGCTGATACCTGTACCTACAACTAAAACCCTTTTATCATTTAATTCCATTGTGAACCTCCAAATCTTGTGTTCATCTTGTTTTTTTAATCAACCTATAGTATAATTCATATTTTTCTATTAATCAAGATAAGGTAGTATATTTTCAAAGATTTCCTGTGCAATTGGTGCCGCAATGGTTCCTCCATAATAAACTCCTTGTGGGTTGTTGATAATGACAAGCACAAGCACTTCTGGTTCATCTGTCGGTGCAAACCCTAAAAAGGACGAAATATATTTATTTTCTGAACGAGGCAGCGTCTGTGAAGTAGCTGTTTTCCCACCAATTTCGAAGCCCTCTAAATATGCCTTGCTTCCGCCTCCGTCTGAAACTACCTGCTCCAGTAAATACCGCATAGTTTCACTGGTTTCTTCGGAGCAGATTCCAGTTAGATATTCGTATTCAAACTCCTCTATATCACCAGTAACACTGTCAGTTACGGATATTCCAAAATGGGGAGTAATCCGGTTGCCGCCATTAATTAAAGAAGATACTGTAGTTGCGAGTTGAATTGGTGTAATCTGAAAGGACTGTCCAAAGGATACCGTTGCCAGTTCTACTGGACCGATATTCTCTAGCTTATGCATAATAGTATTGGCTTCACCCGGTAGGTCAATATTGGTCTTATCTAGAAGTCCAAATCTCTCAAAGTAATGATAAAACCTTTCCGCCCCCAGCTCCGTACCCACACTAATAAAAACTGGGTTACAAGAATTCTCTATCCCTTCCTCAAAAGTTTCGGAACCGTGTCCCACGGTCTTATGGCAACGAATCCTTCTATCCTCCACAACAATATATCCTGGACAATAAAAGCTGTCATTAATTGTAACGATATTCTCCTCTAGGGCCGCCGCTGCAGTAATAATTTTAAAGGTAGAACCTGGCTCGTAGGTATCACTCACGCATCCGTTACGCCACATTTCGTTAAGATAATTATTTTCCTCCTCGGTACCCACATACTGACAGTAAGTATCAATCAGAGTAAAAGGATCATTGGGATTAAATTCTGGGTAATCCACCATAGCAAGCAGCTCTCCATTTTGCGGGTTCATAACGATAATACTGACACCATCTGCTTCCTTTTGCAGATATGCTTTCTGTGCAGCCTGCATACAGTAGGATTGTATATTATAATCAATAGAAATCTGCAATGTGTTACCCTGAATTGGCTCCACACGGGATTCTTCCAAATCTCCTACCTCTCGTCCTTTTGCATCGGTATAGGTAAGAATAGTCCCATCCTCTCCCTCTAGATACTGGTTATACTTGGATTCCAAACCGATAATCCCCTGATTATCAGAACCTGTAAAGCCTAGTACCTTCGATGCCAGCTCACTAAATGGATATACTCTTTTATAGTCTTCATCTACCTTCACACCCTCTAATTGATAACTAAGGATTTTCTTGCCAGTTTCCTTAGAGACATTACTTTTTATTTTTTCGATAGAGGATACCTTTTCTACACGCTTTCTTACATATTCCTCGGATAATTCCAATTCCTCGCAAAGTATTCGAATAACTTCTTCCGCATCAATAATTTGATTATGTATTACAGAAATCGTACATACTGGTTCGTTGGTTGCCAAAACAACACCATTCCTATCTACGATTTCACCACGCGCAGCTTTTATTTGTCTTTCTCGCTGCTGTAATTCTGTTGCTTTTTTTGTGTAATATTCATGCTGAAAACACATAATATATATTAGTCGTCCTGTTAATAAACAAGCACAGGCAAATATAATAAAACAGAAAATGCATATTTTTTTGCGGTTGTAGGTTTTGTTTCGAACCATATATTACTTTACAAAAAACCTCATAATTGCCTTATTGTATCTTATGTAGGCCATTATGAGGTTATTCGTAACTGTTATCATTCTATATCATTGTCTTCTGGTGCATCCTCTTCTATCGAAAGATACTCTCC
This sequence comes from Agathobacter sp., assembly GCA_045603165.1. GTDB lineage: Bacteria > Bacillota > Clostridia > Lachnospirales > Lachnospiraceae > Roseburia. The sequence goes on along the minus strand of JAZULP010000005.1, from coordinate 59,382 downwards.
ATCACGCTCTCCCATAAAGTATGGATCTGTACCTGTAACATCCAGGTTTGCATTTGCACCTGTCAGCTCCTCGTCCTGATAAATATTCATGTATGGAAGAACCTCCTCTAGAATTTCACGAACGATATTCTGCGCATAATAGCTGTGTGGCTGGTCTGCAGTATTTGGTTCGTCTACAATACAGTAAATAACCAATTCTGGGTTTTCATATGGCGCAAAGCCAAGGAAAGATACCAGATAATTGTTTTGACCACGAGGTAGCTTTTCCGCAGTACCTGTCTTACCACCCATGGAATATCCATCAACCTTTGCAGTCTTTGCCGTTCCGCTTGTAACTGTACTGTACATATATGCACGAAGCAAATCACTGTTTCCGTGAGAAATGGTCTGCTTTAATACCGTAGGCTCTGTAACAGATATGGTTCCACCGTCTTTATCTACCACCTTACTCACCAGATATGGCTGGTAATAGGTTCCACCATTTACAAGTGAAGAAAATGCACTAGCAATTTGAATCATTGTCGCGTTGTAATTCTGACCAAAGGAGTTGGTTGCCAAATCGATAGTTTTCATATTGTCTGCAGAGTATACTAATGCAGCGGTATTTGCTTCACCAGGTAAGTCAATACCAGTTTTTTGTCCAAATCCAAAAATACTCTGATATTCAGTAAAAGTATTGACACCTATCAAGCCTGACATCTGCATCAAAGCATCATTGCATGAATCCATAAGTGACTTTTCCAAGGTTTCAATTCCATGTCCATTTCGATTTACACACCCAATCGTGCTACCGCTTATGGTTTCATGTCCATCACAAACAAAGGTCAGGTTTGTATTCAGTTTTCCCGTTTCCAAACCAGCTGCAATGGTAAAAGGCTTTTGCACAGAACCTGGCTCATAGGTCTCTGAAACACAGAAATTTCGCCAAAGTTCATTGAGCGCATTCATCTGATCTTCACTGGATATAGTTTCCAGCTCCTCTTCTGTGAAAAGACCAGATACATCACGCGGATTATTCAAATCGAAGGTTGGATACTCAGCCATAGCCAATATCGCCCCCGAATTTGGATTCATAACAATCACTGCTGTATTTAAGCTGCCGTCACCTTCACGCTCGTTGTTCGTGTAGGCTGTATTAAATTCTAATATTTTCTTTTCTACAATGGACTGAATATTAGCATCTATCGTGCTAACAAGAGTATTGCCATCTTGAGGGGCAATGACTGTTTTTTCAAAATCACTTTCTGCATTGAGATAACCATATTCACGACCATTGATGCCATTTAAAACATCATTATAATAGTTTTCTAAACCAATGGTCCCCACATTACCTGAGGAGGTAAATCCAATCACAGAGCTTGCCAGCTCATGAAATGGATAGCTTCTTAGGTATTCTTTTTCAAACCATACACCTTTGATATTTGGATTTACTTTTTTGCCATCCTCATCTACTGCTTCCTGCATCTGTACAAAAGGCTGAATTTTATCATATGGAAGCTTCTTCATAAGAATGATATACTTGCTGTCAGGACGCTCTTTAGCATATTCATACAATACACTCTCATCTAACTCCGGAAAACAGTCCATCAAAGCATCGATGGTAGGCTCAATGTATTTTTGAACCTTTTCTCCATTTGAGGTGCTTGTGCTTGTCATAACAGAACAGTCCAAAATAACGTTATAAACAGCCACACTGGTAGCAAGCACAGTTCCATTGCGATCTACTATATCTCCTCGCTGATATGGAATCGTCACGCTATCGTATGACTGCATCGATAGGACCTTCTTTTCGTATTTTTCACCACTTGTATAATTGATGTACATAAGTCGTCCTATCAATGCGCATAAACATACGATTAACACCGTAAACAATACAATTAGTTTTCTGCGCATCGAACGGGAAATCTTAAGTACAGGTTTCTTCGTTCTTTTTGCCACTGTATTACTCCTGAATTATTCTGGAATATCACTATACTGATCCATGAAATTTTTGTTTTCTACTGCAATATAAACAATCTGATCTTCAGAAGCATACTGCATTCCTAATTGATTCATTGCTACATCCTTGATATAAGCCAAATCCACTGATGTCACAATTTCTTTATATCTTGCATCATTATCTGCCTTTAAATCCGTTATCTGACTTTCTAGTGATGCAATATTTTCCATGCGTTGTGTTACCTGTGATTGAATCTGAATCAAAGAAACTGCCGCAAAGGCCACTACCGCTACGCATGCACTCAAAAATACCACATAGCCCTTGCTCATGTGCAATGCACGTTCTCTATTTCTTCTCGCTGCACTTCTTCTGCGTTTTTTCTGCTGTTCCTGTTCAATTTTACGTCTGTCAGTTCTTTTTCTTCTGACTGGCTGAGCTTCTAATTGTCTTACTGTACTTCCGTTTACATAATAAGTCTGTTTCATTACTATTAGCTCCTTAATATTAAATTACTTTCTTTCGAAAACCCTTAGCTTCGCACTCTTGGAACGACTGTTTACTTCTAGTTCCTCCTCCGATGGAAGGATTGGTTTTCTTGTAATAACTTGTCCCTTTGATTTATTTCCACATACGCAAACAGGAAAATTGCTAGGACAGGTACATGGATTTTCATTTTTTTTGAAATTGACTTTTACGATTCGATCTTCTAACGAATGGAAGGTAATAATACCAAGTCTTCCGTCCTCATTTAAAAGGTCAATCATGTCATCTAAAGTATCCTTCAATACATCCAGCTCTCGATTAAGTTCAATTCGGATTGCCTGATAAGTTCGTTTGGAAGGATGTCCTCCTGTTGCTTGCACCTTCATTGGAATCGCTGCACTAATAATCTCATTCAGCTGTCCCGTTGTTAAGATAGGTTCTTTTTCTCTAGCGTTGACTATATGCTTTGCGATATTCTTTGCAAATTTATCTTCACCGTAATCTCGGATGATGCGAAACAACTCCATCTCGCTGTATTCGTTGACAATATCTTTTGCTGTAAGAGTCTGTCTATCATCCATACGCATATCCAAAGGTGCATCAGCACTACGATAGGTAAAACCTCTCTCTGGTGTGTCCAGCTGAAAAGAGGAAACGCCCAAATCAAGCACAATTCCATCTACCTTGTCAATACCCTGTTCCTGTAATACCTGTTTCATATTGCAGTAGTTGCTTCTTACGATAGTAACTAAATCGCCATACTCGGATAATCGCTCACCTGCAGCACGGATAGCATCTGCATCCTGGTCGATACCAATGAATCTCCCCTTGCCATTCAGTCGTTTACACACCTCATAGGCATGTCCACCACCGCCTAGTGTTCCGTCTACATATATTCCGCCTGAGCGAACATTTAAATTTTCAATTGTTTCTTCTAATAACACGGAATAATGCTTAAACTCCATATCTGCTCCTATGCTTTAAATTCCGAATCCAAGCTCTGCCATGTGTTCAGCGATTTCATCCATATCTTCATAATCGCCATTATCTGTCCATCTTTCTTTGCTCCAGATTTCCACACGACTTAAAACACCTACAGAAACTACATCCTTTTCGATTTCTGCATATTCTCTTAAATTATTAGGAATTAAGATTCGTCCCTGCTTGTCCACCTCGCAGGTAGCGGCACCTGCAAAGAAAAAACGCATGAACTTTCTCGCATCCTTGGAAGTAAGTGGTTTATCGCGGAAGGACTTTTCTATGTTTTGCCATTCTTCATTGGAATAAACAAATAAACAACCATCCAAACCTTTGGTAACTACAAACTCATTACCTAATTGTTCACGGAATTTAGATGGAACAATTAATCGGCCTTTGGCGTCAATTGTATGATTGTATTCTCCCATGAACATGGCTTATTCTCTCCTTCCCTAATACTTTTAGTGGCTTTGATAAGTTATCCACAATGTTATCAACTTATCCACCACTTTATACCACTTTTATGGTCTTTAGCACCACTTTCTACCACTTCTACTCCATATTACATGAAAAAGCTCATAAAATCAAGTGTTTTTGCATAAAAAAAGAGTCCTGATTTTATAAATCAGGACTCTTTTCAATATATTCTTCAATTAGCTTATCAAGTTTTTTACTCTTTTCATAATAGAGTGTAAAATCTTCAGTCAATATAGAAGCATCCAACTCTCGTCGTGCCTCTTCTATGGCTTGTTTTAATAGATCTATCTCATTCATTAAAAGTGTTTCCATTCTTTTTTATCTGTATTCGTTTTATTATTATCCAAGTAAGTGCACCCACAACCATAACCGCAGCCACCACCATAGAAACAGGAACATCGATTACGGGTAGCAGGAGTTGGTCTGTTCGCAAAGATTCAATCCAAAAACGCCCCACACCATAGCCAAACAGATAGAGTAAGAATACTTCCCCATTAAACTTGCGATACTTCCAGTAAATAAGCAAAATTACTAACAGGCAAAGATTCCACAGGGATTCATATAAAAAGGTTGGATGTACCTGAATATAGGTGATGCCATCCAGAACCTCGGTATGCTCCCACAGTTCTGTTGTAATTTCGCTTCTTCTCACAGCGGATACCGGAAGCTGCATTGCAAGCAGATTGTCTGTATAACCACCAAAGGCTTCTCGGTTGCAAAAATTACCCCATCTACCAACACACTGCCCCAAAACAAGTGCTGGACCTGCAGTATCAGCCACTAGACCAAAATCAAGCTTCTTTTTTCTAGTGCAGATATATACCGTTGCAATAGCCGCAAGTACACCGCCATAAATAGCCAGTCCGCCTTCACGAATATTAAAAATCTGTGCAAGGTCTTGGCTATAATACTCCCAATTAAAGATTACATAGTATATTCTGGCTCCAAGGATAGCAAATAATATAGCGAAAAGAGCCATATCATAATAATCATCTGGATTTTGACCTGAGTGTTTGGCAAGAGTGGCTGCCAATAAGACACCTCCCATCATACCAAGTGCAATAATAATACCATAATACGCTATAGAGAAATCGCCTATCATAATATTTTTACCCACATGATCCAGATAAATATTTAAATTCGGAAAATTGATATTATAATCCAAAGCGCTACACTCCTTTCGCTTACGTTTTTTACATTTTACGATAAGGAGCCATAAAAATCAACCTATCTACATTGGAATGTTCCACATTCTGTTTCGCCAGTTGCTACTGCGTGAACACCAGCGATTGCGATGTGTTCTGCTGTACATTTTTTATCCTTATTGTATACACAGGTAACTGCCTTGCAGGCAACATTCAATGCGTTCTTTGGTCCTGCACCATCTAAATTAGTCATAGTGTTGGTTCCTTTTGGATAAAAGCTCTCACAGGCTGTTTCAGATGGTTTGATAGCTTCATTTCCACCTACCGTAATGTTTTCTCTTTTACATTTTTTGTTACTGTTGTATGTGCATGTTACAACTGTACAATCTAATTTTGTCATGTTTCATACCTCCATTTATTAAAATGTTACATAATTAGTATGAAACAAATTTTCACAAATATTCTTTCCAGAATTTGATTATTATAAATTTGATAAAAAGCTATAATAATAGATAAAAGAAGCTCCACTTTGAGTGAAGCTTCTTCAGAAATCATTATCTTATTTTGCTGGTTCTTCTACTTCAATTTTGCGAATTTCTTTTGTGCGAATTTCCTTGCAAATCTGATCTACAAATTCGGTGATAGGTTTTACACCTTCATCACCAGCAAAACGGCTTCTTACAGAAACAGTTCCATCAATTTCTTCCTGTGCACCTACCACAAGCATATATGGAAGTCTATCCATACGAGCTTCACGAATCTTGTAGCCGATCTTTTCAGCACGGTTATCTACTGTTGCATCTACACCATTTGCTTTCAATTCTTTTGCTATTTTTTCCGCATATTCTGAGTATTTTTCAGAAATAGGAAGCACTCGTACCTGCTCTGGACAAAGCCATGTCGGGAACTTGCCAGCGTATTTTTCGATTAACCATGCAAGTGTTCTTTCATAGCATCCAAGAGATGTTCTGTGGATAATGTATGGACGAACCTTATCACCATTCTGGTCTACATAATACATATCGAACTTATCTGCGATAGCACAGTCAAGCTGAATTGTAATCATAGTATCTTCTTTACCATATACATTCTTAGCCTGGATGTCAATCTTTGGTCCATAGAAGGCTGCTTCACCATCTTCTTCCGTAAATGGTACGTTCTTTTCGATTAAAACCTGACGAAGCGCATCCTGTGTTGTATTCCAGTAGTTATCATCACCTAAGTATTTCTCTTTGTTGCTAGGGTCCCATTTTGAAAGACGGAAGGTTACATCATCCTCTAATCCAAGTGTAGAAAGAATATAATATGCCAAGTCAAAACATGCCTTTAATTCTTCTTCTGCCTGATCTGGACGAATTACATTGTGTCCTTCTGAAATGGTAAACTGACGAACACGTGTAAGGCCGTGCATTTCACCAGAATCTTCTGCGCGGAACAATGTAGATGTTTCACCCATTCTATATGGAAGGTCACGATAGGAATGCTGTTCATTCTTGTATACATAATACTGGAATGGACAAGTCATAGGACGAAGGGCAAATACTTCCTTATCTACCTCTTCATCGCCCATTACGAACATACCATCTTTATAGTGATCCCAATGTCCAGAAATCTTGTAAAGGTCAGATTTTGCCATAAGAGGTGTACGTGTACGTACATAGCCCCATTCCTGCTCCTCTAAATCTTCAATCCATCTCTGGAGCTTCATAATCATTTTTGTTCCCTTATGTGTAAATAAAGGAAGACCCTGACCCACTACGTCAACAGTTGTAAAAAGTCCCATTTCACGACCAAGTCTGTTGTGGTCACGCATTTTTGCATCTTCTAATCTTTCAATGTGTGCCTGCAAGTCTTCTTTGTTGTTATATGCTGTTGCATAAATTCTCTGAAGTCTAGCTTTGTTTGCATCGCCTCGCCAGTATGCCATAGAAGAAGAAATAAGCTTGTAGGCTTTTACGCCTTTTGTATTCATAAGGTGAGGACCTGCACAAAGATCTACAAAACCACCCTGGTCATAGAATGAAATTTCAGAACCTTCTGGAAGGTCTTCAATGAGTTCTACTTTATAAGGCTCATCCTTTTCTTTCATAAGGGCAATTGCTTCTTCTCTTGGAAGTGTGAATCTGGTGATTCTATTTCCTTCCTTAATGATTTTCTTCATTTCTTTTTCGATAGCATCTAAGTCTTCTCTGGAGAATGGTTCTCTGTCGAAGTCATAGTAAAAACCATCTTCGATAGCGGGTCCGATAGCTACCTTTGCTTCTGGAAAAAGACGCTTTACCGCTTCTGCCATAATATGAGAAGCAGTATGACGAATTACCTGTAATCCTGCTGGATCATTTGCAGTGACAATATTTAATGTGCAATCGCTGTCAACTACAGTTCTTAAGTCTACTACCTCGCCATTCACTTCGCCTGCACATGCTACGCGAGCAAGACCTTCGCTAATATCGAGTGCAATATCATAGACACTTTTTGCTTCATTGTACTCTTTTACAGAGCCGTCTTTTAAAGTGATTTTCATTTTTCGTTCTCCTTTTCTTTATAATCACGTTTCAGCAGACTCAATTCTTCTCTGCTTAAACGCAAAAAATCCCAGATACAACATTAGCTGTATCTGGGACGACTAAACATAATCGTGGTTCCACCCAAATTCACCTGTTTCCACAACTACTCGGAAAACAAGCCTCTTTTGACAATAACGGTGTCGACCGGACCGGATTAGGGTCACTCTGAGGTGGTTTTCAGTTGCTTCTTTGTAAGAACGCTCACACCACATAGCTTTGCTATGGCGTCTTTCTCTGATACAAGTTCACAACGTACTCTTCTCATCAACGTTTTGAATATTTAATACTTAGGATATTTTAGTACCTTTTTATAATTTTGTAAAGTAAAAATCATTATCTACCACAACATTTTTTGTACTTTTTACCAGAACCACATGGACATGGAGCGTTACGTCCTATTTTTTTCTCATTTACTACTGTGCCAGATTTCTTCTGTTCAAGGTAAAGCCGTTTCTGTGTTTCTTCATCGAAAATGTCGTTCCACATTGGAAGCCCATAAAGCCAATCTGCTTTTGCAGCGACCATTCCCTTGTAAAGCTTTTCTTTATCAAATGCAAGGCTCACCTTTGTGTCTTCTTCCATCTCTTCGATTGGATTTGGAGCAACAAGACAGTCATTGATACCATCAAGGAAGCCTGTCATTTCCATTAGTGAAAGGTCATATTTTTCCGCAAGTTCTTTCACTGTGCCTTCTACAATTTCATCTGGATTTGATAATAGTTTTTCGTAAACGCTCTGTTCTTTTAAAAAGTAGCTTGTCCAGAATCTCTGCATTTCGCCCTGGTCAGCGTTTTCGTTATAAGCAATCTTGTGCCATTCTTTTAATAATGCCATTTTATTTTCCACCTTTGTTATATATTTCGGCAAATATCCACTTTGCCCTTGTGCTTTGTATAGTATAGCAAAAAGCATCGAAGCTTTACAAGTCTTTTATTTGTCTTCTAGGTCTTTTCCCTGCACACTGTCATCATTCTTCTTTTTGATAAGCTTGTAAATATATAAATATATCCATAACAATATCGGAACGAGAATCACTGCTACAATAGCTCCGTTAAATGCATTGGTATTTTCTGCACTGGTAGAGCCCGCTGTAAATATCAAAAGCAGATTCACGCCAAGTATAAGTACAATTCCAAGAATCGCTATTATCTGTTTTGCTTTCTTCATAAAAATATCTCCTTTGGTGTTAGCATAAGCTTAATTATATTAACACGCAAAGGAGAAATTGTAAACTAAGTCATTACATCATGCCCATTCCGCCGCCCTGTGGCATTGGTGGGACATCTTCCTTAATGTTTGCTACTGCTGATTCTGTTGTAAGAAGTGTAGAAGCTACAGATGTAGCATTCTGTAATGCACTTCTGGTTACTTTTACAGGGTCAAGGATACCACTTGCTACCATGTTTACGTATTCTTCTGCAGCTGCGTCAAAACCAACACCTGCTTCTGATTCACGTACTTTATTGATGATAACTGCACCTTCAAGACCAGCGTTTGCGGCAATATAGTAAAGCGGAGCAGATAATGCTTTCAGAATTACCTTTGCACCTGTCTTTTCATCCCCTTCTAAGCTTTCGGCAAATTCATCCACCTTTTTAGCTGCATGGATATAGGCAGAGCCACCACCTGCAATAATGCCTTCTTCTACTGCTGCTCTTGTAGCATTGAGCGCATCCTCAAGACGAAGCTTAGATTCTTTCATTTCTGTTTCTGTTGCGGCACCAACGCGGATAACAGCTACACCACCTGCCATCTTAGCAAGTCTTTCCTGAAGCTTCTCTTTGTCAAATTCGGATGTAGTTTCTGCAATCTGTCCGTGGATAGAATTGATACGAGCTTTGATTGCTTCTTTGCTACCATATCCATCTACGATTACAGTGTTTTCTTTTGCTATTTTAACAGATTTCGCACGTCCAAGCTGATCCATTGTAACATCTTTAAGTTCTAAACCAAGGTCTGAGCTGATTACCTGACCACCTGTAAGGATAGCTATATCTTCAAGCATAGCTTTTCTTCTATCACCATAGCCTGGAGCTTTTACAGCTACTACATTAAAGGTACCACGAAGCTTATTTACGATAAGTGTTGTAAGAGCTTCGCCTTCGATATCTTCTGCAATGATAAGAAGTCTAGCTGCTGACTGAACTACCTGTTCTAATAATGGGAGAATTTCCTGAATGTTGGAAATCTTCTTGTCTGTAATAAGGATGTGAGGCTCATCAAGAACTGCCTCCATCTTGTCCATATCTGTACACATATATGCGGATAAATATCCACGGTCGAACTGCATACCTTCTACAAGGTCAAGCTCTGTTTGCATAGTTTTGGATTCTTCAATTGTGATAACGCCATCATTTGTAACCTTTTCCATTGCATCAGCTACTAAACTGCCAATTTCTTCGTCACCAGCAGAAATAGCTGCTACTCTGGCAATCTGCTCTTTTCCATTTACTGGCTGGCTCATTTCTTTTAATGCAGCTACTGCCACGTCTGTTGCTTTTTTCATACCACGACGTAAAACGATTGGATTGGCACCTGCTTCCAGGTTCTTGAATCCTTCATTTACCATAGCCTGTGTGAGTACGGTAGCTGTAGTTGTACCATCACCAGCTACATCATTTGTCTTGGTAGCTACTTCTTTTACCAGCTGTGCACCCATATTTTCGAATGCATCTTCTAATTCGATTTCTTTTGCGATAGTTACACCATCGTTTGTGATAAGTGGAGCGCCAAAGGATTTGTCTAATACAACATTTCTTCCTTTTGGCCCCAATGTAACACGTACAGTGTTTGCTAATTTGTCTACACCAGCACCTAGTGCTGCTCTGGCTTCTGAGCCATACTTAATTTCTTTTGCCATGATTCTTAGTCCTCACTTTCATAAATAGTCTAGTTTTCAACGATGGCTATTCAACAATTGCTAGTATATCATTCTGACGAACAATAATGTATTCCTGTCCGTCCAACTTTACTTCTGTACCTGCATATTTGGAATAGATAACCTTCTGTCCTTCTTTTACCTGCATTACAACCTCTTTGCCGTCAACGATTCCTCCAGGACCAACAGCAACAACTTCTGCTTCCTGTGGTTTTTCTTGAGCAGATGCGGTTAAAATAATACCAGACTTGGTGGTTTCTTCAGCTTCAAGCTGTTTTAAAACAACGCGGTCAGTTAATGGTGATAATTTCATTGATACTTCCTCCTTAATATGAAAAAGACTTGCGTCTCTTCTATAATTATTGCTCTAGATAAGATAATATTACTAAGAAAAATAAAAGTCAACACGTTGAAAAAATTCTAACAATTTTATATAATGCATTTATTGTCACTTTCAACAAAGAATGAAATGAGGTAAATATGATTAAATATGTTTTTTTTGATATAGATGGCACTCTGTGGGATGACAACATGGTAGTACCCGAAAGCACCAAAATCGCCATTAGAAAATTACGAGAAAATGGACATAAAGCCTTCGTTTGCACAGGTCGAGCTATGGGAAATGTATGTGATTCACAGTTTGATGAAATTGGATTCGATGGATTTATCGCTGCTTGTGGAAATCATATACAAATGGATGGACAAATTTTATATGAAAATAATATGTCCTATGAAGATGTGAAAGCAGTCTACGATACCTCTCGTCAAAATCGCATGCCAATCATCTATGAAGGCTCTGCCCGTCAGTGGTTAGACCGTGAAGGCTTTGAAGGCGATTCCTATATCAGTTATATTGTAGATAGGCTAAGAGATTCTTCTTCATTTCTAGACGAATGTGAGTTAGAAGAAATTCAGGCAAACAAATTCTCTGCATGGGTAAAAGAGGATACCAACTATGATGCTATTAAAGAAGCTTTGCAAGGACGTTTTACTTTCCTTGAGCATGGCGAAGGTATCGTAGAAGTAGTACCAATAGGCACCTCAAAGGCAACTGGAATCCAGTGGCTCTGTGAACATTTAGGAATTGATAAGGACAATACCTACGCCATCGGTGACAGTATCAATGACTTGGAAATGCTTAAATTTGCAGGTCATAGTATTGCCATGGGCAATGCCACACCTATCGCAAAGGAAGCTGCGGAATATATTACTACTCATATTCATGAGGATGGAATTATGAATGCGTTGAAGCATTATGGATTAATATAACTCAAAAGAGGTCCAATTCAAATTGGACCTCTTTTTTGGTACCCTATTGTTTTTTCAGATACATCAGCAATCCCCCAATTCCCATACAGCATAATCCTATCGAAATCAACCACGCGGAAAATGAGCCATCCACCGTACTCTGCAAAAACCCAGTTTCCGTTCGAATAACTGCAATTCCATTGGCTACGATATGTGCAAGGATTGCTTGATATAGTTGTCCTGTTTGTTCCACGAACAACGCAAATACAATACCTAATAAAAATGCATAAACAAACTGCACGATATTAAAATGCAAGCCTGCAAAAATAAGTGCTGATACAAATACTGCCGGCCAAAGTCCAAGCATCCTGCGCAGTCTATCATATAGAACACCTCGATGCAAAAGTTCCTCCAAGAATGGAGTAATAAGTGCTGAGCCTAAAAGCTCTAACCAGATGGTGCTACCATAGAAAGCATTACTTGCATTTTCATACTCATCGGACATGCTAACTAGTGGCGACATAGAAATAACATTATTTAAAGCAATAGAAATGCAGCTAGTGATGACAATTACCACCAACACTTGCTTCATATTTTCCATCTTCATAGGATGTTTCAATCCATATTTACCAGTAAGTATCCTGTCTTTTTTATAATCTGCATACACTACTGGAATGGCAAATAAGCTTCCTATAATTTTGCATAGCATATAATTTTCATTTCCGGCTCCAAAAATAAGCTGTGCGACAAAGATACCAATGGTAATCGTTGCATAGTACATTGCTACTGGATATAGAATTTCCCATATTTTATTTGATAAATCTCGTATTCTATCCACAGATTAAATTCCTTTCGATACATCTGTAAGTCCAGCTTTGATTACCTTTTTACCATTTTGATAATTTCATCATTTCCTTTTGCAAGAAGCTCACTTTTCATCTGCTCCACGGTTTTACCCCATACAGGATGTCTGTGATCCGCGCAAAGCTGTGACAATGGTTCTAGTACAAACATGCGATTTTCCATATCTGCATGTGGAATGGTTAATGTCTTGCTGTTGTATACCCAATCATCAAAAAATAGGATATCCAGATCAATCGGTCTTGGTCCCCACTTAATGCTCCTATCTCTCTCATAATAATCCTCGATTTCATGAATGTTGATAAGTAATTCTTCTGGATGCATATAGGTTTCCATTTCCATACAACCATTGATGAAGTTCGCCTGTTCCACAGGACCATATGGTTTGGTCATGTACAGCGGTGATTTTACCACATCGCGAACGGCAAAGGATTCATTTAACAACCCAATTGCTTCGTTGATATGTCCAATTGGATTCTCCTCATTGGAACCAAAGGAAATATACACCTTGTGCCATTCTCTGTAAATAGTAACTGAAATATCTTCTGGCATATAGGTAAGTGGAGCATGTGGCTTTCTTACCTCCAATTCCATTGCCTCGATAGCATGGAAGGATACCATGATTTCCTGTACGGTATATTCTGCTGCCGCTTCAATTGTTTCAAATCTCTTTTCTGCAAATACTTCTTTCAAATAACAACAAATCTGGTCATAATTTACGGTATCTTCTAAATTGTCTGTTAGCCCTGCTTTCCGCATATCTACATAGACCTTTGCATTCAAAAAGAACTCCTGTCCATGCTCCTTTTCCTTTTGTAAAACTCCATGATATGCAAAAACAGGCATATTAGTAACTTTAATAAAATCATTCGTCGATTTCATATCTCTATTCTCCTATTAATAAAACAGGCTTTTGGCCATTTGAATAGCACGAAAATTCTCTTTTACATCATGCACTCTAACAAATCCGCAACCATTTTGTACCGCCACAACGGTAGTTACAATGGTCCCCTCCAAGCACTCTTCACTTGGAAGATTCAGCGTAAGCCCAATTACAGATTTCCTAGAAGTTCCCAACAATATGGGATATCCCAATGCTTTTAACTGCCATACCTTTTTAATCGTCATTATATTTTGCTCATAGCTTTTTGCAAAACCCACTCCTGGATCTAAAATAATTTTCTCATCTGCAATACCTGCAGCCTTTGCCAGAAAAACTGTTTCCTGCAAATCTGTGAGCATATCCTGCATAAAATCCTTGTAGCACGTATTATCTCGATTGTGCATGAGACAACATGCAACTTGATACTTTGCAATTACACTTGCCATATTGGGGTCTGACTTTAACCCCCATATGTCATTAATCAAATCTGCACCTGCCTGAATTGCCATCTCTGCCACATGGCTTTTGTATGTGTCTACAGATATCGGAATATCCAAGCGTGCTTTGATTGCTTCAATTACTGGGAGAATTCTCTCCATTTCCTCCTCCTCGGATACTGGTATATATCCTGGGCGGGTAGATTCTCCTCCTACATCAATAATGGCGGCACCATCTCCTTTCATCTCCTCTGCTCGTTTTAATGCAGCATCAATTCCATGATATTTGCCACCATCTGAAAAAGAATCTGGAGTCACATTCAAAATTCCCATTATATAGGTATTTTCTTTTGTATCAAATTCCTGTGTTCCAATTCTCATAATCTTCTCTTTCAAAATTATTTGCACATAGCTACAAAGCGCTTTACAAGTTTTTCATCCTCTAAAAATGCTCCTCGCATTGCAAAGGTCACCGTTTTACTGCCAGGCTTTTTTACGCCTCGCATAGTCATACACATATGCTCTGCTTCCATCATAATAATCACACCCTTTGGTTTCAAATGCTCCATAAGCGCATCTGCCACCTGTCCTGTGAGTTGTTCCTGAATCTGAGGACGCTTTGCATACACTTCTACTGTACGAGCCAGCTTACTAAGTCCAACCACTTTGCCATCTGGAATATATGCTACATGTGCCTTTCCATAGAAAGGCATAAAATGATGCTCACAAGTGGAGTAAAACATGATGTCCTTTTCAATAACCATTTCATTATTGTCTACAGTAAAGGTTTTGGAGAGAATTTCTTCTGTATCCATTTCCATTCCTGAAAAAATCTCTTCGTACATACGTGCAATACGGTCTGGAGTTTCTAAAAGACCTTCTCTGTTTTTATCTTCCCCAATTCCTTCCAGAATCAGCTCTACACCTCTTTTAATCTTTTCTCTATCAAACATCTCTCATCCTGCTTTCGCCATTGATTATAGCATTACTATACTTTTTTTGAATAGTAACATCTATAACATTCCTTCAACTGTCCCAGATAAGAAAGAGAACCAAATGCTAGAATTGGACATCCTTCTTCTAATCCATGAGCAATTGCTTTTTTCATCGCTTCATCAATAGTTTCACAGCAAACTACATCCTTATGCCATTGCTGTACCTCTTCTGCCAGCAGCTTTCCATCCAACCCTCTAGCATTGGGTGGAGTGACGGTAAATATACGCCGGGCAAAAGGCACCATATGCTCCAACATTTTTTCATGCTCTTTGTCTGCTAATATTCCTATTATAAAATCAATGGACTGATTTGTAAAACTATTTTCTATGGTAATTGCTAATTGTTTTACTGCATCCTCATTGTGTGCTCCATCGATGATAAACAATGGATTCTGCCCAATGACTTCAAAGCGACCAGGCCAAGAGGTGTTTGCAACTCCGCATTCCACACACTCCGCTTGTGACTTCTCCTCCAGATTACCACTATAGATATTGCTAAATACAGAGACATTTCTGGTATTTTTTGAAACTTTTTCTCTTGAACATTCTCTTTTGGATGCTAGAAAATGCAATGCCACTTCGATTGCAAGAGCAGCATTTCTCATCTGATAAATGCCGGAAAGTGTGGTTTTATAAGGGTGTCCTTTATACTGGAAGAATAATTCTCCTGGTTTTTGAAATAAAAACTGTAGATTGTCTTCATTTACATAGTATATACTATCTTGAAATTGGTTTCCTTTTCTTTTTATCCCAACTTTCTCTTGCATATGATTATTTAAAACACGACAGACCTCTGGTTCCTGTTGTGCGGAAAACACAAATGCTCCTTTTTTGATAATACCGGCTTTTACTTCTGCGATTTCTTCCAACGTCTCACCCAGAAGCTGCATATGGTCCCGGCTGATAGTGGTAAATACACATGCATATGGTCGCTCTATGACATTGGTTGCATCTGTAGCACCACCTAAACCTGTTTCCAAAACAAGTACATCTACCTGCATCTGCTTGAAATACACAAATGCCATTGCGGTTTCAATTTCAAAAACGGTTGGCCTAATACCTTCTTTTCTATTTTTTTTAGGCAAAGCAAGAATGTCACAGGCGTTTTTCACCTGTGACAATGTGTTTGCATATTCTTCTTTCAAAATATTTCTTCCATCATACTGCCAGCATTCCAATGGATCAAATACAGCAGGGGAACAATAACGCCCCACCTTTAGCCCCGATTCTTTTAGAATAGACGCTAAATATGCTCCTACTGAGCCTTTTCCATTGGTCCCGGCAATATGAATAATCGGAATCTCATTTTGTGGGTTACCCAACACTTCCATAAGGGCTTTCATATTTTCTAAGCCCAATACACTGCCAAAACGAGCTGCCTGCGCTATGAAATTTCGTGCCTGTTCGTAGCTTAACATCTGTTATTTCTTTACCCCTTTTGTATCTCTATTTCCAATATGCAAACGATTTAATGAAAATTCCTTGCCTTTTACTTCTACAATTTCATTTTCACCGTCGCCGAGTACATAGATACCCTTTAATTCATCCAGCTTATCTAGCTTCATACCACGGACACCGATAGCAGTTTTCTTCT
The DNA here is from genome assembly GCA_045603165.1 of Agathobacter sp. Taxonomy (GTDB): domain Bacteria; phylum Bacillota; class Clostridia; order Lachnospirales; family Lachnospiraceae; genus Roseburia. The sequence continues at coordinate 42,897 of JAZULP010000005.1, read as the reverse complement.
TTTCTGGAATGCTAGCACATTCAATACGAAGGAAGGCTTCTTTTCCAGAACGCATTACCATAGTTTCGTTGCCCTTTAATGCACGGACTGCTAACACTTCATCGCCATCTGCAAGCTTGGTAGCTGCTGTAGTCTTTTTACCAACCACGAACTCACTACCATCTACCAGCTTCACCATAGCTTGTTTTGTACCGAATACCATCTTGCTGCTTGACACAGACTGTAGGCTTGCTACATAGATATAGTTTTCTGTCTTGCTATCATAATTACTCAGGTTATCAATAGGAGTACCCTTATCCTTTAATCTACCTGCTGGTAAATCAAGCACTTTCATCAAATGCAACTGACCGGTGTTGGTAAAAATACATATCTTGTCTGTATTCTTACAGGTAAAGACATAGCGATTTTCAGAGTCCGCAGCTTCCTTGTTTCTGTCGTAGATAGAAACATCGATAGTTTTTGCATAACCAAAGCGGTCCATAAGGAATACGACATCCTTTTCTTCAATTGGCTTCTCTTCTACAACTGCTTCTGCTAAATTATCCACTACAGTTCTACGAGGTCTTCCGTATTCCTTCTTGAATGCGTTAAGCTCCTTCATAATCATCTTTGCCATCGAAGCACGATGAGAAAGCAAATCCTCGTAAAGTGCAATCTTTTCTAATGTCTCGTTATGTTCCTTCACTAGTGCATCGATTTCCAAACCAATCAGCTTATATAAACGCATTTCAAGAATCGCATTCGCCTGACGTTCGGTAAAACGAAGCTGCTTTGCCATTTTTTCAGATTCTTTGGATTTCAATTTGATATTGGAAATATCTCCACTTGTAAGACATTTCTCTGCATCTTTTCTATTGGTACATCCACGAAGGATTTCAATAATCAAGTCAATGACATTACATGCTTCAATCAGACCTTCCTGGATTTCCTTTTTATCCAATTCCTTCGCTAAAAGAGTTTTGTATTTTCTAGTAGCAATTTCATACTGGAAGTTTACATGATGACGGATGATTGGTATCAGTCCCATGGTTTCCGGTCTGCCGTCAGCTACTGCTAGCATATTTACACCAAAGGTATCTTCCAACTTGGTTTTCTTATATAAAAGATTTTCCAAAGCTTCTATATTGGTACCTTTTTTTAAATCCAATACGATACGGATACCTTCCTTGGATGACTGATTTGTAATATCCACGATATCACTGGTCTTCTTTGTCTCAACCAACGCAGCCACGTCTAAAAGGAATTTGCCAATATTGGCGCCAATCATAGTATATGGAATTTCCGTAATAATGAGACGTTCTTTTCCACCCTTAATTTTTTCATGTACTACTTTGCCACGAACCTTGATTTTACCCATGCCAGTTTCGTAGATGGATAAAAGCTCATCCTTGTTGGCAATTACACCACCAGTAGGAAAATCTGGTCCCTGAATATATTGCATTAACTCTTCCGTAGTAATATCCGGATTTTTCATATAAGCAATCACACCATCAATGACTTCGCAGAGGTTGTGCGGTGGAATACTGGTCGCCATACCTACAGCGATACCCTCCGCTCCATTGATCAGGAGGTTTGGTACCTTAACCGGAAGGACCAGTGGTTCCTTTTCTGTTTCGTCAAAGTTTGGTCCAAAATCCACAACATCCTTGTCCAAATCTGCAAGGTATGCTTCCTGTGTTACCTTCTGAAGACGTGCCTCAGTGTAACGCATAGCCGCAGCCCCATCACCTTCGATAGAACCAAAGTTACCATGTCCATCTATCAGTGGAAGCCCCTTCTTGAAATCCTGTGCCATAACAACCAGTGCTTCGTAAATAGATGAGTCACCATGTGGGTGATATTTACCCATGGTATCACCCACAATACGAGCACTCTTACGATGTGGCTTGTCGTATTTTACCCCCAGCTCTGACATATCATAAAGTACACGCCTCTGAACTGGCTTTAATCCATCACGTACATCTGGAAGTGCACGGGCAATGATTACGCTCATAGCATAGTCAATATATGATTTTTGCATCAGCTCCGAATACTCGGTGCGAATAATGTTGTTTTCTTGCATGTTGTTTTCTCCTACATTTTTGCAGTTCGAATTTAGATATCCAAGTCTGCATCATGAGCATGCTCATGGATGAATGCTCTACGTGGTGGGACATCGGTACCCATAAGCATAGCCGTTACATCCGATGCCATACGACCATCCTCGATTTCTACACGACGCATCATGCGGGTCTCTGGATTGAGTGTAGTTTCCCAGAGCTGATCTGCATCCATTTCACCAAGACCTTTGTATCGTTGTAAGGTAAAGTTGCCTGTATGCGTGCGCCTATATTTTTCCAATGCTGCGTCATCATAGAGGTACTCTTCTTCCCCTTTGGATGGGATAACTTTGTATAGAGGTGGCATTGCTACATATACGTGACCTTCGAAAATAAGCTCTGGCATAAAGCGATAGAACAAGGTCAAAAGCAAGGTAGAAATATGGGCACCATCAACGTCCGCATCGGCCATGATAATAATCTTGTCATAACGAAGCTTGGTAATATCAAAGTCATTGCCATAGCCTTCGGAAAATCCACAACCAAAGGCATTAATCATGGTTTTGATTTCTGCGTTAGCAAGAACCTTGTCAATGCTGGCTTTTTCTACGTTTAAGATTTTACCGCGGATAGGCATAATTGCCTGATACATACGGTTACGCGCCATCTTTGCAGAGCCACCAGCCGAATCTCCTTCTACGATGAAAATTTCACACTTGGAAGCATCTCTACTTTCGCAGTTTGCCAGCTTACCATTGGAATCAAAGGAGAATTTCTGTTTGGTAAGAAGGTTTGTCTTTGCCTTCTCTTCTGACTTACGAATCTTTGCAGCTTTTTCCGCACAGGAAATCACTGCTTTTAAGGTTTCTAGGTTCTTGTCAAAGAACAACTGCATTTCATCACCAGTGATTTTGGAAGTCACACGGGATGCATCTGGGTTGTCCAATTTGGTCTTTGTCTGGCCTTCAAAACGTGGATCTGGATGCTTGATAGATACAACGGCTGTCATACCATTACGAACATCCGCACCAGTAAAGTTTACATCTTTTTCTTTTAAGACACCAAGCTCACGAGCGTAAGCATTGATAATTGTGGTTATCGCTGTTTTGAAACCAGTAATATGCGTTCCTCCTTCGGCATTGTAAATGTTGTTACAGAAACCGAGGATATTTTCATGGAATTCATTGGTGTACTGAATCGCCGCTTCTACAGTGATCCCCTCACTTTCACCCTTGAAGTAAATCACATCATGAAGTGTTTCAATATTTTTATTCAAATCCTTTACAAAACCGATAATACCATCTGGTTCGTGGTATTCAATATGTTCAATTTCATCCTTGCGACGGTCCTCGTAAATAATAGTAAGATTTGGATTTAAGTATGCGGTTTCATGCATACGACTCTTGACATCTTCTTCCTTGAAGTATGTCTTTTCGAAGATTTCCGGGTCTGGGAGAAAGTTAATCTTGGTTCCAGTTTTCTTGGTCTTTGCAATCTTTGGAAGGAGACCGTTTTCCAGCTTCACAGTTGGATTACCTCTTTCATAACGGTCATGATGCACAAAGCCTTCTCTACTGATTTCAATATCCATATAGGTAGATAATGCATTTACAACCGATGAACCTACACCATGAAGACCACCACTGGTTTTGTAAACAGAGTCGTCAAATTTACCACCAGCATGTAAGGTTGAAAAAACAATACGCGCTGCTGATACCCCCTTGGCGTGCATACCTACTGGAATACCACGTCCATTATCCTCCACTGTACAGGAACCGTCCCTTTCCAATGTAACCCAGATGGTGTCACATTCACCTGCAAGATGTTCGTCTACAGAGTTGTCTACAATTTCGTATATCAAGTGATTCAGACCTTTTCTGGATACACTACCAATGTACATACCCGGACGTTTACGAACCGCTTCCAGTCCCTCCAATATGGAAATGCTACTTTCATCGTATGTTGTCTTTTTTGCCATACTATCTGGTCTCCCTTTACTTACTGTTGTCTCTGATCCTTCACATGCGCCAGTACCATAACTGCAATACGGAAGGTCATAGCCTCATCAAATTTTCGGATATCTAGTCCAATTAATCTTTGGATACGCTCTAATCTATAAACCAATGTATTTCTATGTACGTACAATTGTCTTGCTGTCTCTGAAATATTTAAGCTATTTTCAAAAAACTTATTAATCGTTGACATTGCTTCTTCATCATCTAGTATTGCAGGAATCTTATCTCCAAATACCTCTTTGACAAACATATCACATAAGCTCATTGGTAACTGATAAATCAAACGACCAATTCCAAGCTTCCCATAAGAAATAATATCCTTTTCTACATAGAATACCTTACCAACCTGAAGTGCCATTTTCGCTTCCTGAAAGGACTGAGCAATGTCTGCAATCTGTGACACCACATTGCCATAACCAACACGAACCTTAACCATAGCTTCCATATGTAGGTTGTCCACAAGACTCACTGCAACATCTGCCAATTCTTCTTCGAGATTCTCTTCTTCTATATGAGACATATCCTTAATAAGCACCACGCTATGTTCATCTACATTTGTAACAAAATCACCGGCCTTTAAATCGGACAGATTCTTTACAAGCTCTACAACTACATCTGTGCTTTTGTTTCCTGTATCAATAACAAAGGCAACTCTAGGTGCTGCTTCGATATGGAATTTCTTCGCTTTCGTGTAAATATCAATGGTAAGCATATTGCCTAACAAAATATTTTGAATAAAATTGCTACGATTAAACGCCTCTGTCTTACTCAAAATCAGATTACGAATCTGGCATGCCGCCATTTGCCCAATAACAAAGGAATTGTCTACTGCACCTGTGACTACCAGCACATACTCCGTTTCATTCTCAATATTCACTTTATACATTTGATAATCCATGTACCTCTGCTCTTTTGCATCCGTTTCTGCAAACTGAGGAACAATAGTCTCTATCTCATAGGAAAATGCTACAGTTTCTGCTACCAGCCTTCCATTCGTTTGGTAAAGCGCAAGCTCTAATTTGGATATATTTTTTATTTCATTTAATGTGTTAAGTATATTTTGTATTGAAACCATCTTTTCTCCTTTAATATCAGTAAAAAGACAGGGTGTAAATTTACACCCTGCCACAAATTTACAACTATATACAATTTTAACGAATTAGTTGGTGATTGTCAATTCAGTCTCTTTATCGAAGATATGAACTTTTGCTGAATTGATAGCAAATTTAATATGGTCGCCATAACGAGCTTCTGTGTTAGCAGCAACCTTTGCTGACATATTAGAGCCTGCAACAGTGAAATATAACATCGCTTCAGCACCTAATAATTCATAGCCGCTAACATCAGCATCAAGGATTGCAGCATTCTCGGCATTTTCAATATCATCTGTAATATCTTCTGGTCTAACACCCATAATAACTGTTTTTCCATCATAGCCACCAGCAATCAACTTTTTCGCTTTATCTTCTGGTAATCTTACTACGAAATCATCAAATCTTAATAATGCTTTATCATCATTGATTTCACATACAGCATCTACAAAGTTCATCTGTGGTGAACCAATAAATCCAGCTACGAATAAATTCTCTGGTTTGTTGTACAAATTCTGTGGAGAATCCACCTGCATGATAACACCATCTTTTAATACTACGATTCTAGTACCAAGTGTCATAGCTTCTACCTGATCATGTGTAACGTAGATGATGGTAGCACCTAATCTATGATGTAATGAAGCAATCTCTGCACGCATCTGTACACGAAGCTTTGCATCAAGGTTTGATAAAGGTTCGTCCATAAGGAATACCTTTGGATTACGAACGATAGCACGACCCATAGCTACACGCTGTCTCTGTCCACCAGATAAAGCCTTTGGTTTACGATCTAATAATTTTTCAAGGTCAAGAATACGAGCTGCTTCTTCTACCTTTGCTTTGGTTTCATCCTTTGGTACTTTTCTTAATTTAAGACCAAAAGCCATATTATCATATACTGTCATATGTGGATATAATGCATAGTTCTGGAATACCATAGCAATATCTCTATCCTTTGGTTCTACGTCATTCATGAGCTTGTCGTCTATGTAGAATTCACCAGCTGAGATTTCTTCCAAACCAGCAATCATACGAAGTGTAGTAGATTTACCACATCCTGAAGGACCTACAAAGATGATAAATTCTTTGTCAGCAATTTCAAGATTGAAATCTTTTACAGCTTCAAATCCATTGTCATACTTTTTGCAAATGTTTTTAAGTGTTAAACTTGCCATTTTTTAATACCTCCTAAGTATCGTAATTGCCCCTTATGGGGATTTCACTGTTTTCATAATATATGATGGTTGTCAACTTGCCTATTGTCAAACCGACAAAGATTTTATTGTTCTTTTGTCATATTGACGAACATATTTTGAATACCTAAATATCTTCTAATACATCTGATTCTGATTGCGTTGATCTTCTGCTTGCAAATCCTCTTGTGTCATATATTTCCTGAAGATTTTTTCCAATATAAAACTTTGCAAAACCGCACATGCTACCGGTAGAACCATGATTAATATCGGCAGCATCAAAAACATAAATCCGGCAAGCAATAAAATCCCAAACAGCAAAATTGAAGAAAAAATATGCTTTGAACACATATAAGCTGCATTCATGAATACACCCTTTATCGTGTTTTGAAATCTTGCTATATAGGAAAATAGATAAATGCCCCACATTGTTACCATCGTCACGATAACCAGATAAATGATAGCAGCAATCCCAAGGCTCAGCACACCGATTAGAAAGTACATATAGCAAACCACGCCTAATAACACATACAACAGAAGGATTACCAGTTCCGCTATAGTTGACTGCTTGAAGTTCGACTTAAATGCAGCCCAAAACTCCCTCCACACATGACTCCTATTATTTCGAATTACCTTGTATGAGGTATAATATAATGCAGTAGTCGCTGCTCCAATTGTAATAATCGGTATACAAAAAATAAACCAAATAAAACTTAATATTACATAATCAGTAATCTTATTGATAGTCCTCATCAAAGGACCATCATAGTCAAATAATGCACCCATGTTCTTCTTAATCTCCTATCATTTGAATATCTAAATCCACATATCCATCAATTCCATCCACCTTACCTTTATCCGTATACTGCCAGATAGAAAAATGATATGGTGTCTGTGGATATCTGTTGTAATCTGCATACCAGATTGGGAATCCCGACAATAATTCCAAATCCAGCTTGTAAGCTTCGTAGTACATATTGCAATAAATCATGACATCATAGCCAGCATCCTGTATTGTCTGGCAAAAAACAGCCGCATTCCTGCTACGCTGACCTGACGAAATACCATCCATTCTGCCCACATCATCATCAATATCTTCCACATCATAGGCAATCGGCAGCTGCAAATGATACCCTTCCAGCTGCGATAGTACATACTCTGCTTCCTCCTTGGCCTCTACTTCATTGACCGCCTGTGCAAAGAAATATACGCCCACGTCAACACCTGCTGCCTGAGCACCTTGCATATTCTCTACAAATCTTTCATCCAGATATAATTTACCATCTCCATAACCACGATAGCCCATACGAATCATAGCAAACTCTACGCCGTCTGCTTTTACCCTCTGCCAATCAATATCCTTCTGGTAATAAGAAACATCTATCCCAAAACGATAGGCATACTCCGTCTCTCCGTAAGACATCCTATCCCCATCTAAAAGAAATGCAGCTTTATTATAAGCTAACGCTGGTACATTCGGATTAGCATTAATCTCATATTTGTTCTGATACTCATCCACAAACTCATACGTAACTATCTGTTTCGTGGAAGGAACCTTAACTGTAGTCGTTGTTGTATAGGTATATATTTTCGGCTCGAATAAATCGCAACCACCCAAACTTATCGTACATAGTAAAACGCAAAAAATAATTTTACACTTTTTCATCTAAGTTCTCCATCAATTCCTGTCGCAGGTTCAGTATTTGAGCTACGTGATAATTGGTGATGATATCTGCTTCTTCTACTCGATCAATCACTCTCATATCTCGAATATCAGCTCCATTTTCGATAAGACGTTTGCGGATATCTTGATCGAGTCTTCCAGGACTTTCCATTTGATGCAATACCTCCATCTGTGCCAGTAGCTCCCTTGCCTTGCTCTGACACTTTCGGAAAACCTCAAGCTTTTCGTGATTGCGTTTAACATGAAACGGTAACCATTGCTTGGAATAAATTCCAAGCTGACTTCCCATATCATCAATTGTTTTTCTCATTTTCACTGTATCTGGAAATTCCTTGTCACCATCAAACATATCCTCTAGGAATTCAATGACCTCTTTTTCAAGATATTCTATGGTTTGTTGTATTTTCAAGCTATTATCATAGGGCAGAATCAATACATTAATCACCATGCCTACTGCAAGACCAATGGCTGTATCCCAAAGACGTCCAATGGCATAGGTAAATGGCAGAATATCTGGTGTAGTACAGATAGTTACTACCATCATACCGGGCAGCATGGGTGAAAAATGCAACTGCAACACATTATATAAAATAATGATAAAGACAATGCCGAATCCTACGCAAAGTAGCGAATGAATTGGCATTGTCATAAGTATAACGCCAACGATAGCTCCACAAATCATCCCCACAACCTGTGTCAGACAGGACTCCAACGATTTTTGAAAGGAGGTTTCCATGGCACTCATAGCTCCAAGCATGGCAAAGATCATCTTGGAAGTGGTTGCTCCATAAAAAGACACGATAATCAATGAAATAATGACGGCTAATGCAGTTTTGAAAGTTCTTCTACCTATGTGAATTCTCTTATAATTTAACTTCATTACTGTTTTCCTGTAGATCCAAATCCACCACGACTGTCGTTACCTAGATGTTCTACTTCTTCAAAAACTATCTTAGGCTGATTTTCGATGATTCTAAACTGTGCAATACGATCATTTACATGAATTATCGTATCACGGGTTGCATATACCGGCATTCTCCACATATCATCATCTCCACAGTAGGAGCAGTCTACGATACCAATGCTGTTCGTTTGAATAAGTCCCCATGTCTTAAAGGTCGAACTACGAGGTGCCAGATGTCCTTCATAACCCTTTGGAAGCTCCATAGCTACTCCCAGTGGGATGAGCTTGAAATCACCAGCCTTTAATTCTACTTCTTCCGATGCACGAAGGTCAATCCAATCTGATTTTCCATCGATATAGTCTAACTTTTCAATTTTGTCTGTAAAGTATTTAATACGAATTTTTTCCATAATTACTTCCATTCCAGAGTAATGCTTTCTATACGTTTTTCACGAAGCATCAAATCTGTAACTGCCTCCTTTGCTGATTTGTTTTCAAATAATACCTTGTTTACTTCTTCGATAATCGGCATGGTCACATAGTATTTCTTAGCCAACGCCAATGCCGCTTTTGCAGAATGTATGCCTTCTACAATCATTTTTATTTCCTTGGTAGCTTCTTCCATCGTCATGCCCTGTCCCATAAGCTGACCTGCCTTACGGTTACGACTGTGCTTACTCTGACAGGTAACGATTAGGTCACCGATACCGGTTAGTCCGTTTAAGGTCTCTGGCTTTGCTCCCATGGCAGTTGCCAAACGAGTCACCTCTGAGATGCCTCTTGTAATAAGGGCAGCCTTCGTATTGTCGCCATAGCCTAAGCCGTCACACATACCTGCAGCTAGTGCAATTACGTTTTTTAGAGAACCACCAAGCTCCATGCCAACGATGTCTGGGCTGGTATATACTCGAAAGGTTTCATTCATGAAGGTATCCTGTACCAGCTCTGCGGTTTTCTGCGTAGTCGCACCGGCTACTACTGTAGTTGGAAGTCCGGTTCCTACCTCTTCTGCATGTGAAGGTCCACAAAGCACACATACATCCGCTTGTGGAATTTCATCCTCTACCACATCTGTAATTGTCATCAGCGTATCGTCTTCGATACCCTTTGCCACACAGACTATAATCTGTCCTTCTGCAACATATGGTGCCATTTTTTCAGCTGTGCTTCTGGTAAAAATAGATGGAACTGCCAAAACAAGCATATCCATCTCGGTGATAGCATTCTCCAGCCCTGTGGTAAACTGTATACTTTCTGGCAGTTTCACACCAGGAAGCTTGTCCAAATGTTCTCTATGTTCCTTTAACATTTTAATTTCATCTTCCATAATGGACCAAATCATAATTTCATGTCCATTTCTTGCAAGATTGACTGCTAGGGCTGTTCCCCAGCTTCCGGCCCCAATAATTCCTATTTTTCGCATTCTTTCATCTCCGCTTTTTGTCCAATTTTATTTTCAGTACCTTTGCATAGGCGCACAATATTTTCCTTGTGACGAGCAATTGCCATAGTACAAAATATAGCTGTCAACACATTAAATTCCAGCTTCGCAGTTTCTTCTAAGCCCAGTACACCGTAGAAGTTAAACACAAACACCTGAATCATAAATAACAACACCATGAGTATAGAGCCCAGGGATACATATTTGCTCAACGCAAGGCACAGGAAAAATACCGTTAAACAAACTGGTACGGTGCCGGGGCAAACAGTAAATGCTACAGCAAGCGTACATGCAATTCCTTTTCCACCCTTAAATTTGAGGTAGAATGGAAAATTGTGTCCCAGCACTGCGCCCATTCCTGCATACAACTCTAATACCTTGATATCACCATCAAAGGAATCTCCTAATAAATACTTTACAAATACGATTGCTAAAATTGCTTTTAAACAATCACCGACAAAGGTAATGACCCCACCCTTCCATCCAAAGGTGCGAAGGGAATTGGTTGCTCCCGTATTTCCACTGCCATGCTGACGAATGTCAACTCCTTGTATTTTGCCAAAAATATAGCCTGTCTGAAAAATACCAAAGACATATCCAATTGCTAATGCTGCTATTCGCATTGTCATAATTACTTATCTTCCTTTCGCTCACGAGTAATAAACTTGAGTGCTGTTCCTTTGAATCCAAAGGTGTCACGGATGCGATTTTCCAAATATCTGGTATATGAGAAATGCATAAGATTCTTATCATTTACAAAAACCACAAATGTAGGTGGCTTTACAGATACCTGTGTTACATAATAAATCTTTAGGCGCTTTCCCTTGTCTGTAGGCGGTTGCTGCATCGCTACTGCTTCAGTTACAATTTCATTCAACACACCTGTAGCTACACGCATGCTATTGTTTTCGATAACGACATCAATTGTCTCAAAAATCTTGTGCAATCTCTGACCTGAGTGTGCAGAAATAAATAAAATTTCTGCATAAGGCATAAAGCTTAAAACCTGACGAATTCTCTGCGTATGTTCTTTTACAGTATCGTTGTTCTTTTCTATGGCATCCCACTTGTTAACGGCAATGATTACTCCTTTGCCTCTATCATGTGCAATACCCGCAATCTTGGCATCCTGCTCAGTAACACCTTCGGTTGCATCAATCATAATAATAGCTACATCCGCTCGTTCTACGGCTGCGACTGCACGGATGATACTATAGCGTTCAATTTCCTCTACTATCTTACTTTTGCGGCGAATACCTGCAGTATCAATAAAGACATATTCCTGTCCATTGTATTTAATCTCGGTATCGATAGCATCACGAGTAGTTCCTGCGATGTTTGAGACAATGACACGGTCCTCCTGCGCAAGCTTATTGATAAGAGAAGATTTACCTACATTCGGTTTACCGATAATGGCAATTTTGGGACGTTCATCCTCTACCTCATCTTTGGCTGATTCCGGGAAGTATTTTACCACCTCGTCCAGCATATCTCCCAAGCCTAATTTATCTGCTGCTGAAATTGGATATGGTTCGCCAATACCTAGATTGTAAAATTCATATACATCTCCCATGTATTTTTCAAAGCTATCAACCTTGTTTACGACCAAAACAACTGGTTTATGTGAGCGACGGAGCATATCTGCTACCTTTGAATCAGCGTCCTGCAGTCCCTGTCTTACATCTACGATAAACATAATAACATCTGCTGTGTCGATAGCTATCTGCGCTTGTTCGCGCATCTGTGAAAGAATTACATCTCCGCTGTCTGGTTCGATACCACCGGTATCTATGATTGTAAAATTATAATCCAACCATGATACATCCGCATAAATTCGGTCTCTTGTTACGCCGGGTGTGTCTTTTACTATGGAGATTCGTTCTCCCGCCAAGGTGTTAAAGAGTGTTGATTTCCCAACATTTGGGCGGCCTACAATAGCCACAATTGGTTTACTCATGGTATACCTCTTCTTTCTATATCTTTCAAAAGTTATTCTTCTAATTCATAGCCAAGCATAGCTTCTAGCAAAGCTTGACCGCTTGATTTTACAATAAGGAGTGGGACTTGTAAAGCATTTTCCACATCTTCTACTGTCCAATCATCAAGGAATACTCTCTCTCCCATACGAAGCATATTACAAGGGATTGCTACCGCATTTCCCAAATCCCTATCCTTAAGCTGGGCTGTCATATCCTGTGCGGTAATTAATCCCGATACCGTAATGCGTTCTCCAAAAAAATCATTACGGATATCTACAACCTCTACTTCATAGCCTGGAAATTCCATCATAAAGGCGGCCGCCATCTGCTTTATAAATGGTGCGGCAAGCTTTCCTGTGGCTATAGTGACCTTCTGATGTCCACCTATTTCCCTTTGTAGGTCTGTCATAATTTCAGCCTTGTACTCTGCTTCCTTCGCTATCTCCAATGCATCGTGAAATTCATTTATCAAAAGGCGCAGCATACCTACACCATTTTCCAGCTGGATATAACCGTCATAACGTTCTTCTTCTGGAAGTGGCAGCTCTGCTATTAAATACCATTCGTCACTTGCTTGTACAAAATGTACACCATATGCTGCCATACATTTATCTTGCCACTTTTCTATGGTTTCAATAACCTTTCTTGCATCTTCTTTTTCAAATGGCTCTAACGGATATAAACCATCTCGATACTTTGTCAGTCCAACTGGTACTACTGAAACACTTTCCATATAAGGAAGATACCTATACAAGTCACTTAAGGTTCGTTCCAATTCCTCTCCATCATTTTCGCCCTTGCAAAGCACAATCTGTCCATTCATCTGAATGCCGGCTTGATAAAGTATATCAAGCTTCTTTAATGCTTCTCCCGCAAATCGATTGTGAAGCATTTTGCAGCGTAGCTCTGGATTGGTTGTTTGTACTGAAACATTAATTGGAGCCAAATGATACTTGATGATGCGTTCTAGGTCCTTGTCCTTCATATTCGTAAGGGTTACATAATTGCCCTGAAGGAAAGACAATCTACTATCGTCATCTTTAAAATACAGAGTTTCCCGCATCCCCGGTGGCATCTGGTCGATAAAACAGAACATGCACTTATTTGTGCAGGACTTATACTCATCCATGAGACCATTTTCAAATTCAATGCCAAGGTCTTCGTCATATTCTTTTTCGATTTCCAATGCCCATTCTTCTCCGTCTGGTTTACGAATGAGAAGCTCTAGGTATTCGTCATTTACCATGAAGTGAAAATCAAATACGTCCTGTATCTCGTTTCCGTTAATGGATATCAATACATCGCCTGCTTCTATTTCTAACTCCTCTGCAATGCTGCCGGGAGTAATTTTGTGTATGATATGTTCTTTACTCATAGTACACCTACTTTTTAATACTCACTATTTCTACTATACTATATTTTGCCACTATAGACAATGCAAAAAAGCTGTTTGCACGCAAAAAAGGCTACGCAATTCCGTGGCAATTTACGACTTTGCATAGCCTTCCTAAGTTTATTTTTCCTCTCCCCAATAAATATCATCTATGGAGTGAATGAGTCCACATTCTATAAGAGTATTTATAATATTTTCACAATCAGGTCCAAAGGCAAGGTATAGGCTGGAAAAGTTTATATACTCTTCCACCATTTCTCCAGAATCACCGTAGGAGTCTTTGTCGAAAGACATAGTGTCTTCATATTTTACATCTGGGTCACGATAGTCCAAAGAAAGATTCGCCTGCTCTTTGTTGAAATATTCTAGTTCTTTCTGTGCCCAGTTACTGTAAATATTGTATTTAATCAATGTACCTGCTTGGGTATCCGCGATCACTGCTGCGTAAAGCTTCTCTACAATCTCTGGAGTCAAAGATTTGCTATCGTATGAAAAATCCTCGTATTTATATTCACCTTCAGATGGCGTATCACCGCTAAAGCGAGCCTCTAACCAGCCGGGTCCAAATTCCGTAACCTTATCGTATTTTTTGCAAATTTCATTTGTCAGATAAATGTCTGGCCTTTTTTCTATTGCTTCTACTTCTTCGATAATGGCTATGATAGCTTCCTGATCATATGGTAAAACATAGTAGCGACTCATATTGTTTCCATTTTCCAGATTATAGGAAATAATAATATATTCGTGATCCCCCGCGCCCCAGTAACGCTGCTTTGTATATGCTTCGCCAAGTTCCTTATTCTTTAGAATTTCTTTATGAATATCTATAATATCTACAGCATCTTCTCCTTCTAATGCAATCTCGTATCCCATAGAAATTGTTGCACTTGCGATATCCTCTTTCTCAGGTATATAGCCCTCATATATTTCTGCCACTCCATATAAAAAGAAGAAACAAACCAGTAAAACAGCGGAAAAGGCTCCACTGCCAATCCAGTTTTTCTTTTTAAATACATGGAATGTTTTTCTGACAAACATATCTGCTGCAAAATAAGAAAGTTCTCCTAAGAGCAACATAATCAGAATAAATACTGGAAGTGTATAACTCATTCCCAGTTCCAGTGCCAACTGACGGATGAAAACACTTCCAAAAATTCCGCCACTGATTCCTACGCCCCAACGGAACACTGGCTTTAACCAGTTTACGGAAATAAGCTCTCCAGCCGTCTCAATATGACGTTTCTGGTAGGTTACATATGCAATCACATACAGTACCACTGCTACTACTAAGTATGCCACAATAAAGCCAATTCCTAAAACCTCTATCCCTGTACAAATGTCTTTCTCATACTTTGCGTTTATAGCAATGTTGCTAATGAAGCAGCCCAATGGACAAAACGCCTCCACCCAACGTTGCAAGTGACTTCCCAAATCAGTTACTCCATATCCAAAAATGGACACTATAGACAAAACAATATAATACGCCCAATAGGAAAGGAAATTTACTATTAAGACATAGATTGGTAAAGCAAATATCAAGCCTGTAAACATAGCACACACGGTTACAAAGGCAAAAGCGATAAATGCAGTTGCCATAGCCATAAGTAGCCAGATAGCCAAATACTCAACTCTCGTCATGCCATAGGATAGACATACGAATACAGATACTAAAAAGGTGACTATCTGTGGAACAATCAAAAATGTCAGACCAGAAATGACATTTGTGCCAAATAACTCTGTTTTATTTACTGGCAGAGAATGTATCATATTGGCATTTTTACTATTATACATATAGTTAAAAACAGCCATTCCTATGATGGTTGCTGCGACTGCAATCACCATTACAGTAGGAGCAAAATACAAGATATTGATGACAACCCCCATCTTAGCAGATAGGGTATTCTCACCGCTAAACTGTGATGTATAGAAATCTGCCCATATTAGAAAAGACTGCATCCCCAAAAGTATGATGGTATATAATCCCCACAATGGCCAATAAAGTGTCACATTTTTCATAAAAATAGTTTTGTTAAAAAAGGATGTCTTTGACTTCATAGTCTACACCTCCCATTTCGTAGATAAAGATTTCTTCTAAGGTCAGTGGCAGAATATCCACAATAGCAAATTGATGTGTATCTGCCTGAATAACTCCTGCTGCTTCCTGCGGATTTCCTCTTACAATCAGTGTATATACGCGACCTGTATTTGACATGTGAAGCACCTTAAACTTCTCTGGAAGCTTTGGCATACCTGTTTCACATGCAACCTGGATCTTGGAGATATTGCCCTGTAACTCACTTAAGGAACGTTCAATAATGATTTTTCCTTTGTTCATAATCCCTACATGGTTACACACATCCTCCAGCTCTCGCAGATTGTGCGAAGACACCAGAACAGTCATCTCACGTTCCTTTACCTCTGCCATCAGTATATTCCAAATCTGTCGGCGCATAACTGGGTCTAAGCCATCTACTGGTTCATCCAAAATCAACACCTCTGGCTTACAGCAGATTGCCAACCAGAACGCCACCTGCTTTTGCATACCCTTGGAAAGTCTACGAATATTACGTTTTAAATCAATACTTGGGAAAAATTCCTTCAAACGATAAAACATGGCTTCATCAAAGGTAGGATATAACCCTCTGTAATAGCGCATCATTTCCAATGTATCCGCCTGCAAAAAGTAAAACAGTTCATCTGGAATATAAGCAATTTTCGCCTTTATCAATCGGTTTTCATATACTGGTTCTCCAGCTACTATTACTTCTCCCGCATCCTGACGATACACGCCTGTCAAATGACGGATAATTGTTGACTTACCCGCCCCATTTGGACCAACAAGTCCGTAAATTGCACCCTTTTTCACATGCATATTTACACCGTCCAATGCGCGGAAGCCGTCAAATTCTTTTACTATGTTGTTTACCTGAATCAAAATAACACCTCCTGCAAAAAAAGCCTCGTCAAATTGAGAAAATTCGACGAGACTTATGACTCAATTTGTTACTGTTAGTGTAACATAGATTCTACCTAATTCAATTAAGGTCTTTGGAATAATTTCTTATCTTTTTCTTAAAACGCATTCTTAATATGTGTCATCTGCTCTCCTTCAAATGCAATAACATCAAAGCGACAAGGAGTGCATTCAGTAAGCTTATTTTTCATCAAATAATATTGTGCAACCTTACGAATTTGATTCTGCTTGCGGTAATTTACCGCTTCTAATGGACTGCCATAAAGATTAGTCGTTCGGTATTTTACTTCGACAAAGCAAAAATATTCTCCATCCTTGGCGATAATATCGATTTCTCCGCTTCTATTTCGGAAATTACGTTCTAATATGCGATATCCATTCCGCAGGAGGTATTCCTCTGCCTTTATTTCATAAGAAGTCCCTATCTGCCGTTTGTTGACAGAAAGGGACTGTTGTGTCTTTTTATCTTCCATGTATCATCCTTTATTTTTTCGTTTTACCATCCAGCTTTGCTTTGAGGCGGTCCATATCGTCTACAAAAACTAAAATCTCAGCAACTACTTCATAGAGCTCTGGAGGAATTGCATCACCTATTTTCAACTTGGAAAGAGTATCTGCCAGCTTATTATCCTTGTACAAGGGCACATCATTTTCTTTGGCTTTTTCAATTATTTTTTCTGCAACCTCGCCCTTGCCTGTGGCTAGGATTTTTGGTGCACTATCACCAGGCTCATAGGCAACTGCAACCGCTGTCTTTTCCAAGGATTTGTTAGTTTTGAAATCTGCCATACTATGCCCTCACATCAAAGGAATACCGGTGCAGTTGTCCAGTGGCAGGGGCGTCCTTTTTCAAAAAATCCTCCACAAAGTTTACCTTCTTTCCTTCGTTTTCCACATATATTTTACAATGAAAGCCTTTTAATTTCAGGCGTTCCTCCAGCTCTGACATATGCTTTTTCACCAAATCATACGACTCATCACTATCCATATAAAATTTGGTATCCACCTCCTTGCGATGCAAACGCACGGATATATCTGTCGCTCCCAAATGATCTAAATCCAGATGTAAAAAGGCTGTCAAATCCCTATCAGGGTCACTCAAATCACGTTTATTGGTATATACATAAAGCTGTCCGCTTGCGTTTTGTCCTGACATTTTCAGTGGTATCTGTACATAGGTAAAATTCTCATTCAGCTGATTCATAAATTCTACATTGCCATGCACATCTGCAATCGTCTGTGCCAATGGTGTTTCATTTAAGCCGACACTATTTAAAAGGTTCTGAAGATTCTGTGTTTTACTCTCCAGACGGTCATATAGCTTTTTCACCCTGTCTGCATCCGCTACATCCTCTGGCGCAAGGTACATCTGCCCCTCTATGACGTCACGAAGGAACATGCGCATATCCTTAGAGGAAAAAAGTTGATTTAATGTCTCCTTGGATACGTTTTCTCCATTCATAATATAATGAGATAGTTTATGTAAAAGACTTGCAGGAGAATCTTCTGCTGTAATTCCAGTTTCACCAAAGAAGCCTTGCAAAAGGCGTACTACCTGTTCCTGAGAAGGACTAATCGTCTTGGCATTTGTCTGTCCATTGACATCTTCTGTCTTGCTTGCATTGGTGGTCTGCACTGTGTTATCTGTTCCAGTTGCATTCGTGGTCTGTGTTGCAGTTTCTGTTCCACTTACATTTGTGGTCTGTGACGCAGTTTCTGCTACACTTGCATTCGCTGTCTGTGACGCAGTTTCTACTACACTTGCATTCGCTTTCTGTGACGTAGTTTCTACTACACTTGTATTCGCTGTCTGAGACGTAGTGTCTGCTCCGCTTACATTCACCTGCGTGCTCTCCGCTGGATTTTGATTAGCAGACTGTGTGGCTTCCTCCATACCATCTGCAAGAATCTGTAGTAGCTGACTGTCAAAAGCCTTTAGCTGCTCTAATGACATATCCTTCCCTGTCATAGTGGCGGGAAGTTCTGAAATAAAGGTATCTAATGCTTTATGTACAGCGCTGGTATCATCCATGTAATTTTCAAATTGTGCCATCATCTCACTGGTAATTGGGATATTTAGCTTCTTCATCTGAACCAGTGTATTCACACTCATATCTGGATTAGCCATCAGAATACGTGCCATCTGTGCCATACTGTTCTTATCAATTGGCAACTGCTCCTGCATCATTAAATTTGCCATATTCAGATATTTTTCCGTTACAGGCAGACTAGCTGCCTTTAATGCATTCAACAGTGTAAGGTTGACTCCCGTCCCGTCCACCATGTAAGGGCGAATGGCAATGGTATCGCCAGTATTGGATTTCACTTGAAAGAACATAGACTGTCCCTTTGCCAGCTGCATATTGGCATCCAAACGTGCCAAAAGCTCTGTTCCATTGGAAAGTCCTAGCACAACCTGACCGTTTTTCACTGAATTGACCGTGCCTTCAAAAATATTGCCGGCTGTCAGGTCGCGAACAGAGGAAACCAGCTTCTCAATGCCTCTGGCTCCAGTCATGGCTTCGGAAGATGAAGTTGTATGATTGTACTGTCTGGTTAAATCTGCAATCTGCATGATATCTCCTATAAATTTTTTATAAAGGTCTTTCTATGAATCGGGGTTGGACCATATTTCTTTATTGCTGCAATGTGCTCTGCAGAACCATAGCCTTTATTGGATGCAAAACCATATTCCGGAAACATATGGTCATACTCTTCCATAAGGCGGTCTCTTGTAACCTTTGCAATGATACTCGCTGCACCAATAGAAATACTCTTTGCATCGCCCTTTATAATCGGTACCTGTTTGATAGCAACGTCCGGAATGGTTACTGCATCGTTTAACAACAAATTCGGCTGTGGCTCCAGCTTGGATATTGCCTGACGCATAGCTTCGTATGTCGCCTGCAAAATATTGATTTCGTCAATACGCTCTGGTCCCACATAGCCTAAGCCTACTGACACCGCTTTTTCCATAATCTCATCATAAAGTTCATCACGCTTTATAGCGGAGAGCTTCTTGGAATCATTGATATATAGAATATCGCAATTCTTTGGCAAAATAACCGCACCGGCAACCACGGGACCTGCCAATGGTCCACGCCCTACCTCATCAATGCCACAGATATATACATAATTATCGTACTCTTTTTCATATTTCTTTATCTCTTCCGTACGTTTCAACTCTGCTAGGTATTTATTCATGCGTTTCTGTGCAGTGTCTACAATTTTCTGTACACCTCCACGCTCATCTACTTTATGAGTATCAATAAATGCCTCTAGCTGTGATACATTCACCTTCGTTACAACTGTACCCAAGAGCTCTAGCTCCGCCTTTATTTCCCCTATCTTTTTCATTTCCATAACAACACTTCTCTTTCTTCTCCATAGATTGCTTTCTCTTAGCTTTCATCAGCAAAATCTATTTAGAATCATCTATTAAGCCTTTTCCGATGGCATTTCCAGAGTTAATTTTCCAAGCTTACCACTTCTAAAATCATCAATCAGTAAAATCGCTGCCTTGCTGTAATCCAATTCATTTCCTTTACTCAGGCAATTTCTGCTTTCTGCAATTTTCATTAAAATATCTGTTGGATTCTCCACCTCTTCAATGTGATAGCGTTCTGTTAACACACCTGGATAATCCTTTACAAGAAATTTAATTAATTCCACAGCTAACTCGTCCGTATTTAAGATTTCATCCTTAATAGATCCAATGAGAGCAAGACGAAGTCCTACCATCTGGTCCTCAAACTTAGGCCATAAAATACCTGGAGTATCCAATAGCTCTACGTTTTTATTCAAACGAATCCATTGTTTGCCCTTCGTAACACCTGGTTTATTTCCTGTTTTTGCACATGCTTTTCCAGCATAGGAATTGATAAAGGTAGACTTTCCTACGTTTGGAATACCTACTATCATGGCACGTACTGGACGATTTTTGATACCACGTTTCAAATCTCGCTCAATCTTTTCCTTGCACGCTTCCATGATAATATCGGTAATACTTTTCATGCCATTTTTGCTACGGGCATCCAAGCTCACGACAAAATGTCCTTTGCTCTTAAAATGAGCGATCCATTTATCGGTAGCCTTCTTATCTGCTAAATCTGCCTTATTCATAAGAATTAAACGATATTTATTTTTTCCTAATTCATCAATATCAGGATTGCGGCTGCTAAATGGAATTCTTGCGTCCACAATTTCTACTACTAAATCAATTAATTTAATATCTTCCTGCATCTGACGCTTTGCTTTTGTCATATGCCCTGGATACCACTGAAAATTCATATCTGTAACCTCTTTCTATCATTTAAACTAAATCGTTCTTCCTAGCATCGTTTTGCAAAAGAAAAACTCAACATACGAGAGCTGGCTAATGGATAAAGCCCATACCATCTTGTGATTTTACGCAGAACCAAGCTTTGCCAATAATATGGTCCTTTTTTATATTACCAATATTGGCATATCGGCTGTCCTCGCTGTTGTTTCGGTTATCTCCCAGTACAAAGAATTCATCCTCCCCCAGCACAATTTCATCGCTGGCAATTCCAGGATCCTCCATTGCTGCAACCCAATCAATCTTCTCACTATATAATTCACCATTTACATAAACAGCACCATCTGTAATCTGCACCTTGTCCCCAGGCACACCTATCACACGACGTACATAATAGTGGGATTTTTCATTTCCATTCGGAAGAAACACAACAATATCACCTGACTTTGGGTTAGACAGCATGTATACAAATTTATTAATTAGAACCTGATCTCCGTTATCCAGCGTGCTGGACATAGCCTGTCCTACTACATTGGAGCGGATGCCGAAAAATGCAACACATACATATGCAATAAAAACAACAGCCAAAATCTGGATAACCCATGTCATAACCTCTTTGTATCGTTCTACATTAAATTTTCTTCTGGTCCTACCAAAATTCAAACCATTTCTTTTTCGTCTGCCAAACATTTGATATCTCCATATACGATAAGTATTACATTTTATTATATAATTTAAGGATAAAAATCACAACCTTATTCCTAAAATTTCAAATAAAAACGACGTAACCTAAAGGCTACGCCGTTCATTACGCTCGTTTATTATTTTACTAATTCTTTTACCTTAGCAGCTTTACCAACACGATCTCTTAAGTAGTAAAGTTTTGCACGTCTTACTTTACCTTTACGTACAACTTCTACTTTTTCTACGTTTGGTGAGTGAAGTGGCCATGTTTTTTCTACACCACAACCGTTAGAAAGCTTTCTAACTGTAAATGTAGCACGATTGCTTCCACCCTGTTTCTTAATAACTGTTCCTTCGAAAACCTGAATTCTTTCACGATTTCCTTCTTTGATTTTACCGTAAACCTTTACAGTATCACCAACATTAAATACTGGAACTTCTGCTTTTAGCTGTTCTGCTTCGATGTTTTTGATAATTTCACTTGCGTTCATTTTGTGACCTCCTATTTACTTTGACGTTCTTAATGCGCACTATGCTAACAACAGAGGACCATCACTCTTTATTCACAACATTAGTAATCTACCACAATTTACTTTGGTTTGCAAGACTTTTTTACAGAAAATATATTTTATTATTGTAGCCATATAATTGGTGTTTTGGACATATACATACCCAAGGACTTCTGTAGAGCTGTAGAAGCCTCATCTCCTATCATAATCTGGCTATAAGGCATCCATCCCTGGTCTAGAATCTTATTTATGATATAGGTCTGTAACGCTTTTCCAATATGTTTGCCTCTATACTGTTCGAATACATACAACATCCCGATACTATCATCATTGTGAACACCTACAATCCCCGCCAGTTCTTCATCTAGGAATGCACCATAAATACGATTTTTCTGAATCCTATCCCTGATATAACCCATATCTGGCACCTTTTGATATTCTGCATTTTGATAGGTTTCCTGAACCTTATCGACATAATCCATTGTCAATAATCGAATGGTCAGACCAGCTTCTGTTGGCTGTCCATCTCCACGATATAAGCCTGCAATTGGAAGACGTTCTCTAGGTGTATAAACAGACTGATAGCATACCAACGCATTGTTCAGATTTAAAAGTTTCTGAACTGGTATAAGCATTTCCTCCTGATGCAGAACGATTTTCTTAATCGAAAGACGAACATCTTTTGGCAGAGTAAAGAAAAATTCCTTGTTTTCCCCGGAATGATGGTAATAACCAGTCTCTTTATCTAGTATGAGGATATCGTTATTATCCTTTGCCACCAAAATAGCACGGCCACGATTAATAGACTCTATCATATCGATATGTAACATCTTCTGTAGCATCAGTCTCTCTTTACACTCATGCAACGCAAAATACTGATCATATAAATCTGGGCGACGTTCCATCGTACGTTTCATGGACTCCTTTAAACGCCAGTCACTAATTTTCTTAGGGTTTCCGCTTAAAAGAACCTCCGGTACTTCCTTTTCATGCCAAACATCGGGTCTTGTATACTGTGGATACTCTAACAAATATTTATGGAATGTCTCTGTTTCTGCAGATATTTCATTGTGAAGTACACCTGGCACAAGTCGTGAAATAGCATCAATCATAACCATCGCCGCCAATTCACCACCTGTCAACACATAATCCCCGATAGACACATAATCAGTTACTACTTCCTCTAAAACACGCTCATCTATACCTTCATAATGTCCGCAGAGAAAAATAATATCATCACTTTTAGCAAATTGCTCTGCCATCCTCTGGCTAAAGGTATACCCTTGTGGTGTCACATAAATCACTCGCTTTCTTCTTTCTGCCGGAATAGTATCTGCAACACTTTTGTATGCATCATAAACAGGCTGCGCCTGCATCAGCATACCCGCACCACCGCCATAAGGATAATCATCTACCTTTTTGTGCTTATCAGTAGAATAATCACGAATATTAACTGCATTAATTGCAATCTGCCCCGCTTCAATAGCACGTCCTGTGATAGAAGTTTTTAATCCATTTTCCACCATTTCTGGGAATAAGGTTAAAATATGAAAATTCATATATCGTCCTCTTTCTGACTATATATAGTCATGATTTTTCAAATACTTAGTCTTTTAATCCAGGAAGTAAATGCACGAGCACTGTTCCCTTTTCCAAATCGATTTCTTTCACACAATCCGGAATTTTTGGCACCAGCAAATCGGCCTCATCCTTCTTGGTAAACACATACACATCATTTGCCCCAGTTTGAATAACGTCAGTGAGTTCTCCCAACACTTCGCCTTCATCGGATATTCCCTGCAAGCCAATTAAATCTGCAATAAAATATTCGCCCGGCTCAAGCTTTACCGCATTTTCCCTGGTCACCAACAAATCTGCCTGTTTGAACTTTTCCACGTCGTTCATATTATCTAGCCCTTTGAATTTTAGTATTACTAGATTTTTAAAAAACTTCACGGCTGTAATTTCCAAATCCAACTGCTGTTTACCATCATCTAAAATTACATTCTTCAATTTCTTAAATCTCTGTGGGTCATCGGTGGTAGGAAACACCTTTACTTCCCCACGTACACCATGAGTGGTTGTAACAACCCCTACTCTCAGTAATTTTTCCATGTTCACCTCATGCAAATAATAATCTTTGAACATAATAACATATTTTATCAGGAAGGTAAATGCCCCAGAAAATCCATGATTTTCTGGGGCACCTTTTTCATGATTACTGCATAATTTCTACAACAACCTTTTTGTCTTCTTTAGAGGCTGCGGCTTTTACAACGGAACGGATTGCTTTTGCAATGCGACCCTGTTTGCCAATAACTTTGCCCATGTCAGACTGTGCAACTCGCAATTCCAAAACGATAGCTCTGTCATTTTCAGTTTCAGTAACAACCACTTCATCTGGACAATCAACGAGCGCTTTTGCAATTACTTCCACTAATTCTTTCATTGCGTTACCTCTCAATTATTTTGTAATACCTGTTGCTTTGAAGATTCTTGCAACTGTTTCTGTTGGCTGTGCTCCATTTGCTAACCATTTCTTAGCAGCTTCCTCATCTACATGATATTCTGATGGTGTTTTCATTGGATCATATGTTCCAATTTCATCGATGAAACGACCATCTCTTGGTGATTTTGAATCTGCTACGATAATTCTGTAGAAAGGTGCTTTTTTCTGACCCATTCTTCTTAATCTGATTTTAACTGCCATTTTTGTTTCCTCCTGTGAAAAACATATAATATTATTTGCTTTTATTGAGAAAAATGTCATACAAACATTTTCTCATAGATTTATAATAAACTGTTTTTATCAATCAACAGTTCATATCATGATACTTAGAAAGGAAATCCTCCTGTGAAAGGTCTTCTCTTTCCTCTCCTTGTGCCCATCATTCCAGGCATTTTCTTCATCATCTTCTGCATCTGCTCAAACTGTTTTACCAGTCTGTTTACTTCTGCGATATCCACGCCGGCACCTTTTGCAATGCGATGCTTACGACTTGGATTCATAAGCTTTGGATTCTGACGCTCTTTTATGGTCATAGACTGGATGATAGCTTCTGTACGAGCCATCTGCTTTTCTGCTACGTCAGTGTCGACATCAGGCATTTTGCCAATTCCCATACCTGGGAGCAAGCTCATCATTGCTGACATACCACCCATTTTTTTCATCTGACTCATGGATTCTAAATACATCTCATAGTCAAACTGATTTTTACGCATTTTCTGTTCAAGTCTTTTTGCCTGTTCCTCGTCGATACTTTCCTGTGCTTTTTCTATCATCGTAAGCACATCGCCCATTCCAAGGATACGGGATGCCATACGATCTGGATAAAACTGCTCTAAATCGGAAAGCTTTTCACCCATACCTGCATAAAGGATAGGCTTACCAGTAACAGCACGAATAGAAAGTGCGGCACCGCCTCGGGTATCACCATCTAGCTTGGTAAGTACTACACCATCAATACTAATCTTTTCATCAAAGGTCTGTGCAACATTGACTGCATCCTGACCGGTCATAGCATCTACTACAAGGATGGTTTGTGTGACTCCGGTGGCTTTTTTTATTTCAACCAATTCTGCCATCATTTCTTCGTCTACATGAAGTCGCCCGGCAGTATCGATGAACAACACATTAAATTCATTTTTCTTTGCATATTCCACTGCAGCTTTGGCGATGATGGCTGGCTTTTCCTTGTCTCCCATTTCGAAGACCTCCACGCCCATTTTCTCACCATTGATTTTTAGCTGTTCAATCGCCGCTGGACGATAAACATCACAGGCTGCTAAAAGGCTTTTCTTTCCTTTTGTCTTGAGTTTTCCTGCTAGCTTTGCTGTGGTGGTGGTTTTACCTGCACCCTGAAGGCCGACCATCATGATGACTGTTAATGCTTTTCCTGGCTGAAACTGAATCTCTGTGGTTTCAGAGCCCATCAGCTTCACCATTTCTTCATTTACAATCTTGATAACCATCTGTCCTGGATTCAAGCCGTTCATAACATCCTGACCAATTGCTCGTTCCTGAACGTCTTTTATAAACTGCTTTACTACTCGGAAGTTAACATCAGCTTCTAAGAGTGCGAGTTTTACCTCTTTCATAGCAGTCTTTACATCATCCTCTGTAAGACGTCCCTTGCTTCGCAGGCTCTTGAACACGTTCTGCAGTTTTTCTGATAAACTGTCAAATGCCATATTTATAGCTCCTCTAATATCTGGTTGGAGATTGTCTCTATATCATTTAAAATTGTTTCGTCAGGTGATTCTTTGAACTGTTTAGCCAGCTCATGAATCTGCTCTACACTGTCCTTTACAGTGAGGAACTTTTCTACCAAGTGTAGCTTATTCTCGTAATCCATAAGCTTTTTGGCACAACGCTTCACCATATCGTGAACACCTTGTCGGCTAATACCTTCCTCTGATGCAATTTCACCCAGAGATAAATCATTTAAAACAAAGTCTTCATAAATATGTCTCTGATGCTCATTTAAAAGTTCGCCATAAAAATCATATAAATACGCAAGTTCAACCTTTGTTTCCATATCATTCACCCATCTGCTGATATGCGCATTCTTGCGCACCTTGGATAGAGTAACATAATAAAATAAAGGTGTCAAGTATTTTATCTCGACACCTCAACATTTTTATTTTTCTTTATGAAATAAAATAGGATACTTTGCTTTACCATCTGTTATGGTAATTTTAAGAGTTTCGTTGGAATATGAATATTCCATTTCCTCATAAGTGTTATCATTATAATATATGGTAATCTGTTCATCGTCATATTCGTAGGTACCACTTGTGGTAATCCCCTCTGCCATAGCCTGTACAGTAGTTTCTAGTGCCATGCCATCAATGACAGATTGAATATAAGCCTCTCGTGTGCTTCCAAGACCAGCGTAAAGTTCTTCAGCAGACTGGCCTGAGACTATTGATACGTCTGCCATTTTGGTATCGACCATATCCGCAATACCTTTTTTCATATTTGCAAGAAACTGATTCACAGATTCTTTATCTACCGACAATTTAACGTTTTTTTCTGTAAATTCAAAAACATAAGTAAATTCGAGACTGTCAAAATTTATATATTTGAATAGCTCGGGATTGTCATTTTTCATTTGTTCTTCTATAGTCTCTGAAAAATCAAAAGTCCCCTTCCACGTACCAGTGAGGGAAAGTGTGTTACCTCCACATGCTACGAGTAGCATTGCAAATATCAAGATAAATACGACTAAGAAATTTCTTGTTTTCATGTTCTACTCCTCTTTTGCCACACTAAAGATTACTGTTTTTCACATTCAATTTTAAGTGAAAAGCTTTCAGCAGACACTGTCAAAGTGAGTTCATCTCCATCTAGCACATACTGAATTTCTTCGTATGTGTTATCCTCATAATGTAAAGTAATAAATTCTTCGTCAAATGTATAGGAAACCTTTATCTTGGAAAGCATTTCCATGGAAGCATTGGTAACCTCCTGCATTGCTTCTGCCATTTGATCAATTTTCATTTCTTTGAATTTAGATTCTAAATACGCGTCTTCATCCATTCCAGATTCTGCAACAACCTCTTCTAAGGTCATATCTTGTGTTTCTAAAAATGCCAAAAGCATGTCTGTACCAAGCTTCTGCATTCCTGATTCAAAATTCGCCATAAATGCATCGATAGATCCCTGATCCACAGACATGGACATTTCTCCATTGTCAAAGGTAACATCAATTACAAATACCAAACTTTCAAGGTCCACGTACTCTTCTAATTCAGGATAGTTTACTTTGATTCCGTCCTCAAACTGTTGGGTAACATCTAGTGTTCCCTTCCACTGCCCTTCGAATGAAGTAGCATCACCACCACATGCAGAAATTATCATCGTGAGCATGAAAAGTAAGGAAAGTAAAATGTTTCTTTTTTTCATATTGATTACCTCCATTTTATAGAGAAGTTCTAACTACCTTTGGCTGATATCCACCAGCCTCCAATTTCTTCAAAATCTGCTTCTTGTGTTCTGTGCCAAAGCTTTCCAGTGTAATGCGAAGCTCAACCGCATCATTACGGTTGGTAGATACAAACTGATTGTGCTCCAGTTTGATAACATTGCCCTGCTCTTTTGCAATTACGTCTGCCACATTGGATAGCTGTCCTGGTTTGTCTGGTAAAAGTACAGAAACAGTGAAAATTCGGTCGCGGAAAATAAGTCCCTGTTGTACAACAGATGACATGGTGATAATATCCATGTTACCACCGCTTAGGATAGAAACTACACGTTTATCTTTGATATCCAAATGCTTTAATGCTGCAATGGTAAGCAAACCTGAATTTTCTACTACCATTTTGTGATTTTCAACCATATCGAGGAAGGAACCAATCAGTTCATCATCCTCTACAGTTATTATATCATCAATACTCTTTTGAATAAACGGAAAAATTTTATTTCCGGGTGTTTTTACTGCAGTACCATCTGCAATGGTACTTACGTTAGACAGTGTAGTAACTTTGCCTGCTGCGAGAGAGCTCTGCATGCAGTTTGCCCCTGCTGGCTCTACACCGATTACCTTAATCTTTGGATTCAAGAGCTTAGCAAGAGTGGATACACCTGCTGCTAATCCGCCACCACCGATTGGAACAAGAATATATTCTACCAATGGAAGCTCTTTAAAAATTTCCATTGCAATGCTACCCTGTCCTGTAGCTACTGCCAAATCGTCAAATGGATGAATAAAGGTATATCCCTCTTTTTCGGCCAGTTCATATGCATGGGCACAGGCTTCGTCATATACGTCGCCATGAAGAATAACCTCTGCCCCATAGCTCTTAGTACGGTTAATTTTAATCAGTGGGGTGCCGGTAGGCATTACGATAGTTGCCTTGCAACCATATCGCTTTGCTGCATATGCTACACCCTGTGCGTGATTTCCCGCTGAGGCAGTAATTAAACCTTTACTTCTTTCTTCATCTGTCAGTGTGCTGATTTTATAATAAGCACCTCTTACCTTATATGCACCAGTATATTGCATATTTTCTGGTTTTAAATAGACTTTGTTGCCAGTCTGTTCACTTAAAAATTCACTGTAAATCAACTTGGTTTCCAGAGTTACCTCCTTGACCTTTTCACTGGCTTCTTCAAACTTATTCAATGTCAACATATTTATCTCTCCTTATTCCTCAGTTGTAAACAATGCATTTACAAATTCATCCGAATCAAATTTCTGTAAATCGTCGATGCTTTCGCCTACTCCAATGTATTTCACCGGTACTGCCAGCTCAGACTGAATTGCTACAGCGATACCACCCTTGGCAGTGCCATCCATTTTGGTAAGTACAATACCGGAAATCCCTGCGACTTCTGCAAATTCTTTTGCCTGTACCAAGGCGTTCTGTCCAGTGGTTGCATCCAAAACAATCAATGTTTCGCGATATGCATCTGGATATTCTCGTTCCAGAATACGATTGATTTTGCCCAACTCATTCATAAGGTTCTTCTTATTATGAAGTCTTCCCGCAGTATCTACGATTAATACATCTGCATTTCTTGCCTTTGCTGCTGCCGTCGCATCATATACCACAGCACCTGGGTCTGACCCCTCGGGTCCACTAATCATATCTACACCTGAGCGCTTTGCCCACTCTGCCAGCTGCTCTCCCGCTGCTGCACGGAAGGTATCCGCACCTGCAATAACTACCTTTTTACCTGCAGCCTTAAGCTTTCCTGCAAGTTTACCAACCGTCGTAGTTTTGCCTACGCCGTTTACTCCGATTACTAGTAAAACAGATCTTTCTTCTTCAAATCGATAGGCAGTTCCTTCTACCTTCATTTGATTCTTTATACTTTCAATCAGTAAATTTTTGCAATCCACAGGTTCCTTAATGTGATTTTCTTTTACTTTTCTACGAAGTTCCTCCAGAATGTTTTGTGTTGCATGCACACCCAGATCACCCATAATCAGAATTTCTTCTAATTCCTCGTAAAAATCTTCATCGATATTGGAAAATCCACTAAAAATAGAGTCAATACCGGATACAATGTTGTTTCTGGTTTTCGTCAATCCCTCTACCAGACGGTCAAAAAAGCCCATATTTATACCTCGCTACTCACTTAAGTCACTTTCTATCAAGTTTACAGATACTAATGCTGATACACCCTTTTCTTGCATGGTAATACCATAGAGACGATCAGCCGCTGCCATAGTGCCACGACGATGGGTGATTACAATGTACTGTGTATTCTTTGTCAGTCGATTCAGATACTGTGAAAAACGTGTTACGTTGGAATCATCCAGCGCAGCTTCGATTTCGTCCAACAGACAGAATGGAGATGGCTTTAAAACCTGAATTGCAAATAATAACGCAATGGCTGTCAACGCCTTTTCTCCACCTGAAAGCTGCATCATGTTCTGCAACTTCTTTCCTGGTGGTTGTGCAATAATGCGAATTCCACTTTCCAGTATATCTTCATCTTCTACTAATTCAAGTGTGCCATGTCCACCGCCAAACAGCTGTTTGAAGGAGGAATCAAACTCTCTCTGAATTTCTCCGAATTTTTCCTGGAACTGCTTACGCATACCTGTATCTAGTTCTTCTATAATACCAATCAAGGTCTGTTCAGCTTTGATTAAGTCATCGTGCTGTCCCTTTAAGAATTCATATCGCTGGGATACCTCCTTGTATTCTTCGATGGCATTTACATTTACATCTCCTAGCTTACGAATGTCATCCTTGATTCCCGCAATGCTCTGCTTCAGCTGTGCTAGATTGTCATAGGATTCTTTGCGAAGCTCTACGGCTGCATGAGGTGTAATTTCGTATTCTTCCCACATATAATTTGTCTGGAATTCACTAGCCTCTCGAAGCTTTTCTAACTGATTGCTCAAACGAATCAGCTCTTTATCCAGATTGTTCTTGCGCTTCGAAATATCCTCCTGCTTCTGGAAGAATCCACGATATTCCTCGGACATCTGGTCTTTTTTATCCAGATTATCTGTAAGCTGCTTCTGCCAGTCTGCAACTGCATCCCCAGAGGTTGCAATCGTAAGCTTAATTTCTTCGATATCATGCAGCTTCTTTTCGATATCTTCTTTTGCATGAGAGGCATTTTCTGTCAACTCTTCCTTTTCGGTATCAAAGCGTTCGATTTCACTGTGGATACGGAATAAGTTCTCTAACACGAACTGGATATTCTGGCGGACAGCTACTTCTTCCATGGTGATGTCTGCTACTATCTGTTTTGCTTCTTCCTCCAGTTTGGTCTGTTCTTCTAAAATTGCCTGGAAATTCTTGCTTTCTTCTTCGATTTCTTCTTTACGACGCTTTGCATAGGCATCTTCTTCAATAATCTTTTGTTTACCAACATTGATTTCGGAAATCTGTATTTCCATCTGATTGCTTTCATTCATCAGACTTGCAAAGGCATTGTCACTATCATTTTTCTGCTGACGTGCACGTTCTACATTCATCTGTGCAGCAGTCTGACTAATTACCTGTTCCTGAATCAGGGATTTTACTGTGACAAGTTCTTCTTCATTCAATGCAAGAGCTGTTGCTATATCATCTTTTCTAGCCTTCATATCGTCTAAGGCCTTCAAAAGCTGCTTTACATTCTTTTCGATTTCTTCAATCTCACGATTACGCGCCAACAGGTTGGAGGAATTTTTGAAAGCACCACCTGTCATAGAACCACCAGGACTTAAGTATTCACCTTCAAGAGTTACAATATGTAAGGAATAATGATGCTTTCTCGCAATCGCAAGCGCATGCTCTACCGTATCTACTACGAGCACACGTCCTAAAAGATAAGCCGCTACTTCCTTGTATTTTTCCTCACATTGCACCAGCTGGTTAGCAATACCGATGACTCCTACTTCACCCATGGCAGCTTCGTTCTTTGGATTACCTTTTGCACTGACACTGGTAAGTGGAAGAAAAGTTGCACGGCCAAGACGATTGGCTTTTAAAAACTCAATCATCTTCTTTGCTGTGATTTCATCCTCAGTAACAATATTCTGGATATTACCACCCAGTGCAGTTTCAATAGCAACCTCGTATTTTTTGTCAACCTGAATGAGGTCAGAAACCACGCCCAAAAGACCTGGATTTTCTAATTTCTGTTCCATTACCTTGCGGATGCTGTTACCATATCCATCGTACCGCTCTGCAATATTTCGTAAGGATTCCAAACGAGACTGCTGCTTGTGATAATTTATCTGTGTTTCTTCAATTTTATGAGAGTTTTCTCTATCTTTTTTCTTCCAGTCAACGATTTTTTCCAGTAGTTCTGTTTCCTGTGTTCTTGTAGAGGTTAACTGCTCATTTACCTTTTCAAGCTCTGCTTCGTAGCCAGCTAGAACCGAGGTTAAGTCTGCTTCTTCTGTTTTGCGGTCCAATAAACGTTTGCTAAGCTCTGCTTTTCGAATGTTAATCTGCTCCAGCATAGTATCAAAATGCTGCTGGCGACCTTTGATAGTGGCATTGTTGTTGAGGAGTTCAATCAATTCTGCCTGTCCATTTTCGATACCTGTATTACATTCTGCAATCTTCGCCTGTACAACTTCCAATTCCGCCTGAGCCTTCTGCTTGCGCTCTTCAATTGCTGCTACCTGTTCGTCCAATTCCGCCTTTTTCTCATCATAGGACTTCTTGGCTTCCATTCGCTCTTGCTTTTCTTTTTCAATCGCAATCAGACGACCTTGTAGATGCTCGTCTGTCATTTCTGCTGTATGAATCTGCTCATTTAAAACCTGAATCTGGCTTTCTAATTTTTCTCTCGTTACGGAAGACTGGCTGACATTTTCGCGGAGAGCATTAATTTTCTCATCCATGTCCTTCATAGCAGCTTCCAAACTTTCATATTCTTCTTTGATTTTTTCGTAAGCAACGTTGGTTTCTTCCATTTCTTGGCTGGCAATACGATGCTTCTGGCTTAAGTCTTTTTCATCTCGTTCAATACGTTCCATTTCTAATAAGAACATATTAACATCAAGCTCTTTTAATTCACTCTTTTTGTTTAAGTATATTTTCGCTTTCTCTGATTGACGCTCCAGCGGACCTACCTGTCTCTCTAATTCAGATAAAATATCGTTGACACGCACCAGATTTTCGCGCTCGTTATCTAGCTTTTTCTGTGCCGTTGCTTTACGCTTTTTGTATTTCACAATGCCAGCAGCCTCATCAAAAAGCTCGCGTCGTTCCTCTGGCTTACCGCTCAAAATACGGTCAATCTGACCTTGTCCAATAATCGAATAGCCTTCTTTACCGATACCTGTGTCGTAAAAGAGCTCTGTGACTTCTTTTAAACGGCATACGTTACCATTGATAAGGTATTCACTTTCCCCAGAACGGTACAGACGTCTAGCAATGGTAACTTCTTCAAAGTCAATGGCAAGCTGATGATCCGAATTATCCAAGGTGATCGCAACATAAGCATAGCTGAGTGGCTTGCGGTTTTCTGTACCTGCAAAAATAACATCCTGCATAGAGGAGCCTCGCAGCTGCTTAGTACTCTGTTCACCAAGTACCCAACGCACTGCGTCTGCAACGTTACTCTTTCCACTTCCATTTGGTCCCACGATACCTGTAATACCATTATGAAAATCAAATATAATTTTATTGGCAAAGGATTTAAATCCATGTACCTCTAGACATTTTAAATACATCATTTTTCTCCTAGAGTTGTTTTTTTTGTTCGTAGATAAGCAGTGCCTGATAAGCAGCCTCCTGCTCTGCAGCCTTCTTTGTATGTCCGGTTCCAATGGCAATCTGCTTACCTCCGACTATTACACCTACGGTAAAGCATTTATCATGGTCCGGTCCTTCTTCGTTTATCAAAGCATAGCTTAATTGCTCGTGTTCTCCCTGCACTACCTCCTGCAGGATAGTCTTGCTATCATAAAAGAGCTGCTTGTGCTCAATATCAGTCATAATGTATTTCAACACAAACTCTTTTGCATTAGCAAAACCACCATCCAAATAAATGGCACCTATAACAGCTTCCATTGCATCTGATAATACAGATTTGCGCATTCTTCCGCCAGTCTGGTCCTCACCTTTTCCAAGATATAAGTAATCCCCTATGTGAATTACTTCTGTACACAATGCCAGAGTTGGCTCACAAACAATGCTGGCACGAAGCTTGGTTAACTGTCCTTCCGTCAGCTTTGGATAATGCGCACACAAAAATTCACTAGAGATAAGCTCCAAAACGGCATCTCCAAGAAATTCCAAACGTTCGTTATCTGAAAGCTTTTTCATATGCTTCTCATTGGCATAGGAACTATGTGTAAGTGCCTGTTTCAATAATTGTTCATTTTTAAATTTGTATCCAATCATTTGCTGAAACTTTTTTAAATCAGACATTTTCCTTGTTTCTCCTGTTTTTATAGGCGACTTTCTCAACATCAAACAGGCTGTCCCCTTAACCTGCAAAAAGCATGGACCACTTGTATATAAAAAAGCCGACGTCTCTTTAACATTCCAACGAAAATGTAGTGCAAACTTTTTCGTAGAAATAATGTGTTGGCCGTTTTGTATGCAAGTGGTACATGCATTTTGATTTCTTTATACGACAACCTATTACAGTTAAAAATTAACCTGCAATTGCATTTTTAATCTGTTCAACAGCATCACCAACTGTAACAATCTTCTCAGCCTCTTCATTTGGAATTTCAATTTCAAATTCTTCTTCAAGACCCATGATAATCTGGAATACATCCAAAGAATCTGCACCGAGAACATCAATGAAGGTTGTTACCAATTTGATATCATCCTCGTCAATATTCAATACTTCCACAATAATTTTCTTTACTTTTTCGAATTCCATTAGTTTTCTCCTTTTTCTACTTTCTCTTCTTCAGTGTTTTCTACCAAAATGTGTTCTCTGATTTTCCCATTGATATCCTGCTCTTTGAACGATACACACTGATAAATCGAATTGGTAATTTCCATTGCCTTGGAACTTCCATGAGTCTTTACTACCAACCCATTCAGTCCAAGAAGTGGTGCTCCACCATGCTCAGACGCATCAAAAGCTTTTAAGGTCTTTTTCAATGCCGGCATTGCAAGTGCTGCACCTATTTTGCTCTTAAATGTACTCTTAAGCCCAGTTTTTATAACTCCAATCAGTGTGGAGCTTAAACCTTCATAAAGCTTCAAAATAACGTTTCCAACAAATGCTTCGCATACGATAACATCAGCTCCGCCATGTGGAATTTCTCTTGCTTCAATACAACCGATAAAGTTGATATCCTTGCATTCATGAAGCATTGGAATGGTATCCTTTACAAGAGCATTTCCTTTTTCTTCCTCAGCACCAATATTGACAATTGCCACCCTTGGATTCTTAATGCCTACAACATTCTCCATATAAATAGAACCAATCTGTGCAAATTGTACCAGATTTTCTGCTTTAGCATCTACATTAGCTCCACAATCAATCAGTAAAGATATACCTGTCTCTGTAGGAATGATTGGTGCTAAAGGTGGACGACGAATGCCTTTAATACGTCCAATAATTGTCTGTCCGCCTACCAGAATAGCTCCTGAACTGCCGGCAGATACAAATGCATCTGCATCTCCTTGTTTTACCATATTCATAGCAACAACCATAGATGATTGTTTTTTTCTACGAATGGCTATAACAGGTGGTTCCGCCATTTCAATAACCTCTGGAGCATGAACAACTTCAATCTGATCTGCTGGGTAAGAATACTTCGCAAGCTCCTCTGTGACAACATCCTCCTGTCCTACCAGAAAAACCTTGATGTCTTTTCTAGAGGAAACTGCATTTACAGCACCTTTGACGATTTCCATAGGAGCATTATCACCGCCCATCGCATCTAGTGCAACCTTTGTAATTTCCTGCATATCAAACCCTCCTTATGCATCTAACCAAAAATATACTATAACTCAATCTATAAATCAATTAGTTTTTTGCATGTTTATCTGCTTATTTGTGCAAAAAGAAAAAGGGCTTCCGTTATCGGAAACCCTTGAATCTCTCATAAATTAGTCCTGTGCAATAATTTCTTTCTTATTGTAGCTTCCACAGTTTTTGCAAACTCTATGAGGCATCATTAATTCACCACATTTGCTACATTTAACTAGAGTTGGAGCAGACATTTTCCAATTAGCTCTTCTCTTATCTCTTCTTCCCTTAGAAGATTTATTCTTTGGACAAATTGACATTTGTTTACACCTCCTTAAATTTACTAAATATATCTTGGATTGCTGCCATTCTTGGATCCAGTTCTGTTCTCTGGCAATCGCAGGCTTCCTTATTCAAGTTCTTCCCGCAGACTTTGCAAATTCCTTTGCAGGTCTCATTGCACAGAACTTTCATCGGCCAGTTCACCAAGATCTCGGCGTAGACGAATTTCTCTACATCCAGCTCAAATCCAATCAGGTAGTCAGTTTCTTCCATTTCTTCATCTTCAATAGAATCCTCACCAATGGTAAGCTTCTTGTCGATATCAAAATGGATTTGTGTTGGAACCTCTTCCAAACATCTACCACAAGGTATGCTTACTTCCACATCAACAGTTCCATGAATAAACAACTGTTTGTTTTCGTGGTTTGCGATACGAAGCACAACCGGTGATTTTTTCAAAATAGGAAATTCTCCTAATCTCGATTTAAAAGAAGTCATCTCAATGGAAACCTCTTCTGTTACTTCTTTGTTAACGGATTTAATAACGTTTGAAATATCGATAACCATGATAGTCTCCTATTCACACCTCACCAATTATACATACCAGATATTGGTTTGTCAATAACTTTTTTTATACCAGTGCTACTGTTTCACGACAAATTGCAAGTTCTTCATTCGTTGGGATAGCAAGTACAGTAACTTTTGAATCCGGAGTAGAGATAACTGCTTCCTTGCCTCGAGCAGTACTGTTTACTTCTTCGTTGACTGCAATTCCTAAATAAGCAAGGTTTTCCATAATTTGTGCTCTTATAACAGCGTCATTTTCTCC
Source organism: Agathobacter sp. (assembly GCA_045603165.1). Classification (GTDB taxonomy): domain Bacteria; phylum Bacillota; class Clostridia; order Lachnospirales; family Lachnospiraceae; genus Roseburia. The sequence continues at coordinate 5,755 of JAZULP010000005.1, read as the reverse complement.
AAGCCCTGCAGTAAAACAAATCACATCTACACCATTCATAGCCGCTGTGTAAGCACCGATGTATTTAATAACACGATACGCAAAAGCATCCATAGCAAGTTTTGCTCTCTCGTTGCCTGCATCTGCTGCTGCAGTAAGGTCACGGAAGTCACTAGATACACCGGAGATACCTTCAACACCAGATTTTTTATTTAATACATTGAGCACTTCGGAAAGTGTGAGGTTTTCTTTCTGTGCGATGAACTCTAAAATAGATGGATCAACGTCACCAGAACGTGTTCCCATGATAAGACCTTCTAATGGAGTAAGTCCCATAGATGTATCTACGGATTTTCCACCATTTACTGCACAAATACTTGCACCATTTCCTAAGTGACAAACGATTGTCTTAAGATCCGCATAGTCTTTTCCAAGAATCTCTGCAGCACGTTTTGACACGTAGCTGTGACTTGTGCCATGGAATCCATAACGTCGAACGCCATATTTTTCATAATATTCATATGGAAGTCCATACATATATGCTATATCTGGCATTGTCTGATGGAAGGCTGTATCAAACACTCCTACCATCGGAACGTTTGGCATAAGCTCCTGGCAAGCACGGATACCGATTAAGTTTGCAGGGTTATGTAATGGAGCTAAATCATTACATTCCTCAACTACAGAAAGAACTTCTTCTGTAAGTATTGTAGAGGTTGCGAATTTTTCACCGCCGTGTACTACACGATGTCCTACTGCATCAATTGCTGACAAATCAGCAATAGCACCTGTATTTGGGTTTACCAATGCATCTAATACAAGTTGAATTGCCTGCTTATGAGTTGGCATAGCTGCTTCTGTAACTTCTTTATCAAGACCAGTCTTCTGATAAACTAGACGTCCGTCGATACCAATTCTTTCACAAAGACCTTTTGCAAGTACCGCTTCTGTCTGAGAATCAATAAGCTGATACTTAAGTGATGAGCTACCACAGTTGATTACTAATACGTTCATAATACCTCTCCTTTATTTATAAATAATATATTATTACAATAAAACATTACCTAAATTATACCCCCTAATTCTGGTATGTACAAGTAAAAAATCATTGTTCAGAAAAATATACAATAATTGCTCTTAGGTTTTTTCCATGATATACTATGGGGTATATAAAGAACATAATGGAAGCATTTTAGAAAGGCGTAAAATGAAAGTCGTAGGAATTATTGCAGAATATAATCCATTTCACAAAGGACATGCATATCAAATACAACAACTAAAAGAAAGAACCTCGGCTGACTATGTCATCGTTGTTATGAGTGGTAATTTTCTGCAGCGTGCCATTCCTGCCCTTTGCGATAAATATACCAGATCTGAAATGGCTCTGCGTTGTGGTGCTGACCTGATTTTGGAACTACCTACCATTTGGGCTACTGCTTCAGCTGAGCATTTCGCTCAGGGTGCTGTACAGCTATTGGCAAACACCGGAGTGGTAACTCATTTAGGGTTTGGTGCAGAAAGCAATGATTTAGATGGACTTTTACAGATTTCTTCTATATTGAAAGAAGAGCCTGACGTATATCGTGCCGTTCTTGCGAATTCCCTTCGCACAGGAGCATCATTCCCTATAGCGCGTAAAAATGCATTACTTACCTCCCTTCCACATTTTCCTTCTAAAGAGCTGGAAGAGCTATTAAATTCTCCAAACAACATTTTGGCACTAGAGTATTTGAAGGCTCTACCTCCAACGATTACACCTGTCTTGATTCCTCGAAAAGGAGCTGGCTATCATAGCACGGATATTCATGTAGCTTTCCCTTCTGCAACTGCAATCCGTGACACACTTTTATCAAAAGCAAATTTGGATTTAATCGCAGATGCCATGCCCGAGGAAGCTTATCGCCTGTTACAGAGCTTTTTAAAAAAATACAGCTGCATGAAGACCGATGATTTTTCATCCATGCTGGGGTACCGACTTCTCTCTCTGGCGGAAAGCAATTTATCTATTTATGCAGATTGCAATCAGGATTTTTCAAATAAAATCAAAAAATATTTGAATGAATATAAAAGCATAGAAGATTTCACACAGAAATTAAAGTCAAAGAATATGACATACACTCGTGTCAGTCGTTGTCTCTTACACATTTTATTAAATATAACTCAAGTAGATTATGAGACTGGAAAAGCCATCGGCTACGCCCCTTACTTGCGAGTTCTCGGCTTTCAAAAGACATCTTCGGATTTACTTTCGGCTATCAAAAAAGAAGCAAGTGTACCACTGATTACTAAGGTAGCGGATGCAGCCTCTAATCTGGATTATGTAACGAACAAAATGTTTGATACCGATTTATTTGCTTCTGCTCTATATTACCAGTGTATGGCTGGGAAAGGGTGTCAAAAGGCGGAGATGCTAAATGAATTTACGCATCCAATCGTAATTGTATAAATAACGAGATTTAACTCACAATGATGTTTCATTAAATTATACGAAAAGAGCCAGACCTATTTCGTAGAGTTTAGACATCCAAAATAGTGAGCTAACTCGTTATTATAGCTTCATGATAATATCGCGTGCTACATCTTCTTCCACTGCTTTGGCAAATACTCCAGGTGAAAATTCTACGACATCACCAATGCCTTTCTGCAATACAAAGCGGAGCTTTCCATTACGCACCTTCTTATCGGTATAAAGTTTCTTTACTAGTGCTTCTCTGTCGATATAATCTGGGATAGTAATTGGAAGACCTGCTTTTTCTAAAAGTGCTATCAGCCTATCTACCTGTTCCTGCTTCATATAACCAAGGCTTTCTGAGAGCATCGCTTGAGCTACCATTCCGATAGCTACTGCTTCTCCATGGAGCAAACGATAATTGCTAACTGTTTCTATCGCTCTTCCTACCGTATGACCCAGATTTAAGATTTCACGAAGACCTGCTTCTTTTTCATCCTGCATAACCACTTTATATTTAATCTGACAGTTATTTTCTGCAATATATTCACAGGCAAATGGCATAAAAGATAAAATATCTTCCATATTCTCTTCCAAAAACTCAAACATATCCTCACTTGCCATACAAGCATGCTTGATCGTTTCTGCCATACCACTGCGTACTTCTCGCTCTGGAAGTGTTTCCCATGCTGCAATATCAATGTATACCTTTTCTGGTTGATTGAAAAGTCCGATTAGATTTGTAGCCATTGGTGTGTCTACTGCAGTTTTTCCACCTACAGATGCATCTGCTGCTGCTAGAAGTGTAGTGGCATAATTAATAAATGGTACTCCCCTGCCAAAGGTTCCTGCTACAAAACCTGCAAGGTCTGTTACTACGCCGCCACCAACTGCTATAATACAGCAATCTCTGCGATAGCCCTTTTCCAACATAGCATCCTCAATACGTGCTTTCGTTTCTCTCGTTTTGCTCTTTTCTCCTGCTGTAAATACAAACATATCCACATCAAAACCTGCTCGTACCAGTTTTTCACTGATTGGTTTTGCGTATATATCACTCACATTGCTGTCTGTAATTACTGCAAATTTATGTATTTTTCCAACCAATCCTCTTTCAATGTCTGTGACTAACTTGTTTACTAAATCATAACCGATTTCTATATCGTAGCTGTCATCGACAACCTTCTTCAATTCCACATTAAATATACTCATTGCACTCACCTAATTTCTACTTTTTACGATTCAATACGTGTAGTTTCTTTTTCCGGCCGGTCGGCTACCCTTTGATTCTTGCGGTTTTCTTTGCCAACCATTCTGTTATCCTTCGATTCCTGCGGTTTCCTTTGCCAACCATTCTGTTATCCTTCAATTCCTGCGGCTTCCTTTGCCAACCGGTCTGCCTCCTCGTTGCCCTCGATTCCAGAATGTCCTTTTACCTTCACAAAGGAAACTGTTATCTGATTTTTTACTGACTGCATATACTCATGATAAGCTATGGTTCCTGCTTTGTTGCGTTTCCATCCGCCAGTAGCCCACATCTCAATCCCCATGTAGTCATAGTAAATTTTCAAGGTTTTCACTCCCAACTCCAAGGCCTTTTCTACCGCTGCCATGCAGCCTAGAATTTCTCCTGCCACATTGTGCATAGCTGACATCTCCGACTCATCACCAGCTCCCTGTAGCACATGCTTTCTTCCCTGGACTACTAGAAACCCACCATATCCATAAACACCTGTTGCACTATTGTAGGAGCCATCCACAAATGCATATGGTGTCGTTTCTATCACATTCTCCTGTGATTTACCTAAGTATAACTCATCCTTCAAAAAGCACTCTGCTTCTTCCAGCGAAGCGAAGCCTTTATATTTTGCTCCCGGGTATCCATCCACCATAGCTTTACACTCATCCCAGGTAGAATATATCCCAGGTGTTTTTCCTACTCTCACTGCATAATATTTCTTTGCCATGAAAAACTACCTCTACAATCGTTGATATCTAATTATAGCACATTTGTATACTCATAGGTATAAGAATTTCTATTTCATTTTTCTTAATTTTCAAGAATAATCTTTTCATTTTCTGCATATCATTCTCAGATATGCAGAAAAGTTTGCAGTTGCTTTTCTTTGTTACTAAGATAAGCTTATAAATAATTTTGTTGAGAGGGAACACATGAGGAATAATCAGATTGGAGTAATGTTAAAAAAGTACAGAAAATTAAACTCTTTTTCTGTTTCAGACGTTGTAGTTGAATTATATGAAAAGTATGGTGTAAATGTGGCAGAGAAAACCGTTTATGGTTGGGAAAGCAATCAAGCACATCCAACTTCGGATATTTTTGTTGCTCTATGCGATATTTACAAAATTAACAATATCTCGGACGTTTTTTCCAATTCTCAGGAGCCGAAAGGATTTCCTATTACTACGGAAGAACGTCAGATTATTGAGCATTATCGTAATTCGCCTGAATTGCAAAGCGTCATTCGCAAAATACTAAATATGGAACATTAAAATTGACGGCTTTGCAGCCGTCAATTTTTATTGTCACGTCTTTTATTTTCTAAATAAATAACACTCCTCTTCATGTGAATATATTATTCCTATCGCTTGTAAATAGGAATATATAATTGTACTCCCAACAAATTTCATCCCTCTTTTTTGCAAATCCTCCGAAATACAATCCGACAATTTAGATGTTGTCTTATCTATTTCATACACTATTTGCTCGTGTGTAAATTGTTTCAAATATTCTCTAAATGTTCCATATTCCTTTTGTATTTTTAAAAATATTTTGGAATTATTTATTGCTGCTTGTATTTTTAATTTATTTCTGATAATACCTTTATTCGTCAACAATTCCTGAATCTTATCTTCTTGATATTTTACAATTTTGTCTATATCAAAATTATCAAAGGCAATTCGGAAATTCTTCCTTTTGTTTAAAACGCATTCCCAAGATAACCCTGCCTGAAATGATTCTAAAATTAACATTTCATATAAGTATTGATCATCAAAATTAGGTCTACACCATTCTTCATCGTGGTATTTGATATATAATTCATTCTTTATATTGCACCATTTACACCTTTTTCTATCCACGCTTATTTCTCCTATTGTCTCTTCGATAAATCTCCTATGAACTGAAAATTTACGCTATACTCGCAACATTAGTTATTTCTTGCTGTCTGATTTTCATTTTTCTCCAGCTTATAAATCCGTATATATCATTAACCAAAAATGCTACGAAGCATACTACAACCGAAATATACCTGATATCATGCATGCTTGCCAGCATCCATAGTATGATCAGTACTATATCATTGGCAG
>JAZULP010000004.1:0-50176 GCA_045603165.1 Agathobacter sp. | reverse complement strand
AATTTCTCGATAATACGTTATTAACCTTAGCTATTATTGGATGCGTAAACTGGGGACTTATTGGGTTCTTTCGATTCGATTTAGTATCATTTATTTTTGGTGATATGACATGGATTTCCAGAATTGTTTATGCATTAGTAGGTTTAAGTGGTATTTACATGTTAACTTTCTACGGAAGAATCAAATCGAATATGATGGACTAAATAAAAAAGCGCCCTGCATTACGCGGGCGCTCAAGATACATATGTAATTATAAAGCAAGAACAACCTTTGCTTTTGCACATGCTGGTAAATCTTCTTCATTTTTAGAAACGCTTAAAACAAAACGAACATTATATTTTTCACTAATTACGTCAAGCTTTTCAATTGCTTTGGTAATTTCATCTTCTGTAGTAACATCAGCAATTGTCAGGAAGCTGTCAAGATACATTTCTTCAAGATCATTATCCTGTGAGATAATTCCGCAAATAAAACCTAAAAATTCATCACAATTGGCAACTGGATAATCCATTACATTAATAAGTCGAACCTTATTGCTAAGCTCGTACATGTGCTTCTGGCTCTTATCTAAATAAACAACGTTACCATTGGCAGTCTGAACAGATGCGTTTACCTTTCCTAAAAGTTCTTTGGTTTTACCCTTTCCTTTTTCACCACAAATGATCTCGATCATGGCAAGTCCTCCTGATACATTAAATATATTTGTAAAAACATCTAAAAAATTTTTACTGATTAAATTAATTATAGAACATTTGCACAGAAAATACAATCACTATTTCGCAAAGTTAGATAAAATTTGATTCATAAGTAAATAAAGATTATGTCTTCCATCTGCCTTAAATACAATGCTTATAATATCCTCTCCTGCTGGATTCTTGGAATACAATACAAGACAGTATCCTGCATCATAGGTTGTGCCTGTTTTTCCACCGATTATCTGGAAGCCTTCTGGTGTTTCTACTGTACCAGTATGGTATCGATTGGAATTACGATAGGTCTTTTCTACCGTATCGCCACTCACATCTGTATAAACCACAGCTTTAGTCTTTGACTGAATGATTTCATTGAATTTCTCCTGTTTGATGGCCTCATTGAAAATCAAATACATATCATAAACGGTTGTATAATGTGCTTCATCTGGAAGACCACTTGGATTTGTAAACTGACTATTGGTCGCGCCCAGCTTATGTGCTTCTGCAGTCATTACTTCTGCAAAGGCTTCCACTCTTCCGGAATGATGCTCTGCCAAGGCTTCCGCTGCATCATTTCCGCTTTGTAGCATTAAACCATACAACAAATCACTAACTGTAATATTATCCCCAGCTTTTAAACCACAAACAGAAGAATCATCTGCTTGCTTTACCGCAGATTCACTTACAGTTACAATATCTCCCAAATTACAATCCTTGATAATGAGATACGCGGTCATAATCTTTGTGGTGCTGGCAGGATAAAGCTGTGTAAACATATTCTGGCTATATAAGACCTCTTTTGTTGTTATATTAAAAGCACCGGCCCCCTCTGCTACATCTGCATAAGTGTCTTCTGTATTAAAATTGATGGTGTTTGTTACACATAAATCCTTTGCATAGAAATCTGCATTGACAAATATCTCATTATTCGTATATGAATTTTGATAGGAATATGCATCATATGCATGATTGAAAGATGTGTTTCCAATGCCACATCCTGAAACAAAAACAGCTGCTATGCATATCATACATAGCACGCCTCTCATACGAAAAAAGGCTCTAGAGACCTTTTTTCGTAGTTGTATTTTATTTGTACATTTCACGCCACTCTAAATCTCCTCTACCTAATGATTTAACCAATAATTCCGCAGTAGCGAGATTGGTTGCCAACGGAATATTGTGTTCATCGCATAATTTTACGACACTGTTTACATCTGGCTCATGAGATTTTGGCTTCAAAGGATCTCTTAAGAAGATTACAAGATCAATTTCATTATGTTCAATCTGTGCACCAAGCTGCTGGGAACCACCTAAGTGTCCTGCCAAGTATTTGTGTACAGTTAAATTTGCTACTTCCTCGATTAATCTCCCGGTTGTACCAGTTGCATAAAGTTCATTCTTAGATAAAATCCCCCTGTAAGCGATACAAAAATTCTGCATTAATTTTTTCTTTGAATCATGTGCAACAAGTCCGATATTCATTGAGATGACCCTCCCTTAATATTTTTTCGGTTGTAATCCAACATTTAATACAAATCCAATTCCTATGTAAATAGCCATAACAGATGAAAGTCCATAGCTTACAAATGGCAATGGAACACCTGTGTTCGGCAGTAAACCTGTATTTACACCAATGTTTACAAAGCTTTGAAATCCAATCCAAGTCGCCATACCACAACAAATTAATCTGCCTTGTAAATCCTTTGCTTTACTACCGATGTAGATACATTCTACTACAGTTAGGAACAATAATGCAACAATAATAGCACATCCAACAAAGCCCATTTCCTCGCCTATAACAGCAAAGATAAAGTCTGTCTGTGGTTCTAGAATATAGTCAGCATTCAACATGGAGGTGGCTTCTGAGTTATCTAAACCTTTACCCCATAGCTGTCCAGAACCAATAGCCATAATAGAGTTTTGTTGCTGTAAGGCTTTTGATGCCCAGCGTTTATCCTCTGGATACAGCCATGCCATAATACGTTCAAGCTGATATGGAATATCTGCGTCTATTGATCTGGCTAACTGTACAATATAAGCTAGGAATACAATAATAGCCGGTATCATAATTGCTAAAACCGTTATTATTATTTTATAACTTAATCCTGCAATAAACAAGAGCGCAATAAAAATAATTGCGGTAACAATTGTAGTGGAAAGGTCCGGTTGCTTTAAAATAAAAACCAAAGGTATGCCAATGAATAAAAAGGCTAGCCCCATAGCTTTGACACTACTAATATTTTCATGGTGCTTTGCAAAAAAGTAGGCAAAGAAAGCGACTATAGCAAGCTTTGCAAATTCCGAGGGCTGAATCTGTATTGTATCCTCTACAATCTCCAACCATCTTTGGGCACCATTTACTTCTACACCAAAGAATTCTGTCAAAAGCAAAAGCACCATCATAGCTGCATAATAAAGCCACGGAAATTTTAATAAAAAGGAATAATCCATTAGTGAAACTGCTACCATAAGACAAAGACCTAAACCAAAACCTAAAATCTGTTTTGGTTGAAGGTCTGGTCTGGCACTACCAATAACAAAAATACCAATTATGGTTAAGGCACAAACATATATAATTAATTGAAAATGATAGTTCTTTAGTTTGTATTGTTTAAACATTTTAAACTCTTTTCTTCTTTTGCTTTAATGTAATCTTTACTTCAAACATATCTGCAGATAAATCAAAATATCGACTTACCAGATTCGATATTTCCTTTTTTAAACGCGAAATATCGTTGGCAGAATATTCTAATGTGTCTGATTCCATCATTAATTTCAAACGTTCCTTTGCAATGGATGATGAATTTTCTTTATGAAATATCATATATGTACTCCTCTCCTTCCAAATTGATTTCGGTTATCATTTGTTCGGATAAGTACATAAAACTACGGGTTGCCTTAGACCGCATGGTTACCACAGGAATTCCCTTATTCTGACTAATCATCACTTTTGTATCATGTGGAATGGTACCTAGGATAGGTATATCAAAAAGTTCTGAAATATCTTCCTTAGAAAGCATATACTTTCTTCGCACCAGCTTTTCATCATACTCATTGATAATAAGCTCAACTCTTGGAATCCTTGTCCCATTTAAAAGCTGCAGTACACGACTGGCATCCTTAACTGCGGATATGTGAGGGGTTGTAAGTAACACTGCTCGGTCTGCCATAGATGTAGCAAAACGAAATCCCTGGTCTATTCCCGCTGGACAGTCGATTAAAACATAATCAAACTCTGTTTTCAAATGATGAATTAAAACTTCAAACGCCTTTTCATACTTTTCCAATGGTAAATTCTTTAAGGATGCAGGAATCATATAGAGATTTGGGAAACGCTTATCCCGAATTAAGGCTTGATTTAATCTGCATCGGTTTTCCAATAGGTCTAATAGATTATAATTAATCTGATCCTCCAGACCCATAACAACATCTAAATTTCGAAGTCCCATGTCAGTATCTAACATAACGACTTTTTTATCTAACTGTGAAAGTCCTGCTCCAATGTTGGCAATTGTTGTTGTCTTGCCAACACCGTCTTTTCCTGAAGTGAAAACAATGGTTTCACCCATGAAAATAACCTCCTGTTAGTCTGTTATATTATTGCTAGAGGAGCTGTTAACCCCTTCTGCTTTCAAGGAAAGAATACTCTCTAATGTGCTTTCTCCAAAATAGTAGGATAAAATATTTTTGGAAACAGCAGCTGCATTACTAGAGGTATATCCATATGCAATTCGGGTTGCAATGGAAATCTGTGGTGCATCATATGGTGCATATCCAACAAATAATGCATGGTTTGGTCGGGTAGATACCTGCTGTGCAGTACCTGTTTTACCAGCTGTCTTAACTCCTAATGTTTGAAATGCGCTATTCCCCTGGCAGACCAGACTCATACCATAACGAATACTACTCCACTCTTCTGCTGATAAAGTTGTACTGATATCTTCATACTGTGGAGAGTAGCTTGCAACCACGGTACCATCGCTATCTACAATTTTGCTCATTAATTGGTACTCGTATAATTTACCAGTAGAAACAGCTGTTACATAACGAGATAATGCTGCGGTGGTAATATTGTTATTACTTTGTCCAATCGCTGCCATTACTGGATATTCTGTAGCAATTGAGGACGTTGATTCTGCAATCTCCAATCCAGTTTTTTTATCCAATCCAAAAATAGATGCATATTTTTGGATATATTTAATACCATTTCCATCATTATAGATACCGGTATCCTTCATGCTTAAATTGAATCCTGTGGTATAGAAAAACAGGTTGCAGGAATCTCGAATAGCTTCCGATACATTGTCAAATCCATGTGTTCCATTTGGATAAATCCAACATTCTGGTTCATTATCAACCTCTGTAAAGACACCCGTACACTGAATTTCAGAAGACGTGCTGATAATATTTTCTGCCAATCCTGCAGTGGAGGTTAACATCTTAAAAGTTGAACCAGGTGCTGTTTTTTCCTGAGTAGCATAATTCCACTGTGGATTAGAATTATCATCATTTAAGCTCGCATAGTATTCAGCATCAACACCATTTGCCAATCGGTTATTATCATATCCGGGATAGCTAACCAACGCCTTAACCTCTCCAGTATTCGTATCTGTAATTACACAGGAACCTGTGCATGGATCCAATGCCAGCTGGGCTGGTGTAATTTCAATATTGCTAATTTTCTCTAAAAGAAAATCATAGGCTTTTATACTGCCACCATTAATTCGATTATAAGTGTCATCATCATAATCTAAGGTACCCTGCTCAAATAATAATAGACAAAGCTGTTTTCCTGTCACCTTTCCATCCTGCACCATATATTTATAAACATATTTTGCAAAATCCTTATCTGTAACAGCCTCAGTTAATATAAAATTGCATAATGTATCATAGATTTCGAATGTATCCGCATACTTTGAATCAACTGCTAATGCACTAATATCAATCCATTGTTGTGAAATACAATAACTCAAGTATTCCTTTGGACTGACTTTACCATCTCGCCAGTCTACGTATACTTCATCTGAAGTGTCAATTTTGGAAGTACGTAAAATATCCTTATTTTTCAACAAATCTATGACATACGTTACATAATCCAGCAATTCTTCTGACATATCATTATTTACCAGTGGCTTTGATGCATAAAACTGACTTTTTAGCATATCAATCGCTTTGGCCTGTTCTCCTAGGAAATTTTGATATACCAGTTGTTCTGTTACCGTTGCATCTTCATTATCAAACTCGGCGATATCTACTACGTTGTTATCTAATAAAGCAAAATACACATCTGCAATTGAAATACTTCCACTCTTAATATTAGAATACACAATACCTGCAATTTCCTGCTCTAAAAGCTTATATGTAGCAATTTGTAAATCAGCATCAATGGATAAATATACATCTAAACCAGCCATAGGTTCTATACTGCTTACAACTTCAAGAATTCTTCCGAAAGTATCTACATATACAACCTCTTGTCCATTTGTTCCTCGGAGATAATGTTCATAGTATTGTTCAAGACCAGATTTACCGATAGTGTCATCTCTACTATAGGAATCATCCTCCTCAGACAATTTATCATATTCCGCATCGGAGATAGTACCGGTATAACCAACAAGCGCAGCAAAATATGTACTGTCATTGTATTTACGAATCGTATTTTCTTCAATGCTAATCCCCGTCAAATCGTTGGAATGTTCATTGACATAAGCCATCGTCTTATCCGATACATCCTGTGCAATGGTAATCGTTTGATATTTGGCATACATAGTTGATTTCATCGCATAACGAATTACAACTATTTCATAGGCTGTACGCTGGTCATAGCTTTCATCAACATAAAATTCTTTGAGCAAATACTGCATAACCTGGTCAGCACTCGCTGTTGCCTCGTTAAAATTATATTTATCATTATATTTTAAGTTGTCATACGAACTTTTTCCAAATACATCTGCAAGAAAACGCTTTAATTGATTATCACTTACATTGAAACTATAAGTTCCATCTTCACCCAAATCAATTTTAAATTCATTATAAAGCGTTTCTCCATTTTCATGTAACATCTGCACAATTTCAGCTAACTGTGGATTTAAAACATCTGCTTTTGCTTTATTGTTTTTGTATGTTCCACTGTCGGAAATAGTAACTGAATAAGCCAATTCATTGTATGCCAAAAGCTTTCCGTTACAATCATAAATATTTCCTCTTGTTGCACCCTTTGCCAGTGTTTTTTCTATACGCATAACAAAGTTATCCTGATAGGTTTGTCCATTCACAATCTGTAGTGAAAAAACACGTACTAGAATTGTTGCAAACAACAGAAACATGAGTGTAGAAAGGACAAACAATCTTGACTTAAAAAAACGTTTTAAGAAATCTTCAATATCATAAATCAAATTTTATTGCTCTCCTTTTCTCATAGCTCTCCAGCTTCTGATTAATCTTTAACAAAAGATAGTACAGGAAAATGGTAATTACCATAGTATATACTAGCTCTGGAAGAATAATATTTATCAGATAATACCCCAATTCAAGACGACTCCTAGTCAGGAATAACACAACATATATAGCTAAATTTGCAAATACATCACTTGCGGCAATTAAAATCATAGGCTGCTTGATATCATCTGGGTAAAAACGCTTCTGAAAGTATCCGTTACAATATCCGACGTACATGTACAATAAAGCATATATTCCTAGATAAAAACCACAAAAAATGTCGATAAGCAGTCCGCAAAAAAAGCCAATGAACATTCCTTCCCTTTTTCCTCTCATAAAACCAAAGGCTGATACTACAATAATCAACAGATTTGGTGCAATATTCGCAAAAGAAAGGACCTGAAATGTGGTGGTCTGCAATACAAAACATATGGAAATTATAATAAATAAAACAATTTTCCTAAGCATGTTTACTCCGTTTCACTTCCTGTTTCTTTTAATTTTGTGATTACTAAAACATCTTCTAAATGCTCAAAATCAACAACAGGTGTAATTGTACCGATTTTTGTTAAATTGTTAGAGCTATTTTCAATACTTGCAATATATCCTATGAGAATTCCCTGCTGATAACGGTCTGATACATAAGACGTTACGACAGGATCTCCCACCTTAATTTCGTTATCTTCATCGCGAAGCTCGGAAAAGGTAATCACCATAGATTCATTCATTAACTTTAAATCACCACTGACGTTAAAGTTGTCACCAGTAGTTGGAATCATGGCGCTCACATTGCTTGAATCATCAATAATACTGCGTACCTTAGCATAATTAGGTCCTACATCAGTAACGATTCCTACCAGACCACTGCCAGCAATAACATTCATTCCAACTGCAATACCATGATTACTTCCACGATTAATCGTAAAAGTAGAAAACCAGTTCCCGCTGTCCTTTGCAATAACACTTGCTGCTACCTTTTCGTAGGTTGGATACTTTTCATCCAATGCTAATAAGTCACGTAAGTTTTCAAGCTCATAAGTATCCAGCTTGCTATTGGTAAGTAGCACCGTCAATTCATCCACCTGTTCCTGAAGCTTTTCGTTCTCTATCAAAACCTCAGACAAGGTACGGAAATCATTAGCTGTATCAAAAATAAACGCTCCCGTATTATTAATTCCCTGTTGCATAGGAACAAAGATATATCCAGCAATAGCCTTTAATGGTCCACCATTAATGTTAAAAATCAGACTAACAAAAACAGTCATTACACAAACTATCGTAAGTATAATCAGCGCATATTTCGTTTGCATTTGTTTCTTTTTGCTATTACGAATTTTTCTCATAATTCCTCTTTACTCACTAAAATTTTGTTATGAAACATACCGCATGAAGATTTGGTGTGGGGTACACTGAGCCTATCTCTTCATCGTAAATGGCAATTTTCTATATTTAGAATCAGATACGATTTTTACCAGACCACGAACAGCACTTTCTTCTGGTTCGTCGGTTGTATTAATCTTAATATTTGTAATTTGTTCAAATAATTTATCCAGATTGTGAATCATAGAACCGCCACCTGTGATATAAATACCTGAATGAATTATGTCCCTTGCAAGCTCTGGTGGAGTTCTCTCCAAAATCATTTTAATGGAGGTACAGATAGATTCTAATGTACCCTTCATAGCGTTATACACGATATCTGCACTAACCTCCATTTCAATTGGAAGTCCGCTTACTAAATCACGACCAACTACATTCATGGACTCTGTACGTCCTGGAAGACCAGAACCGATGGTTTCTTTTAAAGCCTTTGCAGTTTTCTGACCAATTATCAAATTATATTCTTTGCGCATATAGCTAATAATTGCTTCATCAATCTTGTTGCCACCAAAGTGAAGCAATTCGCTAAGCACAAGACCACCAAGAGAAATAACTGAAATTTCGGTGGTATCAGCACCCATATCAACAACCATAAATCCTGTTGGCTGGTTGACATCAAGGCCTAGGCCTACTGCATCTGCTATTGGCTTTTCACATAAAAGAATATTTTTAGGACGTATATTGTTCTTGTAGAACATGTCGTAAAAGGCTCTCTTTTCTACATCTGTAATATCTGTAGGTACTGCTATTACAAATTCAGAACCACGTAATTTGCTTTTCATTTTTTCCTCTAAGAAAGTAATGACCATTGTCTGCAGAAAATTGTAATCCGCAATTACACCACTGACAACAGGGAAAATCACCTGAATAGACTCTGGAGCTTTTTCATACATTGCATATGCTTCATCTCCATAGGCATAAATCTGATTTTTGTTAATAACAGCAACTGTATTTTTTTCCTTCATAATTTTGCCCGTTGCTTTACAAAACACTTTGAAATTACAAGTTCCAAGATCAATACCATAAATATTATTATTCATTTTATTCTCCCCTTTTCGTGCGTCATATTAGTTGTTCATGTTCTTTAAAGCTGTAATAGCGATTATCTCCGATAATAATATGGTCTACCAGTTGTAGCTCAAGTATACGGGCACCTTTACCAATACGATAAGTAATGCGTACATCATCCTCACTTGGTGTTGGATCTCCACTGGGATGATTGTGTAAAATAATAATCATCACCGCATCATATTCAAAGGCATATCGAAAAACTTCACGTGGAGAAACATATGCGAAATTTACACTCCCCTTTGAAATCACCACATCTCCAAGAAAATGACATTTGGAATCAAAAAACGCTCCAATCATTACTTCTTCCTTTTTGTGGCGTAACTGTTCCATGTAATAATCCGCTATTGTAGCGGGTGTGTTCAAATTCAGATGATATCCACTGTTTGTTCTTGCAATCCTTTTCGATAACTCAGCAACGGCCTTTAGCTGTAAAGCTTTCACTGGACCGATACCAGAAATCTTCATCAAATCTCGATAAGACAAATCATATAAATTTAATAAATTATTATGATTTCCTTCTAAGAGACATCTTGCTACATCTACCGAGTTTTCTGTTTTGGTGCCTGTTTTTAAAATAATCGCTAATAGCTCTGCGTCAGACAGACTTTCCTCTCCATAATTTAAAAGCTTTTCATAAGGTCGTTCTGATTTTGGCAGATTTTTCATTGTAAAATGTTTTGACATATTTTCCTTTCTGTTCTCCCCGAAACTCATACGTCAAAAAACACCATTATTATATCATTTTTCATGTAGCTTCACAAGGTTTCGCTCATAAAGTTTTTGTAAACTCATAAGTATGCCTACCTTGGCATGATACCAGGTCAGTCCACCCTGAAAATATACCGCATAGGGCTCTTTTACAGGACCATCTGCAGACAACTCAATCGACGAACCCTGTACAAAAGCACCTGCTGCCATAATAACATCGCTGTCATATCCAGGCATCGCCCATGGCTCTGGTTTAACATAGCTGTCCACCGGTGCAGCCGCCTGAATACCTTCACAAAAGGCACACATGGCATCACGACTTCCAAACTCTACTGCCTGAATAATATCATGTCTGCTTTCGGTGCTATTTGGAACTACCTTATAGCCCAATTTTTCATAAATATTTGCTGCAAAAATTGCTCCTTTTAAAGCACCTGCAGTTACAGATGGTGCCAAGAAAAAACCTTGATAGAAGGATTGAATAATATCAAGTGAGGCTCCAACTTCTTTACCCAGTCCAGGAGAAGTTAGCCTGTAAGCTGCATTTTCTACACATTCTTTTTTACCACAGATATATCCACCGATTGGTGCCAAACCACCGCCTGGATTTTTAATAAGTGAACCAACAATCATGTCAGCTCCTACCTCTAATGGTTCCTTTTCTTCTACAAATTCACCATAGCAGTTGTCTACCATACATATTATGTCTTGTTTGATTTTTTTGATAAAAGTTATAAGTTCACCTATTTTTTCTACCGATAATGTCGGTCTAGTTGCATAGCCCTTGGAACGCTGAATGGTTACCAGCTTCGTTTTTTCGTTGATAGCATTTTTAATTCCCTCCCAGTCAAAGCTGCCATCTGCAAGTAAATCTACTTGATTATAGGTAATTCCATATTCTGCCAGCGAGCCCTTGGATGGACGGATGCCGATGACTTCCTCCAAGGTATCATATGGCTTTCCAACTGGAGACAACAGCTCATCTCCCGGACGAAGATTAGACATAAGCGCAAGAGCTAGTGCATGCGTTCCACAGGTAATTTGTGGACGAACTAATGCATCCTCCCCTTTGAAGGTATCCGCATAGACCCGTTCTAATGTATCGCGACCCATATCATTATAGCCATATCCAGAAGACTGGTTAAAGCACTCTGCACTTACACGGTTTTTCTGCATGGCATGAAGCACTTTTAACTGATTCATTTCTGCGATTGCATCAATTTTTGCAAATCGTTCTTTTAAATCATCCTCTATTTTTGTTCCAAACTGGATAACCTCTTCGGAAAGTCCCAGCTGCTTGTACTGTTCAAATAAATACTGATTCATGATAACTCCTCTGTGATTCCTTTTATATTCAAAATGCGACATATTTCCTCCAACATCGCCGGTTCGTCATAGTTATATTGGGACTTATCCAGCCAGATAACTTCGCGTTCTCTACGAAACCAAGTAAGCTGGCGTTTTGCAAAATGCCTAGTCTCCCTTTTAAGGATATATAGAGATTCCTCAAGACTACATTTTCCATCCAGATAATCCAGAATCTCTTTATAGCCTAAGCCCTGCATGGATACCATAGCTCTATGATATCCCATATCTTTTAATTTCTGAACTTCTTCCAAAAGTCCCTCCTTAATCATCATATCCACACGCTGATCAATGCGTTTGTAAAGATTTTCCCGCTTGTCTGTCAAAACAAAATATGCAAAGTTATATGGAGATTCCTTCCGATGTTCTTCTTCATTATGTTCTGAAATCCGCTTGCCTGTAAGATAATAAAATTCCATTGCACGAACAACACGTTTTACATTGTTTGCATGAATTTTCTCTGCAGAGACAGGGTCAATTTCCTTTAGACGGGCATGAAGTGCTTCATTTCCCTGCACCTTTGCAATCTGCTCTAGCTGTGCACGATATTGCTCATTGCAATCCTGATTGTTAAAATCAATGTCATATAAAAGCGCTTGAATGTAGAAGCCTGTACCACCTACAATAATTGGAATCTTTCCATTGGCATAAATCTCTTCTAATGCCGCTTTTGCCATTTGCTGAAATACCACAATATTAAATTCTTCATGGGGCTCTAAAGCATCAATAAGATAATGCTTTACTCCATCCATTTCCTCTGACTTAATTTTTGCCGAACCAATATCCATGTATTTATACACCTGCATGGAATCCGCAGAAATAATTGCTCCATTGACACGCTTTGCAAGTTCAATAGAAAGAGAGGTTTTTCCCACTGCGGTTGGTCCTGATAGTATAATCATTGGCTTATTTTTCATTAAATAATCCTCTTAAATTTCTTTTCAATTTCGTATTTCGTCATGGAAATAATCGTTGGTCTTCCATGAGGACAGTTATATGGATTTTCCAGGGTCAATAACTCCTCCACCAAAGCATCAAACTCGCTATAACTTAGGGTTTGATTCCCTTTGACAGCAGCCTTACAGGACATGGAAGCCACTTTTTCTAAAATCAATTCTGGTGTATCTTTTCCAGATAGATTAGAAAAATCGTCCAACATTTCAATAAATAAATCCTTCATATCTACATGAAATAAATTGGCCGGGATAGCACTTATCATATACTCTTTTCCACCAAAGCTTTCTACTTCATAACCCATTTTTTTAATCTGTAGCTTGTATTTTTCCAACATGAGGATTTCATTGGCATCCAAACTTAAAATAATCGGCGGACTAACGGTCTGAGAAGTATATTCCTTTTCTTTTATGGTAGCCATAGTTCGCTCATACAATACTTTTTCATGAGCTGCATGCTGGTCTACGATAAAGAGCTTATCCTCAAACTCAACCAACCAGTAGGTTTTAAACAACTGACCGATAATACGATGCTTCTTTCGCGCATCCTTTGTTAAAAATTCACTACTAAGAGATTGTAGTGTGATATTCTCACTAATCCTAGAGACTCCGGAACGCTCTGGATATTTAAATTCGTAAGGACTGTCCTTATGCACATTGGCACGAAGCTGGTTTAATCGTCGCTGTTCAAAAGGTTCTGGTATTGCTTCCTTGTATTCTCTAACAATTGCAACAGTTTTTTTCTCTTCTGTAACTGGGACTTCTGGAATCATCTCTTTCTTAGAAAGAGCCTGATAAAGACCATCGCATAGTAGTTGATACACTTCTGCATTGTTATCAAATCTAAGCTCCATCTTGGTTGGATGGACATTGACATCTAGACTTTCGCCTTTAAATTCAAAGTACAACACACAGAATGGATACTGATGCTGCATCAAAAAGCTCTTGTATGCTTCTTCAATAGCCTTGGATAAAAGCTGACTTTTGATATATCTGCCATTGATAAAATAAATTTCGTAATTTCGGTTACCACGTGTAATCATTGGTTTTCCAATGTATCCACTAACAGAAAACAGCTCATTTTCTATATTTACAGACAGCATAGAGGCTGAAATCTCTCTGCCAAATACATGATATATTAAATCCTTTACATTGCCATTTCCAGAGGTGTGAAGCTTGGTTTGGTTATTCTGGATAAACTTAAAGGATATATCCGGATGTGATAATGCCAGTTTTTCCACCATATCTGCAATATAAGAGCCCTCCGTTTGTGCAGACCTTAGAAACTTTTTACGGGCAGGAGTATTGTAGAATAGATCCTTGATTAGAAATGTGGTACCATCTGGTGCACCAATTTCTTCCAGACTCACTTCATTAGAGCCCTCGATCTGATAACGTACACCTGTTAAAGCTTCTGGTGTTTTTGTAATCAACTCTACTCTGGATACAGCCGCAATACTAGAAAGCGCCTCACCACGAAACCCTAACGAAGATACACAAAGCAAATCCTCTACCTTGCGAATCTTACTAGTAGAATGACGCAAAAATGCCAAAGGAACCTCAGATTTTTCAATACCGCAGCCATTATCGGAAATCCGAATAAAGCTGATGCCCCCCTCCTTGATTTCAATGGTAATTGCTGTGGCTCTTGCATCAATAGCATTTTCTACCAATTCTTTTACTACAGAGCTTGGTCTCTCCACGACCTCTCCCGCAGCAATTTTATCAATTGTATCCTGTGTAAGTAATGCAATTTTGGACATAAGCTATCCCTTCTCTTCTTTCATTTGTTCAAACTATGCAGAGCCAAGTGTATCATTATGACTTACCAGCGATTCTTCACTTTATTCTGCAAGTCATATAATTTGTTGAGAGCATCCAATGGAGTCATGTTACCAATATCGACATTACGCAGCTCATCAATGATGTCATCATCGCTAATGGTATCAAACAAGGACATCTGTGTTAAATCGACTTCATCTAAATGCTGTGACTTACGTTTTTTGGAAGTATCCACCGAAATATTTCGAACCACTTCTGTAATATCATTGGCAATCAACTCATTTACTATTTCCTTGGCACGCTCAATGACAGTATCTGGTAAACCAGCCAGCTTCGCTACTTGGATACCATAACTTTTGTCTGCGCCACCCTTTATAATCCTACGCAGGAAAACAATATCATCGCCCTTTTCTTTTACAGCAATACAATAGTTGTTTACTCCATTCAATTTGCCCTCAAGCTCAGTTAATTCATGATAATGTGTAGCAAATAGGGTCTTTGCTCCAATCAGCTTGGTATTGCTAATATGCTCAACCACTGCCCACGCTATGCTAAGACCATCAAAGGTACTTGTACCACGTCCGATTTCATCCAAAATCAGTAAGGAATTTGCAGTCGCATTGCGTAAAATATTAGCGACCTCATTCATCTCTACCATAAAGGTACTCTGTCCGGAAGCTAAGTCATCCGATGCTCCTACCCTAGTAAAAATGCGGTCTACAATACCAATATTAGCAGCTGAGGCAGGTACAAAGCTTCCTATTTGCGCCATAAGGACAATCAGGGCTGTCTGTCGCATATAAGTAGATTTACCAGCCATATTCGGTCCTGTTATAATAGCAATACGATTGTTGTGATTATCCAGATAGGTATCATTATCAATGAACATATCGTTCGTAATCATCTTTTCTACGACGGGATGTCTGCCATTCTTAATATCCAGAATACCACTTTCATTAATCTTTGGTCTGCAGTAATTATTACGACTTGCCACTAATGCCAAAGAGGCAAATACATCAATCTGTGCAATAGCTTTGGCTGTTTTTTGAATACGTGCCACATTTTCAGCCAAATGGTCCCGCACTGCCTTAAACAATTCATATTCCAAGGCAGTCAGACGATCTTCCGAGCCAAGAATTGTATCCTCTAATTCCTTTAATTCTGGCGTAATAAAACGCTCTGCGTTTGTCAGGGTCTGTTTGCGGATAAAGTAATCTGGAACCATATTCTTGAAGGAATTGGTAACCTCCAGATAATATCCAAAGACCTTGTTATACTTAATTCTCAGGTTTTTGATGCCTGTTTTTTCTTTTTCCTGTGCCTCTAATTCTGCGAGCCATGTTTTTCCTTCTGTTTTCGCTGCACGAAGACGGTCCACCTCGTCATTATATCCATCCTTGATAATATCACCATCACGGCTGGAAATCGGTGGTTCCTCCTGAATAGAGTCAGATAACAAATCATACAAATCCCGCAAATCATCAAACTCATCACGAATTTCATTCATCAAATCACCAGATAAATCCCCAAGCAACATTTGAATGGCAGGGAGCATTTCCAAAGAATTACGAAAGGCAATTAAATCCCTTGGATTTGCGGTCTGATAGGTAATACGTGTAATCAATCGTTCCAGGTCATAGATTGGATTTAAATATTCACGAAGCTCTTCTCTAATGATTTCATTTTTGTTAAACGCAGAAATCAATTCCTGTCGTTTTAAAATCTCCGCCTTTTCAATCAGGGGCTGTTCTACATAAGAACGAAGTAAACGTGCTCCCATTGCAGTTTTAGTCTTATCCAATACCCACAGCAGAGAGCCTCTTTTTTGTTTTTCACGCAGGGTTTCCACCAGCTCCAGATTACGACGTGAAGAGCTATCAATAATCATATATTTCCCAATGAAATATGGATGTATCGTAAGAATATTTCCAAGAGAATTTTTCTGTGTTTCGTATAAATATTTCAGCAAAGCACCTGAAGCCAGTACACCACAATCATAATCTTGTAATCCTAAGCCCTCTAAGGTATGAATCTTAAAATGAGAAAGCAGGGTTTCTTTTGCCAAATCGTCTCCAAAATACCATGAATCCAGCGAGGTAATTGCGATCCCCAATCGCTCTCTCATATCTGTCACATCTACGCCACTCATATAAAATGCTTCGTTACAAATGATTTCAGATGGCGAAAACTTATGTACTTCATCTAATAGCTTACGCTCAGAATCTACCTCAGTTACAAGAAATTCTCCTGTTGTTACATCAGCAATAGAGATACCATATTTTTCTACAGAATATACAATACACATGATGTAATTGTTTTTCGTTTCATCAAGTGCTTGCATATCAATATTGGTCCCAGGTGTGGCAATACGTACAACCTCACGTTTTACCATTCCCTTTGCTGTACTAGGATCTTCTACTTGTTCACAGATAGCTACCCTATATCCCTTCTGTACTAATCGATTTAAATATGTATCGGCGGCATGAAAAGGCACACCACACATAGGTGCACGTTCTTCCAGCCCACAGGCTCTACCTGTTAATGTCAATTCTAATTCTTTTGAAACGATTTTTGCATCTTCAAAAAACATCTCATAGAAATCGCCCAGACGATAAAATAAAATACAGCCGGGATATTCTTCTTTTGTTTTAAGATAGTGCTGCATCATTGGTGATAATTCGGCCACTCTCTTATCATCCTTTCTAGTTAGGTTTGTATTTTCGTATAATGGATTCAGCTACTCGGAGTCCATCCATAGCCGCAGAAGTAATTCCTCCCGCATAACCAGCGCCTTCCCCACATGGATAAAGACCCTTTATCATACTTTCATAATTTTCATTGCGCAAAATGCGAAGTGGAGAAGATGTTCTGCTCTCGATACCCGATAAAATAGCATCCTTTCTGTTAAAATCAGGAATGATACGAGCAAAATGCTCCATACCTTCGATAAAGCTCTTCTCCATATCTGTAGAGAATATACCTCGCAGATTTGCAAAGGCGGTGTTGCCCTTTGTATTGGATGAAAAGTCTCCATAGGATTGTGAGACTCTGTTTTCACAAAAATCGCCATATAGCTGCTGTGGAATTTTACCAGAGGCAAGCTTATAAGCATGTCTTTCCAAATCCTGTTGATAACGCATACCAGCTAATGCATCTTTGTGGTTCTTCATCAAATCAATTCCAGATATCTGGCAAAAATCCTCTGTATTCACTGAAATGATAATGGCGCTATTAGCGGTAGAAGAATTTCTTCCAGAATAACTCATGCCGTTTACCACAAGCATATCCCGCTCTGAGGAGGAGTTCACAACATATCCCCCTGGACACATGCAAAAGGAATACACACCTCTCCCATTTGGAAAATTCGCAGTGACCTTATAAGGAGAAGCAGGCATATCTATGCTCTGTTTTCCATAAAGTGCATCATTAATCATCTGTTGCGGATGTTCTATACGAAAGCCCACTGCAAAATTTTTTGCTTCCATTGGAATCTGCAATCCATGTAAGGTCTGAAATGTATCTCTTGCACTATGTCCCAAAGCCAGTATAACTGCAGAAACTAAGAAGCGTCTATTTTCACAAATTACTTCTTTTATAGTATGGTTTTCAATAACAAAATCCTTAGCTGTAGTCTCAAAATATACGCTTGCACCTTTTTCTATTAAATAATTTCTCATGTTGGCAATAACATGACATAAAATATCAGTTCCAATATGAGGCTTATTTTCGTATAAAATATGCTCCGGTGCTCCAAAACGAACAAAAGTTTCCAGCACATATTGATTACGATTGGATGGATCCTTGACTACAGTATTTAATTTACCATCTGAAAATGTACCTGCACCACCTTCCCCAAATTGTACATTAGAAGAGGTATCCAAAATACCGGTTTTCCAGAACTGCTCTACATCCTTCGCACGTTCTTCTACACATTTTCCTCGTTCAATGAGAATTGGATGATAACCAGCTTCTACTAAAATATAAGTAGCAAACAACCCTGCTGGTCCCGCTCCAATAACGAGTGGCGGATGCATGAAAACTTCCTTTCCTGGCTCTGGATAATGATATTTTTGGGTCTGTACGACGGTAACAGAAGGAGCCTTTACTTTCTTTACAATTGCACCTTCATTTTCACAGGCTACCTGGCAGGTATACACACAAAAAAGAATAGGCTTCTGTCGGGCATCTATAGATTTTTTCACAATTTTATATGTAAACCTTTTATGATTGGAAAGTCGCAAGGTTTTTCTAATTTTCTCTTTTAATTCTGCTTCACTATGATTATACGGAAGCTTTAACTGAGTAATTTGAATCATAGTTCCCTTTCCTAATATGATGTGCTTATTTACACACTGCTTTTCCCGCAATATATCCGGTTGCCCAGGCAAAATGTAGATTATATCCACCGCAGATTCCATCTACATCCAAAATTTCTCCAGCAAAATGGACATTTTCTGCCAGCTTGGATTCCAATGTAGCAGTTTCCAAATCTATCACCGGAATACCGCCGGTACATATCTGTGCAAACTCAAAATCACGATAAGCTGTTACCTTTACCTGTATATTCTGTATACATTCTGCCAGCTCCTCGAAATCCTTCTCTTGTAAAAAAGAAATACGATTTTCTCTATTTACATGTATCTTATCTAAAAGCATATCGGACAACTTTTGTGGAAGCAAACCGTTTAACAAATAAGTAGCAGTGGTCTGCCCTAATCCTCTCTTACGATAGATGAGCTCCTTGATAAGCTGTGCCTTGTTAAACTCTGGTAGCAAAGCAACCACAATATTTACATTTTGCTTTTCATAGAGACCTTTTGACACATAGTGGCTAATCTGAAATACAGGAATTCCTGACAATCCATAATCGGTAAACTGGATTTCCCCTGTATCTTCTGCAAGCTTCACATCATCAACATATACTGCAACGGTACCTTGCACACGTACTCCAGATATCTTTTTAAACGGAAGTCCCTTGCAATAAAAACCACATAAGGCTGGTAAAATTGGTGAAAAACGATGACCAAGTCCTTTAATTATTTCAAACAGGCTACCATCACTGCCAAGCTTTGGAGCAGCCAAAAGCCCCGTCGCAACAATCAGTTTTTTTCCGTAAAATAAACCTTTATTTGTAGATACAAGGACTCCCTCCCTATTGGAAGAAATATCTGTTACATATGTTTCCAGCGAAAGCTTTACATCTAGGCGAAG
This sequence comes from Agathobacter sp., assembly GCA_045603165.1. GTDB lineage: Bacteria > Bacillota > Clostridia > Lachnospirales > Lachnospiraceae > Roseburia. The sequence goes on along the minus strand of JAZULP010000004.1, from coordinate 30,576 downwards.
CAATTCCTGTTCCAATGCACATACTATCGAAGCTGCCTGCTCACTGTTTGGATAGTAATATCCATTTTTACTCTTTGGATAGATTCCAATGGAATGAAAAAAGTTCAGACAGTCAGCGACACAAAACTGAGTCAGCACCTGTTCTATAAAGGCTCTATCTCCATGAAAAGCATCTTCTGACATAGCTTCATTGGTAAAATTGCATTTACCATTTCCCGTAGCTAATAACTTTTTCCCAACTTTATCTAATTTCTCAATGACACATACAGATTTGTTTTCTCTTGCTGCCGTAATTGCAGCCATCATACCAGCTGCACCAGCACCGATAATTAAAACATCCCATGTGTTTCTCGTATTTTTGCCCATAAATCACCAACTTAAAATTAAATTAAACTAGTAGATATTTTATCATAAGCATGTCAAACATTCAACCAATATCAACTCGAATAGCTTTCCAGAAAATCGATTAATTCAACTTCCGTTTGAAAGAAAATCCCAGCCTCTAATTGCTCCTGCATTTCCATTGATAAGGTATCCGTTTCGATACCTGTATCCATATATCGTTCCTGTGTTTTGGTACGAAATACCACCAGCCAGCCATCCTCATCTTTGATATAGAACTGGTAAGTAATATACTCTTGACTAATTGTAATAGAATTCTCGATATTTTCCTGTACTAATTGCTCATTTTTCTGATTGCTATCCTCTAATTCACTGTCATGAAATAGCATGATGTATAACAAGGCAAGCACAATCACAAAAATTGCTAAAAAAATAGAGATACTTACTTGTCGTTTCATATTTATCACCCCAAATAAGTATCTCCACTTTTCTCTTATTTATTCAGTTTATCTATAACAAACGAAATTTACGAGCAATTGCGACCAGTAAATGTCCTTTCGGAAATTTTGAAAGCTCTTCTTCCGTCATGCCCTTCAAAATCAGAAGAACTACGGCATAGGTTGCTACTGCAACAATAATTGCTATGATAATACTAATCATATTACTCTTAGTAAGTAGATAGAACAATTTGTATCCACCATATGCAATTACACCCATTCCTGCAGATGCAATGACTGGAATCAAAAATGACTTCTTAAACTCCTGCTTATAACCTACATGCTTTTGTAGTTCCCATGCATTTAATACACATACCAAAAATGCAAACAATGCATTCGCGATTACTACCGCATAGATATTTAAACGAAAAGTCAACATCAGTACAACCAATACAATTAGATGCACAACCAATGCAATGACTGCATTACGCACAGGCACCTTTAATCGGTCAATTCCTTGTAAGAGACCATTTGTCAAAGTTGACAAAGAATAAAATACCACTGCTGCTGCACCAACCCACATCATAGTGGTAGAGATGTTTAAAGAACTAATGGTTCCTGGGAACAACAACGTAAAAATGGGCTCTGCCAAAACTGCAAGACCTACACAACACGGTATGGATATCACTGTTATAAAACGGATAGCAGAATTAATCTGGTTGTTTACTGCCTCCTTATCACCTTCTGCAAATGCAGCAGAAAGAGAAGGTACGCTGGATGCTGCCATAGCAGCTGCAATAGAAATCGGCACATTAATCAACACCTTATATTTCCCAGAAAAAACGCCCCACCATACGTCAATTTCCTCTATGCTATATCCTTGTAATGTAGCAATATTTTTAAATATGCCTTGGTCTATGATACCGCTGATATTATAAATGGTGGTACTTAATAATACAGGAATAATAGTGATGACCAGTATCTTCATGGTATAGGCAAAGGAATCTACCTCCACACCTCTCTCGTGCTTCATGCGTTTTTTGAATACACGCATATAAACATAAAACACAAACAACATAAACAGTAAGGCTACTACCGCACCAAGATTGGTACCTAAGGTTCCTCCTGCTGCACCATAGGCTGCGCCATAACGCTCTGGCGATCCCAATACTTGTCCAATGTTGCTACCGTATTGAAACAAGACATATGCAGCCCAGATACTTACAATCGCATTGACAATCTGCTCAATAATCTGTGAAACAGCACTTGGCATCATAGTTCCCATACCTTGGAAAAAACCACGAAGTACGCCTAATATTGCAACTACAACCAATACAGGTGCTAATACCCTTAAAGCAAAAATACTAAGCGGTGTCTGAAGTGCTGACGTAAACATTTCGGCACCAAAATATACAATCAGAGCTGCAAGAGTTCCTACTATAAGTGCAAACAGAAATGCCCCCTTAAATACCTGATATGCCTTTGTTCTCTGTCTCTTTGCCATATGAGCAGCAACTAGTTTAGAAACCGCCAATGGTAAGCTGTAAGAGGATATAATCAGCATAATATTATAAATTTCAAACGCACAACTATAATAATTGTTCCCTGTGTCGCCAATGATATCTGTCATTGGTAAACGATATAACAATCCAATTATTCTGCTTATAATCGATGCGGCCGCAAGGATAGAACCCTGCACTAAAAAACTAGAATTTTTCTTGGATGAACCCATACTTTACTATTCCTTCTATACTATCCTTTTATCTTAAGATGTTCATTTGAACAAGTATTTCTTTTTGCTTCTCTTCCATTACCTTTGCTTCATCTTCTTTTATATGGTCATACCCAAACAGATGAAGCATACTGTGTGTAATCAAAAAAGCATATTCTCGTTCCACACTATGTCCATAGCTTTCCGCCTGTTCCAAGACCTTGTCCACAGAAATAATAATATCTCCAAGCATCGCCTCTCCAGTATCTGGATTAAAATCATTGCTATCCTCATCTTCCAAAAATGCAAAATTTCCTGGGGCTTCATAATTGAGCATTGGAAAAGACAATACATCTGTTGGACGGTCAATCTGGCGATATTCCTTGTTGATGACATGAATCCCCTTATTATCTGTCAATGTCAGATTCACCTCTGCTTCATAAGGAAATGACACATAATCTAAGCAATGCTTTACAACACGTTCCGCCAATTTCTCATACGGAAAATCAAAGGCTATCTCCACCTCTTTTTCTAAGAAAAAACTCATACCAGTAATTCCTCCTTCGCTAACCATTCACGAATCTTTATAAAAGCATTGATACTCAAACCAGATTTATCATATAACCCAGCAGTGGATAATTCATTTAAGGTCTGATAAATAATAACCTCACGATTCCACTGACTTTTTCCAACCTCTTTTTCAAGCAATTCCGCCTTAATGACAATTGTATCGATTATGTGAATCAATGCAGATTCCGGAGTAGAAGGAAGCTCCCTCTCTCCGTTGTATTCTTGTAAAATCTGAATCAAATCTATCGGAAAACACAGCTTTTGTGCTTTTTTAATAGCGTTTTCGATGACTGGCTCCCCTTCCCATCGCCCAAGTCGATAGTAAAAACCTGCAGCAGCTGAAAGCTCTGCATTCAACCCCAACTTTCTGGCGTATTCAAACGCAAGCTTGGACACTTTTAGGGCATGTCTATATTCCGCCTGAGAATAGGCTCTCACTTCACGCACCTGTATAAAATCGTCTTCCAAGAGATGAATATAGTAATGCTCAACATCTTCGTCTGTCACAAGCTTTTCTATTGGATAAAATTTTATAGCGTATATCGCAGTGATAATCCCATTGAAAATGCAATATAGAAAATTAATTAACACCATTTCCTTGTTCGCGAGATAATAAAACACACTTGGAAACAACACACTGACAAACATAAATACGATGCTAATTAGAAGACGGTATGTGGCCTGCTCCAATGCATTTGCAAAGCATACTCCTACTAATGCGAGCATGGTATAAGCCAAAAGCTCATGAAAGCTTCCGCCTGTGGTCATTGCCAGCAGCACATTCAAAAACATGGTTATAGTCATACCTACAGTTACATTGCTGAATGCTACTAAAATAAGGGCTATTAGTATGACAGGACGATAGAACTCTGGCAAAAAGGAAGTTACTAGCATCAGTATACAACAGATGAAAAAGCCTGTTTCAATACGTTTATAGTTGGTCTGGGTATTGTTCCCCAATCTTCCTCTACGTCGTTCATACTCCAATGCAAATCCAATTACTGGCATAAATCCGAAAATCACAAACAATATGCACAGAATTTCATCCATTTCCAGTTTGTTTAGAACACAGAGTATCCCCGATAGCACAATTGCCGAAGTCATAATTCCTAGAATCGGTAGCACACGGTATACGCTTATCTTTTCTTCTTTCATCGTTTCTCCTGTTTTGGCTTGCTTGACTTACTATCCTTTTTTTCGTAAACGTCATAGGCCTGAACAATCTTTTGTACTAATGGATGACGTACAACGTCATTATTTGTAAGACGGCAAATACCAATTTCATCAATGTTTTTCAAAACCTTCAATGCTACATCCAAGCCCGATTTTGTGCCTGGTGCCAAATCCTTCTGGGTTGCATCGCCTGTGACAACAACCTTGGATCCAAACCCAATACGTGTTAAAAACATCTTCATCTGGGCTGGTGTGGTATTTTGGGCTTCATCCAGAATAATAAAAGCATTATCAAGAGTTCTACCACGCATATAAGCAAGTGGTGCCACTTCAATTAAGCCCTTTTCCATATTTTTCTGAAAGCTTTCTGCACCCATAATCTGATACAAAGCATCATATAAGGGTCTAAGATAAGGATCAACCTTACTCTGTAAATCGCCAGGTAAAAAACCAAGCTTTTCTCCTGCCTCAATCGCAGGTCTGGTTAATATAATTCTACCTACTTCTTCATTTTTAAAGGCTGTAATTGCCATAGCCATAGCCAGATAAGTCTTACCCGTGCCCGCAGGCCCCATACCAAAGACAATCATCTTCTTGCGGATAGCATCTACATATTCCTTTTGTCCCATGGTTTTAGGTTTGATGGGCTTTCCATTCGTTGTGTGACAAATTAAATCCTTGTCTAGTTCAATCATAGAATTTCCTTTGTGTTCCATAATCAGCGACAATCCATAATTCACATTCTGGGCCGTAATCGTGTTCCCACGTTCTGCTAATTCATTTAACTGCGTAAATAATTCCACAGCATCTGAAGTATTCTGTTCACTTCCAATAATTTTAAGATGATCATTCCTTGCAATAACAGTCACACCAAGTGTCTTTTCTATTTTCTTAATGTGGACATCAAATTCCCCAAAGATATTGGTTATATGTTTAGATGGTATTTGAATCATCTTTTCATTCAAGCTCATTCTCTTTAATTTCCTCCACGGGTATATTTATTCCAATCTGTTCTCTGGCTTTGATTTTACCAGTAAACACAATATATTTCTCTTTCTTATCTATCATAACATTTTTATCCAGAATTATAACCCCATTTTCATCTAATTTTTCAATAAAATGGTTGATTTTTTCATTTGCAATCAAATGCAACATCTCATCATTATATAAACCTGCTATTTTTAAAGACATAATTTCCATTTCAGATATAGATGTCACGAAGTCATAGGATACCTCTGCCCAAATCGTAGCGTCTGCCTTTAATAACAAGGTGTCCTTGACCTCACCTGCATCATCGAAAATGTCACACTGTCCCCGAACCAGCACCTGCCCCTCGTTTACCTTTGCACCAGCTTTTACAAGCGCCGTACCGGACCTAGTAACAATCGAAAAAATCTCTGCATCCTTATTTGCAATCAAATCATACTGTCGTCCATCCTCAATTTCAAACTCATATGGGTCATATAAAGATTCTTTGACTTCTATACAAAGCTTCGTATGCTCGATAGACACAGATACCCAGCCTAAATTATCAAAATTCTTTCGCAACAGATATTCAACCCCTGAACAATCAATGTCTTTTCTTTTTGTTCCAACATCTATCTGTTGTTTAGAGAGATATTCCATCATTTCCTTGGTGGAAACTCTTGAATTACCAGTAATCTCTATATTCCAAATAAAATTAAAGCTATAAAAAACAAGTGCAATACCACATAGTCCCACAACAAAAAACCATTTTAATTTCGGATGCCTATGGCACCAGAAGGGAAAACCACGTCTGCTTAACACTCTAAGCTTTGTTTTCGTCTTTTTCAAATATGGCTTTACATGAAAGAAATCCTTTAATCCAATATGTACACGCAAGGTATGTTGCAAATCATAGCTAATTCGCCAAAGATGAATTCCATTCCTAGAACATAAATTTAAAAATCGATTGATTTGTCTGCCGTTTAAAGCGATGCAGACATAACCACAAAACCATTGCCATAAATGTCTCATACTATATAAACTCCAAAGAATGAATAATTCCGTGTATCGTTAATTCATCTTTGGTATAGGACGCAATATCTAAGTCTGTTCCCTTTATCTTAATTTGTAATTCCTTTGATAATATCACAATCTCTTCTTGTGCATAAGATAAAATCCCCCGATGATTGGATATATAAATTTCTCGATTTCCACACATCGAAAGATTGGGATATCCCAAGAACAAATCCTGTGGTAAATCCAGCTTTTGAATTAGTTTATTTGTGGTTTGTTTACTTTGCTCATTCATATTTTAACTATATGAATTTTTTAGACAGTTTATGTATATTTCACTATTTATTTATGGTATGGTTCATGATGCATAATGCGATAAGCACGATAAATCTGCTCCAATAGAATCACGCGCATCAACTGATGTGGAAATGTCATTTTGGAAAAACTAAGCTTAAAATCAGCTCTTTTTATCACTGCATCAGACAGTCCCAATGAGCCACCGATTACCAAATAAATATTGCTGATACCTTGTACCCCTAGCATTTCTATCTTTTCGGATAATTCCTCTGAGTCTAACTGTTTGCCATCAATACATAAAGAAATCACATAGGCATCGTCTTTTAGATATTTTAAAAGGCGCTCTCCTTCTCTTTCTTTAATCAACCGAATCTCTGTGTCTGATGCTGCTTCTTCTGTTTTTTCATCGGCTACTTCTATTATTTCCAGCTTACAGTAACGATTGAGACGTTTGCAAAATTCATCAATGGCTTCACGATAAAATTTTTCTTTTACTTTTCCTACGCATAAAATGGTTATTTTCATAGCTTTTTCTGCTTTCAAATAAGTATTTCTATGTAATATCAAAAGCGGGTCTTTTTAAACCCGCTTTCATGACTTTATTCCTCTACAGTTTCTGAACCTGCTTTTGTTGTATATTCAAATATTCCTCTGTAAATACCGCTCTTCAAGCCTGTAGTATCATCAATAATGATTACAGAAAGTATATTACGTCCTTCTGGAATTTTGATAGGTGAAACATATAAGGTAGACAATTCTGTAGGGGTTTCATTGCTTTCTCCCCATACATAATATGCACTGCAGCCTGTTGGAACAGATATGAGTACATAGGTTTCTTCTGTAAAAATACCACCATTTGGTGTTACAATCGGATCCGCTGGAGCTTCAAATTCAATTACATAAACCTCTGATACCACCTCACTATATATACCTGTAGAATTCTTTGTAACAGCCTTTAAAGTAAACATACCTGCTTCTTCTAGTTTAATTGCACCAGAGTATTTTTCCCCATTTTCGATAGGATCTTCACCATCTAATGTATAGTAAATTTCAAGTCCCTTTTTTGAAGTAATGATAATGGACATTTCCTCTGAATATGTTCCACCATCAACACTCAATGTAGGTGCATCCACTAAATAATCGGAAAATAAGTTTAATACTTTCGAATCCTTTGCTGCATTTCTTAATTCCATAATTGCCTCAGTGTCATCTGCATCTGAATAAATCTGATATAACATTTTGAAGGCATTATAATTCTGAGATTCAATCGTTAATACTTCCTTTAAGTACTTAACAGCATCGTCTGTCTTGTCTGTTTGTAAATACAAATCCGCTAATTCAAGGCGAACCTCTACATCATCTGAAGCTAACGAAAGTGCTTTTAAATAATATTCCTCTGCTTTATCCGTTTCACCCTTGAACATTGCGCTATCCGCCTGTTTCATTTGATAATCATAGGAATTTTTATTGTTATAATCAATTGCAACCTTTGCAACAATTGCAATCACCAATAAAGCTGCACAAATAGAAGCCACTATAATGACAGTCATCTTTGTCTGCTTCTTTTTCTTCGCTTCCGCAGCCTTTTTTTTCATACGTTCTTTAGCTCTGGCTTCTTGCTGTTTTAATGCGTTAATTTGTTCGATTTCTTTTTCTGTATAAGTTCTGCTATTTCTAGAACTTACTTCCTTTGCCTCTTCAATAATTACATTAATATCTTCTTCATCATATATACTGTATTCTGGTACCATTTGAAGACTCTCACCGCAATAAGGACAATTATTAAATTCGGGCTGAATCTCTCTACCACATTTCATGCATTTCATATCAATCACCCTCTAAGAAAATTTTTTCATCGCTTCTACACAATTTTTCATCAACATACAAATTGTCATAGGACCTACGCCACCAGGAACCGGAGTAATCGCAGAACAAATCGGTTCCACCTCATCATAATCAACATCTCCACACAATTTATTGTTTTCATCACGATGAATTCCAACATCAATGACTACTGCGCCATCTTTTACATAGTCTTTGGTAACAAATAATGGTTTCCCAATGGCTACAATAAGAATATCAGCTTCTTTACATATTTCTTTTAAATTTTGTGTTTTAGAATGGCAAATAGTAACAGTAGCATTTTCACGAAGCATAAGCAATGCCATAGGCTTTCCTACAATATTACTTCTTCCAATAACAACGCATTGTTTTCCTTCTATTTCTACATTGGAACGTTTTAAAAGTTCAATAATCCCCGCTGGAGTACATGATACAAAACCAAAGTCTCCAACCACTAAAGCACCCACATTCTGTGGATGAAAACCATCCACATCTTTTTTCGGAGAAATACGATTTAAAATCGTCTTTTCATTTATCTGACGTGGCAGAGGTAGCTGACATAAAATACCATGTACCTTATCATCATCATTTAATTTGTCAATCAACGTAAGTAATTCCTCTTCTGTGGTTTCCTCTGGAAGCTCATAAGCCAAGGAATTAATACCAATATATTCACAGGCCTTTTTCTTATTGGAAACATAAACAGAGGATGCCGGATCCTTCCCGACCTGAATCACTGCCAGACAGCAGCTTTTTCCAGCCTTTTTCAATTCAGCTACTTCTGCCTTTAACTCATCCTTGATTGTCTGTGCAATCAATTTTCCATTTATAATCTGTGCCATATCTATCATTCCTCTCCACTAAAAAACTTTTCACTATTAGAATAATCCAGTGATTATACCTTTTTCATTTACATCAATTTCAAATGCTGCTGGTTTCTTTGGTAAGCCAGGCATTGTCATAATCGAACCGTTGATTGCCACTACAAAGCCAGCACCAGCGGATACATATACTTCACGAACATTGATAGTAAATCCACTTGGACGACCAAGTTTTGTGGCATCATCTGATAAAGAATACTGAGTTTTTGCCATACAAACAGGAAGGTTACCCATACCAAGGTCTGTAATACGTTTTAATTCTTTTTCAGCAGCTGCTGTATATGTAACACCATCCGCACCATAGATTTCTCTAGCCACAGTTTCGATTTTTTCTTTTAATGATATTGCATCATCATACAATACTTTGAAGTGACTTTCCTTGTTTTCTAAGGTTTCAAGAACTTTTTCTGCTAAGGCTACACCGCCTTCGCCACCTTTTTCCCAAACTTCTGATAATGCAAATTCACAACCTCTTTCGCGGCAGAAACTTTCCACGAAGTCTGTTTCTGCTTTTGTATCACTTACAAATGAGTTCAATGTAACTATTACAGGCACACCGTATTTCTGCAAGTTTTCAATGTGTTTTTCAAGGTTTACAATACCTTTTTCAAGAGCTTCTAAGTTTTCTGTATTAAGGTCAGCCTTTGCAACACCACCATTATATTTTAAAGCTCTAATAGTAGCAACAAGTACTACTGCATCTGGTGATAAGCCAGCTTTACGACATTTGATATCAAAGAACTTTTCAGCTCCAAGGTCAGCTCCAAAACCGGCCTCTGTAATAACATAATCGGCCAGCTTTAATGCTGTCTTAGTAGCTCTTACAGAGTTGCATCCATGTGCAATATTTGCAAATGGACCACCATGAACGATAGCTGGTGTATGTTCCAAAGTCTGAATCAAGTTAGGTTTTAATGCATCCTTTAACAGTGCTGCCATAGAACCAACTGCATTCAAATCAGCCGCTGTCACTGGTCTTCCATCAAAGGTATATGCTACGATGATATTTCCAAGACGAACCTTAAGATCAGCCATATCATCTGCTAAACAAAGAATCGCCATAATTTCAGATGCCACTGTAATAACAAAATGGTCTTCACGCACCATACCGTCCATTTTGTTTCCAAGACCAACTACTACATTACGAAGTACGCGGTCATTCATATCCAAACATCTTTTCCAAACAATCTGTCTTGGATCAATTCCAAGCTCATTGCCCTGTTGAATATGGTTATCCAAAAGAGCTGCAAGCAAGTTGTTTGCAGAAGTAATTGCATGGAAATCACCTGTAAAATGAAGGTTTAAATCTTCCATAGGTACAACCTGTGCATATCCGCCACCAGCAGCTCCACCTTTCACACCAAAGCATGGTCCAAGTGAAGGCTCTCGAAGTGCAATAAGTGCTTTTTTGCCTAATTTTCCGAATGCCTGTCCAAGACCAACACTTGTAGTAGTTTTACCTTCTCCAGCCGGAGTTGGGTTAATTGCAGTCACAAGCACTAATTTACCATTTGGATTATTCTTTGTTCTTTCCATTAATCCATCAGACAATTTCGCCTTATACTTACCATATAATTCTAAATCATCTTCCATAATCCCAATTGTTGCAGCTACCTCTTTGATTGGTCGCATTGTTGCTTCCTGTGCAATCTGAATATCTGTTTTCATGGTTTTCCTCCATAATATGTATTTTCAAATTTGAACTTATGCAATTATATACTCTATATAATGATGTAACACTTTTAATAGCTTTCGTCAATAAAAGCTTCAAACTCTTCCAGACTCATGAGGACTTTTCTAGGCTTTGTGCCTTCTTCTGGTCCAACAATTCCAGCCTCTTCTAACTGATCCATAATTCGTGCCGCTCTATTAAAGCCCACCTTTAGGTAACGTTGGAGCATACCAATAGACGCCTTTTCTTTATCAATGATAATCTTGGCTGCTTCCATAAAGTAGGAATCTCTGCCATCTCCACCGCCGTCCATATCGGATATTGAAACAGAATTATTATTCGAGCTTTCCATATTTTCCAGCTTCTGCTGTACATCCGCACTATAGTTTGCTGCTCCGTTCTTTTCTGTAATAAATTTAACAACTTCAGCCACTTCTTTATCTGATACAAAAGCACCCTGCACACGAATTGGCTTTGGTACCCCCTGAGGATTAAAGAGCATATCTCCCTTACCTAAGAGCTTTTCTGCACCATTCATATCAAGAATAGTTCGAGAGTCTACACCAGATGTTACAGCAAATGCAATACGACTAGGCATATTTGCTTTGATAAGACCTGTAATAACATTTACAGAAGGTCTTTGTGTCGCGATAATCAAATGGATACCACATGCACGCGCCAGCTGTGCCAAACGACAGATTGCTTCTTCTACGTCGTTAGATGCTACCATCATAAGGTCTGCCAATTCGTCTACGATAATGACAATTTGTGGCATCTTCTTAGGTTTTTCCTGTCCTTCTGGAGGCTGAACTGAATCCACCCTTGCATTGTAACCATGAATATCTCTCACACCGATTTCTGCAAACTTCTGATAACGTTCGGTCATTTCTGCAACTGCCCAATGAAGTGCACCTGATGCCTTCTTAGGATCTGTTACCACTGGAATCATAAGATGGGGAATACCATTATAAACACTTAACTCAACCACCTTAGGATCAATCATAATCAGCTTCACATCCTTTGGATCTGCCTTATATAAAATACTCATAATAATCGTATTGATACAAACGGATTTACCAGAACCAGTAGCACCAGCAATCAACATATGCGGCATTTTCGCTATATCCGCCACCTTGGTCTGTCCAGCAATATCTTTACCTACTGCAAAAGTAATCTTGGACTGAGAGTTTTTAAATTCATTCGATTCTAATAAATCTCTAAAAGATACGGTTACATTTTCTGAGTTAGGAACTTCAATACCTACCGCTGCTTTTCCTGGAATAGGTGCTTCGATACGAATATCTGCAACTGCAAGATTCAGCTTAATATCATCTGCAAGATTTACGATTTTACTTACCTTTACACCCATTTCTGGCTGAATTTCATATCGTGTGACCGATGGTCCACAGCTAATATCAGTCACTGTAACATTAACACCAAAAGTTTTTAATGTCTGTTCCAGCTTTAGCGCCGTTTCTTTTAGCTGCGCCTGTGTATTCCCTAAACGTCGATTATCCCCTGGTTTTAATAGAGATAATGGTGGAAATACATAAGGTTTTTCTGTCTGTTCTGCAATAATTTCATTGGCTACATTATCAACAGCCTTCTCAATCTCCTCTATGCTTGCACGTGTTTTGCGCGTTGTACGTTCAGCAACTACAGGTTCTACAAAAGCTTCATCTTCTACAAAATCACCTACGATATTCGGTTCCTGCTTCAGCGGAGCATATGGGCTATGATCTGGTTCCTCCTCAGAGGATAATTTAGTTTTCTTTCCTACGCGAATATTTGGTAGTTCAAAATGCTTATCCTTTACTTCACCCATTTCATCCGAAATAGTATCTGGATTATCCACAATCTTAGTATCTATAGATACACCCTTAACCTTATTATCCAAACGTCGGTTGCGTTCTTCTGCCACTTGCTTACGGTATTCTTGATAACGTTCATTACTCTCCTTTGCAGATTCGTACACCTTCTGCCCACCTTCGCGAAAGCTCTTGATTGCAGAACGTTCTGTAATCAACACAAGGCAAATAATCAGCACAATGATATCAATAATATATGTACCCACTACTCCAAATGCATTACTTATGTAATAAGCCAGTAATCCACCTATAATACCGCCGCCCATCTTATTCTCAAAGCTGTATTGGTAGGATTCCAATGGTGTCATTATAGTTTCTCCTGAACAAATCAGGCTCATAAACATACAAACAAACACTGCAAACATAATTCCTGCCACCAGCTTTACCATTGCAAATACATTTTCCCGATTGGAAACCACAAAAAAGCTGCCTCCGATTAATAAAATCGGGAAAACATATGCAATAATACCAAACACACCAAATAAAAATGAGCTTACTGCATTGCCTACAACACCACCTACACCAATGTTACTAAGGAACAACAGTGCCCCACAAGCAATAATAACCCATAAGATAATTTCAATTCGAAATTCTTCTGCTCTTCTAATATCTTCTGCCTTAGGCTTATTTGATTTGCGTCTCGAATTGGAAGAAGAAGTTCTTCTCTTTGTTGCCATAAAACAACCTCCAAAAATAATATCGGGTATCACCTCGAAAAAAGAGCTCACCCTATCAAAGTAGTATACCACATTTGGACTAGGTTGTCATTAAAAAGGATAAAAAATACAAGATTTAGTGCTCTTTCTTAATTAATTCTTTTAATTTACCAAAAGCTTCAGCAATTCCACCAATCTCATTTATCAGACCAACCTCCACTGCTTCTTTTCCTACTAAAATAGTTCCCACATCCTTTGTCAGCATCTGGGTATTCATCATAAGCTCTTCAATTTTCTGATAATCTGCATCACAGTGACCTGTAATAAAGGTAATGATTCGATCCTGCATACGTTTAAAATAATCATACGTAGCCGGTGCTCCAATCACCGTTCCACTCATTCGAACGGGATGAATTACCATCGTACCACTTGGTACAATCATTGAGTATGTGGTGGATACTGCCAATGGCACACCAATGGAATGACTACCACCTAAAACGAGTGACACAGTAGGCTTACTGAGTGAAGCCACCATTTCTGCAATTGCTAGACCACTTTCTACATCACCACCTACTGTATTGATAAGTAATAAAACGCCATCAATAGTTTTATCATCTTCAATCTCCGCCAGCTTAGGGAGTACATGCTCATACTTTGTAGTTTTCGTATTCGAAGGCAGACACTCATGTCCTTCAATTTCTCCAATAATAGAAATTAAGTAAATGGTTACATCATCATCCTTTAATATACTTTGTCCATATTCCTTTAAATCATCCTGTTTTTCCTGTTCGCTCATAAAAACCTCCATAAAAATAAGGATATCCTTTTAAGATATCCTTATTATTATTGGAAAATATACAATTTTTATTCGCCAAGAAGGAAGTTATATAATCCTTCATATTTGAACTTGGATGCATTCCATGAAAAATCTTTTGATCTGCCTCTGTCAACCATTTGATTCCACTGACGTTTTTTATCATAGTAAATATGTTTCGCGTAATTAATGACGTAAAGCATTTCATCTGCATTATAGTTAGAGAATGAGAATCCGTCTCCCGTGTTATCAAATTCATTGTATGGAATAACCGTATCCTTTAAACCACCCGTTTCACGAACAATTGGCACTGTTCCGTGGCGGAAGGAAATCATCTGTGTAAGTCCACATGGTTCAAACCTAGATGGCATCAAAAATGCATCTGCTGCTGCATATAACTTACGAGCCAAATCATCGTTGTAGCAAATATTAGCGGAAACACGATCCGGATATTTCCATGCATAATGACGGAACATGTTTTCATACTGCGATTCACCAGTACCGATGATGACGAACTGTGTATGTTCATCCACAATACCTTCCATCACATGATTGATAAGATCAAGTCCTTTCTGATCGGTAAGACGAGAAACAAGTCCAATCATGAATTTCTTTTTGTCAACCGCAAGACCTAAATCCTTCTGTAAACGTTCCTTGTTTAAAGATTTTTTCTTTCTCCAGTTTTCGAAATCATAATTTACATAAAGTTTTTCATCTGTAGCAGGATTATAGTTCGTATAGTCAATACCATTAACAATACCCTGCATATCGAAATGACGAGCAGACAAAAGACCATCTAAACCTTCTCCATAGGTCATAGTCTGAATTTCATTTGCATATGTATCAGATACTGTTGTGATGTAGTCTGCATAAACAAGACCACCCTTTAACATATTAGCATCCTTCTTGAATTCCAATTTATCTGGTGTAAACAACTCTTTTGGGAAACCTGTTAATCCTTGCATCGTCTTCACATCCCATATACCCTGGAATTTCAAATTGTGGATTGTCATAATTGTTTTGATTCCCCAGAAGAACATATCTCCCTGAAATTCATTCTTTAAATAAACAGGAATGAAACCCGTCTGCCAATCATGACAGTGAATGATATCTGGTCTGAACCCAATTAAAGGTAACATGGAAAGTACTGCTTTATCAAAAAACGTAAATTTTTCAATATCTGTACGGAAATCACCGTATGGTACTGCGCCATTAAAATATTCCTGATTGTCGATGAAATAATATGTAACACCTTCAAATTCATACTGAAGCACACCTACATATTTATTTTGAATAAAGCTTCCACAATTCATGTAGAAATGTGTAACATACTGCATTTGATTGCGGAAATATTCTGGGATACAACTGTAGTTTGGAATTACAACACGTACATCCCAATTCTCTTTATCAAATTCTTTCGGTAACGCGCCACACACATCAGCCAAACCACCCGTTTTAATAAATGGCACACATTCCGATGCAGCAAAAAGGATTCTTTTCATATATACCCCCTAAATTATATATTTTTTATTCTTCCCAATTATGATATACTTCCTGAACGTCATCATCATCATCAAGAAGATCTAAAATTTTGTTGATGTTTTTCAAATCTGTTTCATCTGTTAAAGAAACATATGTCTGTGGAATCATGCTTACTTCTGCAGAAACCATTTTAATATCAGCACTCTCTAATGCTTTACGAACTTCTTCACAGTCGGATGGAGCTGTAGTGATTTCAAAGCTGTCTTCCTCCTCAATGAAATCCTCTGCACCAGCATCCAATGCTACCATCATCAGCTCATCTGCATCCATATCACATTCTTCTTTATCAATCAAAATCTGCCCCTTTTCATCAAACATATAAGATACACATCCCTGTGTACCAATGCTTCCATTACCTTTTGTAAAAGCATTTCTTACGTTGGATGCAGTACGATTTTTATTGTCTGTTAAACATTTTACAATAATTGCTGTACCACTTGGACCATAACCTTCATATGTACAATATTCGTAATTTACATTACTTCCTTCACCAGATGCTTTTTTGATACCTCTTTCAATTGTATCATTTGGCATGTTGTTCGATTTAGCTTTTGCAATCACCTGAGCCAGCTTGTAATTGTTCGCTGGATCTGGTCCACCTTCTTTTACAGCAACCGCAATTTCACGACCAATAATTGTGAAAATTTTACCTTTTGCTGCGTCATTTTTTTCTTTTTTATGTTTGATATTCGCAAACTTGGAATGTCCTGACATAAATTTAATCCTCTTTTCAAATTATTTGTAACATTTAGAACTAGACCTTAAAAATTCTTGAACTAAACACTTATATTTTAACATTATTTCATTTATCTCGCAAGTAGTCGCCTTCCTCTGAAAATTCTTCCAGATTCTTTGTAATACGGACCTTACGAACAATTCTATTTTCAACCTCAAGAATCTCAAATATATATCCATGGGCGGTTACTGTTTCGCACTCACCATCATTTGGCACCTTTTCCAAAATGGAAATTACGTATCCATTCAAGGTTTCAAAGACATCTTCTTCTACTGGAAGTGAAATTACCTCGAGCACATCACGTAGCTCCGTTAAACCATCAAAGGTATAGCTACCATCTGCTTCAATTGAGAAAATCTGCTCATCTTCATCGTGCTCATCCTCAATATCACCAACAATTTCTTCCAGAATATCCTCCATAGCCACAAGACCGGAGGTCTGTCCATACTCATCAACTACGATACAAATGTGATTCTTTTCCGTCTGCATTTTAGTAAAAAGTATATTAATATTAAGTGTTTCTGTGATAAAATCCACTTCTCGAAGTAGCTGTGGCAAATCCTTTACCGCTGTACGGAATAACTCATTTCGCTGACAGTAGGAAAAAGCATCCTTAATATGCAACACACCAATAATATTGTCGATATCGTCCAAATATACCGGAAAACGAGATTTCCCAGTTTCAACAACAAAAGCAACCATATCACAGTAACTCATATTACCATCTATGGCCACAATATTTTTGCGATGTGTCATAATATCTTTTGCTTCCTTGTCACCAAACTGGAAAATATTATGTATCATTTCTGC
The DNA here is from genome assembly GCA_045603165.1 of Agathobacter sp. Taxonomy (GTDB): domain Bacteria; phylum Bacillota; class Clostridia; order Lachnospirales; family Lachnospiraceae; genus Roseburia. Next base: position 13,245 of record JAZULP010000004.1, on the reverse strand, counting down.
TTCTGATGCCAGAATGACTCCCTGTTCATGCCCCTCCTTTATCATAGAAATGATTTCTTCCTCAATCACATCATCCTCTGAAACCTGATTGTTCTTCGTTAAATTTTTTACTTTTTTTCGTATGCTTTTGCGGAAGGTATAAATCACAACCACTAAAGCTACTGCAAGCACTATGATAATAGTTATTAAAGCTAAAATAACTAATACGTAGGGCTTCCCGCCATCTTCCATCTTATTTTTCTCCTTTTTCTATTTTCTTTTGTATTATTTATTCCTATCTCAAACGACAGAAACCAACCCAAATCTTATCATGTAGCCGTATATATCGTCAAGTTATGTATACAGCTCCAGACTGATTCCAAGTGCTTTATCTACTTCTCGAAGCATCTGATTGTCCAAATGACAAACCTTATCCTTCAATCGTTTTTTGTCTATGGTACGAAGCTGTTCTAATAGTACCACAGAATCTTTGGCTAAATCGTATTTCTCACTATCCAGCTCCACATGTGTAGGCAGCTTTGCCTTATGCATTTGTGAAGTAATAGCTGCACAGATAACAGTTGGGCTGTGTCGGTTGCCAACATCATTTTGGACAATCAAAACCGGACGGATACCGCCCTGTTCTGAACCAACTACAGGTCTTAAATCTGCATAATAGATATCGCCTCTTAAAATCATATTTTCACACTCCATATACTTGGTATAGGAGTAGTATTTCCAAGCAATTGAAAATCTATTCGAAAATCTATTTAATAATATACACGTGGGACACGTGGAGTAATCAGACATGCAAATTCATAATTAAAGCGGTCTGACAATTCTCCAAGCTCTTCCATAGTGATGCAAAGCGTACCATCCTGCCCTAAAAGGGTAACTTTATCGCCAACCTGAACACCTTCAATATGAGATACATCCACCATAAACTGGTCCATACAGACCCTACCACAGATTGGAGCCTTCTGTCCGTGAATCAGAACATAGCCCTTGTTGGAAAGGCCTCTGGCATAGCCATCTCCATAACCGACTGGAATTGTAGCAATTATCTGTTTTTCCGGAGTGACATACGTGCCCCCATAGCTGATACTACGCCCCTTTTCCAACTCCTTTAAATATGAGATATGACTCTTTAAAGACATCACAGGCTGTAAATCCATTTTCGATTTATTCACATCCTCAGATGGCCAAAGTCCATAGAGAATTATCCCAGCACGCACCATATTCATATTGGCTTCTGGAATATCCACAATGCCAGCACTATTCGAGCAATGCTTAATTGGAATCTGCACACCTCTTTCCTCCAGCATCTGACACATATGCTGGAATAGGTCCATTTGTCCAAAGGTAATCCGCTTATCCATCTCGTCCGCATTGGAAAAATGAGTAAATATGCCCTCAATTTTTATATTTGGAAGCTGGGAAATCTTATGTATGACATTTGCTGTAGCCTCATTTACCTGGAAACCAATTCTACTCATACCCGTATCTATTTTTATATGGATATGTGCCATTTTGTTTTTTGCCACAGCTATAGCAGATAATTTTTCCGCTACATCATAATCACATACACAGGCACGAATATCATTTTTCACAATAGCATCAAACTGTTCTGGAAAGCTTACTCCTAATATTAGAATAGGTTTTTTACGCCCATCATCAATTAAGGATATAGCTTCGTCTACTGTTGCTACTCCATAGCCCCATAAATAAGGTACTTCCTCGATGGCTTTGGCAATCGGTAGCGCCCCATGACCGTAGCCATCGGTTTTGATAACAGCCATAATTTGAGCATTCTCTTTTATGTTCTTATGCATTTCTTGTAAATTGTGTAAAATAGCGGATATATTTATTCCTGCATATACTCTAGTATTCTGCATGATCTATTCCTTTCCAAACTTCTTTTAATGCTTCTATTAAGTCACCAGCCATCATAGCATGTGTACCCATCATATTTCTTGCAATATTGCCTGACAGTCCATGTATAAATACACCATATGCCGCTGCATCCATCCCTTTCATACCCTGAGCAAGGAAAGCCCCTATGATTCCCGTCAAGACATCACCACTTCCACCTGTTGCCATTCCATTATTACCTGAGAGATTCAAAAAATTTAATCCAAATGGAGTGGTAGTTACTGTTCGAAAATCCTTAAGTACACAAATGACATCATAGATTCTAGCAAAATCAACAGCAGTTTCTATAAGATGCCCTTGTATCCATGAGACCGTATTGTCCGTAAGACGGGCAAATTCTCCTAAATGAGGAGTCATAATATATTCTGTATGTGGCAAAAGTAAGGTGCTGATATTTTTGGATAAAATATTCAAGGCATCCGCATCCCAAACCACTGGTACACTGGCATTTTTTTGAACTATTTCTACAATTTGGGCCGCTTGACTAGAACACCCCAGCCCAGGACCTATCACAATAGCATCCGCCCATTGCATTGCTTCGATTAAGTCATCCTTATTTAATTTTGTACCATAGGTAGAAAGTATTGCTTCGGGCACTTCTGTTTGTATTATGGTACGATTTTCTTCTGTTGTAAACACTTTAACCAGCCCCGTACCACATCGATACGCAGCTTTTGCTACCAAGCATGCTGCTCCTGCCATATTGGTACTGCCGGCAATCACCAAAAGCTTGCCAAAGGTTCCTTTGTTGGAGTGCGCAGGTCTTACTGGCAAGTTCTGCAAATCAGCCTCTTCCAGATAAGCAAAAGATGGTTTTTTATCTAGCCAGCTACGATAGGTAATTCCCGTTTCTACGACATGTGTTTCTCCTGCATATTCACAACCAGGCCAGAGTAATTGACCCATTTTTTTAAAAGAAAAAGTAATTGTATGGTCACATCTTACCGCAGCTCCCATTATCTGTCCATTATCGGAATTTACACCAGAAGGCATGTCAACTGCAATCTTTAATGCAGATATCTGATTGATGTCCTCTATTATATCCATATATTCCTGATTCAAATTGCGAGAAATACCAATACCAAATACTGCATCAATCATGAAATCATAATTCTGTATCTTGGCTTCCTGCATACTTGTACATATAGGATAATTATATGCAGCAAAAATTGATTCTTGTACTTGAAATGATTTGGAAGTTTCACCTTTACTTTGTAAAATATCATTTATTTTACAAATCTGGGTAGAGATTCCTCGTTCATTTAATAAACGAGCAATAGCAATTCCATCTGCTCCGTTATTGCCAAGTCCACAGAAGACAATTCCTTTTTTTAATTCATTTTCATTAAAAATATCACAAAGCTTCCAGACAAAGTGCATCGCTGCCTGTTCCATCAGCACCAGCTCTGGCACCTGGAAATAACTCGATGTATTCTGATCTAGAAGCTTCATTTCTTTTCCTGTTACAAGATAATTCAAATTGTTTCCCTCGTTTTATCATCATACTTAATGTCAAAAATATTAATTACTTCTGCACCAAATATATCATGAAGATACGCATACATTTCTCGATTATTGATATCGTAGTTTTGTTTGCGAATAATATTTTTCTTTAAATCAATACGCACCTGATTAATCCACTCTTCTATTTCAGCCGACTCTGTCTGGTTCATGCGGATTTTCTCATAAAAATAGTCCATAGAAAGAAGCATAAGCTCATCATTGGTTTCACGAATCTGAAATGGTATATCTACTAGTTCTTCTTCGCACTCATCAATTTTCTCATTTACCTCATCTACAAGGCGTTTATTTTCTTCCAGCTTCTTCTCTCTGTTTACCTCAGAAACCATATCCTCTCCATCGTCCATATTCTGCACAATATCATCCAAAAGTTTCCCCTTTAGTTTTTTTAAATCCTTTAATCTGGTATTGAGTTTCCCCTGTTCAGAAAGCAGTTTATTCAATTTTAATTCCATGGCTTTTATATCTTCTGTTTTGCCATGAACAGCAAACAGACGGTGCCACTTCTGATCTAAAACCAAAAGTGGGACCGTTTTATTAATCAAAGCCGATTTAAAGTCCTGTTTTGTCTTCATAAGCGACCTCGAAAATTATTGTTTGTTCTTAGCAATATTGTAGGATAATTGCATAAGACTATCCGATAAATGTACATTTTCTACGACTACAGAATCATCTGTCAGATTCAAATCCACATGAGCAAAATTCCAAATTGCATGAATACCCAAATCCACCAAACGATGCGCCGTATTATCCGCACTCTGCTTTGGCATGGTAAGAGCTGCAATATCAACTTTATGATTTTCACAAAACTCCTCCAAATCATCTAAAGCATAGATTTCAATACCACGCACCTTTTGTCCAATCAACTCAGTATCTATATCAAAAAGTGCTATTGTAACAAATCCAAGTTTATCAAAACGCATATAATTGGCAATTGCCTGTCCTAAATTACCTGCACCAATAATAATGATATTATGCGTCTGATCCAAGCCTAAAATTTTACCAATTTCCTCGTAGAGATAGCGCACATTATAGCCATAGCCCTGCTGTCCAAAGCCACCAAAATTGTTCAAATCTTGGCGAATCTGCGATGCCGTCACCTTCATTAAACGACTCAATTCATTGGACGAAACACGTTCTACGCCTGCGTCTAATAACTCTCCCAAATATCTATAATATCTAGGCATCCGTCGAATCACTGCCTGTGAGATACCTTTTTCCATATTTACTTCCCCCTATTTCAAGAAGAATTATAGCATTTCCTCTAACTCTTCACGAATGGCTTTGATAAAGCCCTCACTGTTTAACACCGTTACATTTTCCAAAGATGTAATCAGCGCAAGGTCTTTTGTCATCTTTCCAGATTCAATGGTCTTTACACAAGCCCGCTCTAATTTATCAGCAAAGGCACATAAATCTGGTGTATTATCTAATTCACCACGTTTTCTAAGTGCTCCTGTCCACGCAAAGATGGTTGCTACAGAGTTGGTAGAAGTTTCCTCCCCATTCAAATGCTTGTAGTAATGTCTCTGAACAGTTCCATGAGCTGCTTCATATTCAAAGTAGCCTTCTGGGGAAACCAATACAGAGGTCATCATAGCCAGTGATCCAAATGCAGAAGATATCATATCACTCATAACGTCACCATCGTAATTTTTACAAGCCCAGATATATCCACCTTCGGATTTTACAACACGTGCTACAGCATCATCAATTAAGGTATAAAAATATTCGATACCAGCAGCTTCAAAAGCTGTTTTGTACTGTGCATCATAAATTTCCTGGAAAATATCCTTAAAGGTATGGTCATATTTCTTTGAAATTGTATCCTTAGTAGCAAACCATAAATCCTGTTTAGTATCCAGTGCATATTTAAAGCAGCTATGAGCAAAGCTTTCAATAGAGCTTTCAATATTATGCTGTCCTTGAACGATACCTGCACCTGTAAAATCATGCACCAATTCTCTGGTTTCTGTTCCATCCTCTGCGGTATAAACAAGCTCTACCTTACCAGGCGCTGGAATTTTCATTTCAGAGGCTTTATATACATCACCATAGGCATGTCTTGCAATCGTAATTGGTTTTTTCCATGACTTTACATTTGGTTCAATCCCATTTACAACGATAGGTGCACGGAAAACAGTACCATCTAAAATCGCACGAATCGTTCCATTTGGACTCTTCCACATTTCCTTTAAATTATATTCTGTCATACGTGCTGCATTTGGAGTGATAGTTGCACATTTAACAGCCACACCATATTTCTTGGTTGCATACGCAGAATCAAATGTAACCTGATCATTGGTACGGTTTCTTTCTTCCAAACCAAGATCATAGTACTCAGCTTTTAAATCAACGAAGGGATGAATCAATTCCTCTTTAATCATAGTCCAAAGAATTCTTGTCATTTCATCCCCATCCATTTCAACCAATGGAGTAATCATTTTTATTTTTTCCATAATTATACACCTCGTATTTTTTTATTACATCATACTATATTCAGCCTTTGCGGGCAATTAGTAATCATACTACGGTTAAAAGTTTAACGATTTAAAGAAATAATGTCAATATTTTGTAACCATATTTTGCAAGTAACATAATCTATACTGTAAATAAAAAATTTTTAGGAGGTCACTTATGAGTGATTTAGCTGCAACAAACTGTGGATGTAATGATGGATGTGGATGGAACAATAGTTCAATTATTTGGATTATTATCCTATTAAGCTGCTGCTGTGGAAATGGCAATTCTGGTCTATTTAACAACAATGGCTGTGGCAATGATAGCTGCCTATGGATTATCCTTCTCCTTCTCTTCTGCAATGGCGGATGTGGAAACGGCTGCTTCTAATCAAAAAAGCAAACCTAGGACTGTCGCATTATGCGACAGTCCTTTTTATATGCATTCGCCATGAGGCTGTTGCAAATCCCATAAATCTCCACGAAATTTTACTACAGCCCTTGATTTATTTAGTGGATTTCTGATTCGATTTATGATCTTGATTCTGATAAAATTTCATATCATTTTTTAAATACTTATCAATATCGCATGATTTAGACACTTTTCTATTTTTTAAGCATTCCTCATCAATTTCAAATACGCTGTTACCATCAATAATCAATTTTCCCATAAAACTTCCTAACTTTTTAATTTAATATTCCATATAATATGATTTTTCTATCATAAGGGTGTCAAAAACCTCATAATATAAAAGAAAAAGAGTTAATATGGAACAAGAACAATACATAACGGAATACGACGGACTGGTACAAACCAGAGAGCTACAAATGTTAAAATCTATGCTTCCATTTATGGGTACAAAAAGCCAACTACCTATGGCAATTATAATTCAGATGATGGAATTTCAAAACACGATCAAAATGTTTCAGAACAATGAAAATGCACTCTCCGCCTGTGCCATAAATGAGGATACGGACAGACGTAGCGCCATCTTGCAGGTTCTGCGTAAATTTTGTACACCCAAAGAACGCGAAACAATTGACACCATGTTGAATATTATGTGTGTAATGGAAAACTACGAGAGCTTTTCCTTCTAAAACATAAAACAGGAGGTTATTTTGGACGATTCACTTTTTAACAATCCAATTTTTCAGGGCATGGACCCTGCAAAGCTTAACTTTATCATGCAGTTTGCCAGCAAGGACAAACCAAAAAACATGAATGAGGCAATGCCTTTTCTTATGGCTAATATGAATCTTGCGAAAAAAGAAAATATTAGTTTTTCTAGCTCAGAAGTGCAGCTAATTGCAGAAATTCTGTGTCGTGATTTACCTGAGCAAGAGCAAGCAAAGGTAAAAAGAATATTGGCTATGCTTGGACATCGCTAAATTTTCCGACAATGTAAACGTTGATTACATTGTCGGATTTTCTTTTAGGTCAATAATTAATATTCGATCTAATGGTGACAGACTTGTACCATATCCATCAGTTCCAGCAAAATATTTTTTTCCTGCCGATTCAAACAATAGATACAGGCTGTCCTCATATAGCGCAATGCCTTCTGAACAGGGAGGCATTTCTATTAATATTTCATAGTTCTTGGTATTCTGTGTCATTTCAAAAGCAGAAGTATAACGTCTAAGATATGAGGAGTTTCTTCTTCCATAGGAAGAGCTAATATATAATTTCCCATTCTCATCAAATGCAATTCCCTGTACTTTGTCTGGAATTATATAGAAATACATTCCTTCCAATTCATCGATTTTGGGGTCATACACATAATTTACCATAATAGAATTCGTCCACTTATTATGAGTGGCAATCCATAGATATCCATTATAATAAGTGATACAAGACGGCGTATTTGCTACTGGATAGACATCTACTAGATTTGTAATATCCACTTTTTCTCCAATATTTCCCTCAATCATCAAGCAAAGTGCCTGATAGGAAATACGTTCGATGGCCTTATTCGTAGAATTACAAATCCATATATTTTCACCATCAAAAGCAATCCCACCCAAATGACTATCTTCGTCAAGTCCAAGTGTTAATAGATATTCTCCTGTTTCCCTGTGAAAGACCATTAGTTCTCCCAGAATATCCTCTTCTTCATAATAAGCAGATATAAATACATACATCTCTGTAAAACATATTCCCTGTAAATACTGTTCCATGGGAAATGTAATCTCCTCCCAAAAGGAATAGTTGATATCCTTTAGTTTGTATTTTTTTTGCGAGGCTTCCTCTTTTAGAAGATATTCATAATTTTTCACATTGAAATAATTGTCATTTATTTCCAATTTTGCACGAACAACAGAATTGCCCGAGGACAAATTCATGTCCTCAGGCAACTGACTATGTTTTTTTGAAATTATAAGTAATACTATCCCAACGATTATCAGGATTATCAAAAATTTTTTATTCTTCCACGTCAACAAGTTCACTAGCTCTTTCTTCAATCTGCTTCTTAGCAACATCTTCTGGAGCCTGTTCATATCTTACGAATTCATAAGAGAATGTACCACTACCACTTGTCATGGAGCGAAGCTGTGTATTGTAGCCGTAAAGCTCAAGATTTGGAATATCTGCAACGATTTCCTGATATCCATTTGCCAATGGATTCATACCCATTACACGACCGCGTCTCTTATTTAAATCACCCATGATATCACCAGTATATTCATCTGGGATAACAACCTTAAGAGTTGAAATAGGCTCTAATAATACAGGTGATGCTTCCATAAAGCCCTTCTTGAACGCCTGAGCAGCAGCAACCTTGAACGCCATTTCTGAAGAGTCTACTGGATGGTAAGAGCCATCATATAATACAGCTTTCACACCGATAACCGGATATGCGGCTAAAGGTCCCTTCTTAACAGCTTCTGAAATACCTTTTTCTACTGCTGGGAAGTAGTTCTTTGGAACTGCTCCGCCAACTACGCACTGATCAAATACATATGGTGCGTCATCACCAGATGGCTCAAATGTCATCTTAACGTGACCGTACTGACCATGTCCGCCGGACTGTTTTTTGTATTTGTATTCTACATCCGATTTCTTGCGTAAGGTTTCACGGAATGCAACCTTAGGTCTGGATAGTTCGATTTCTACTTTATACTTATCAGCAAGTGTACTTACAACAACTTCAAGATGCTGATCACCTATACCATACAATAAAGTCTGTCCATTTTCTGCATCATTTACGTGTGCTAAAGTCAAATCTTCCATAAGAATTTTCTGTAAAGCCTGGGAAATTTTGTCTTCATCGCCCTTATTCTTTGCCCTATATCTCATAGATACATAAGGTTTAGACATCTGTGTACGGATGTAAGCGATAGGATTATTCTTGGTTGACAATGTATCGGTCGTCAAAGTTTTCTGTAATTTTGCTAATGCACCGATATCTCCTGCATGCAATTCAGAAACTTCTTCCGCCTTGTTGCCACGAAGAACATATAAATGTCCTGTCTTTTCTTCGCATTCTCTATGATAGTTGTATAAAGTATCATCTGCTTTTAATACACCAGAGTTAACTTTGATTAAAGAGTATTTACCTATGTATGGGTCAACAATTGTCTTAAACACATAAGCAGATTTTGCTTTTGCAAAATCATAGTCTGCATTAAACACTTCATTGTTCGTAGTATTGATACCAGCAACCTTTCTTTTATCTGGACTTGGTAAATATTTTACGATGTCAGCCATCAGTGTATACATACCACGAGCCATTGTGTTCGAGCCCATAAGTACAGGAACAATAGAGCCATCAATAACATTTACGCGAAGTGCCTGACGAATTTCATCTTCTGAAAACTCATCACCACTGAAATAACGATCCATAAATTCTTCTGAAGTTTCTGCAACGGCTTCTAATAATGCTTCTCTACAAATCTCAAGATTTTCTTTTGAATAATCTGGAACCTCAAATTTATCTACACTACCTTTGTCATTCCAACGCTTTGCAGTCTGTTGAACTACATTTACATAACCAACGAACTGTTCATTTTCTCGAATTGGTAAGTGGAAAGGTGCGATCTTCTTTCCGTATAATGCCTGTAAATCTTCTACAACTTGTCTATAACTTGCGTTATCGATATCCATTTCGGTTACGAAAATGATTCTTGGAAGATTGTATTTTTCACAGATTTCCCAAGCACGCTTTGTACCAGCCTGAATACCAGCCTTACCTGATACAACAATAACCGCCGCATCTGCCACAGATACAGCTTCTTCTACTTCACCGACAAAATCAAAAAATCCAGGTGTATCAAGGATATTCACTTTTACGTCGCCCCATGGAATAGGAACTAATGAAGTATGAATCGAGAAAGAACGCTTGATTTCTTCTTTATCATAATCGCTGATTGTATTACCATCTGCAACAGCTCCCATTCTGTTCGTAATACCAGCAAGATATGCCATTGCTTCTACCAATGAAGTTTTGCCACATCCACCATGTCCTAACAGGACAACATTTCTAATTTTGTCTGTTGTGTAAACATTCATATAAAAAACCTCCCAAAAATAAGTATGGTTATATTTTACTAATTTTTTGAAGGTTTTACAACTGTTTTATGCAATTTTCACATTATTTTCAAAAAAAGTCTGACTATTTAGTCTCCAAATATGATTTCTGTGGCCCTTTCTGGATATAAAGAAGGGTCAAAGGTATAGTAATTTGGCTTTTTCGTATAATTTGCAGTGTATTCTGCAATCTGAGCATCGGTCTGCATAAAGCAAAGATATGAAGTTCCTGCAGCTCGAGGTGAAGTATCACAATGATACCATCCACTTTCAATTTTCACCAAATTCCACCAATGATTTGAAGTACCATTCACTCTTGCTACACACAAATTCTCAATACCACAACGTGTCAAAAGTGCAGAATATGTCGCATAATATGCATAGCAATCTCCATACTTCTTATAGACTCCTTCATATACACCATGCCAAATTGTATCACGATTTCCAGAGGAATGCGAATAATGAATGTTATGTCTACACCAGTTCCAAAGCGCGTAAGCCTTATCAAATGTCGACATACTTGAATTGGTTACCCTGGCAATAACATCATCCAGATATGGAGTCAAAGACGCTTCTGTAGGAGTAACAGGTGGTTTCATGACAACCTTCGCTTCTGCTGTTGTCACATTGCCAGAAGCATCCATTGCTTTGTAATATACAGTATAAGTGCCAGCCTTAGAAGTATCCACCTCGGAATTATCGACCTCCAAGCTTACATTTTCAACACTATTATCCAATACTGTAATATTTTTTCGATAAGAAATCGTGCTTCCAACTGTAGCTGTAATATTTGATACCCCAGAAATCACCGGTGGCTCTGTATCTGGCAACACTTCTACTGATGCATTTACTATAACAACATTTTCATACGCATCTGTTACAACAATTGGTACTTCATGCACACCTACTACTGTATAATCCGGAGTTTCTGCGAAAGTAACGGTTGTCTCTGTAAAATCTGTAATACTTTCGATTAACTCGTCTGCTGTTACTGTCTCCCAAGCTTGAATTGCAACCGATTTGGTCACAACTACAGGCGCTGTCGTATCTAGAATTTCTAAGGTAGAAGTATACTCTTTCTCGTTTATCAATAATTTCACTTCATATTTTCCGGGTACATTCTTATCAATATACTCTTCCAATGGCTGTGCAAACGCTAGTCCTTCCCCTTCCTTGTCAAAGAAATTTTCCAGTGTTGGATAGTCAGACCCAGCTTCCATTGTCACATGTTCAATTACATGAACCTCAAGCCTTGGAAGCACAACATCCATCACAATCATGATAGCAATCAAAACAATTGTACCAACAATTGAAAAGACAATTGATTTTATATTTGTTTTCTTTTGGTTCTTAAATTCCATACGCATATTTTACCTTCTTACTTTTATCAAAATGTAATCTAATAAATAAATTAGCATTTTTTTCCAATATTTTCAATTAAATCTATATAAAACTTAAGGATTCTCTTGGAGAATTTGCAAAAATAGTGTAAAATGGTGATTACCTATTTTAGGAGGAACTCATATGAACTTACAGAAAATCGGTTTTATAGGACTAGGACTTATCGGTGGTTCTATTGCCAAGAAAACAAAAAATAATCATCCAGATTGTGAAATCATTGCGACAGCTCGTCGACAAGACACGATTACTGAAGCATATGAAATAGGTATTATTAGCAATTCACAATTGCTTCCACTCACTGCCTTTGCAGATTGCGACCTCATTTTCCTCTGTGCTCCGGTAGAGAAAAATCTGGATTATCTAAAAAAATTAAAGAATATTGTTTCTGAAAAAACAATCATTACAGATGTTGGAAGCACTAAGACACAGATACATAAAGAAGTGGTTGAACTTGGACTTGAAAAACAGTTCATCGGTGGACATCCAATGACTGGCTCTGAAAAAACGGGCATCTCCAATGCAAATGAGTATCTTTTGGAAAATGCATATTACATTATCACTCCAACCAAGGAAACTACTCAAATGCAGCTTGATGATTTCTATGCATTAGTAAAAGAATTGGGCTCTATCCCATTGATTTTGGACTACGAAGCACATGATTATGCAACTGCCTCTATCAGCCATCTGCCACATATGATTGCCTACACATTGGTAAATCTGGTAAAGGATATCGACGATGAAAACGAAACCATGAAAACTATTGCAGCGGGTGGATTTAAAGATATCACTCGTATTGCTTCATCCTCTCCTGTTATGTGGGAAAGCATTTGTATGACGAATCAGGAACAGCTTGTAAAACTGATGGACAAATACATTGCAGCCCTAGACGAATTAAAACAAGATATTCAAAGCTTATCTTCGCAATCTTTGTTAGACAAATTTCAGAGTGCAAAAGATTATAGAGATTCTATTACTGTTCGTGGTGTAAAATCTCACAATCGTATACACGAACTCTTCCTTGACCTTGCTGATGAAGCCGGCGGTATCGCCATTATTGCAAGCATCTTAGCATTCAAAAGAATATCTATTAAGAACATTGGCATCGTTCACAACCGTGAATTCGAAGAAGGTGTTCTCCATATCGAATTCTATGATGAAGATGCTGTAGAACTTGCAGCAAAGCTACTTACTGAAAAAAACTATATTATTCATAGAAGATAACTAACGATTTAGCTCACAATTAGGTTTTGTTAAATTATACGAAAAGAGCCAGTTGATATATGTTGACTTTGCACGCGCTTTCGCTTATAAGCGTTTCGTAGCGGTACTAAGCTCGCGACGATGACAATCGTCACTCCCTAAGTGCCGACGACGCTTAAAAGTGCGCATTCAACATATATCAACTGGCTCTTTTCTTACATATCG
>JAZULP010000003.1:0-37868 GCA_045603165.1 Agathobacter sp. | reverse complement strand
AAAATCCATAATTTTTCACATATTTTCAATGTACATACTTTTGCTAACTAAAAATCAATTTTCTTTAAAAACTACTTGATTTTTATATAGTTAGCTCCATATTCTATAATCATATTATATCTCTTATCACAAAAAAACTCCACTAAAATTACACTATTTTTTCACTATTTTCCATTGATAATCGTAAATACTTCATTATCCATTTTTGTTTTATACTTAAAACAATCACAATCTTTTTGAAAGAATCTGGAATGTTTCTGAAAGAATGAAACTCTTGCTTTTGCTTTTCTTCTGAGGTCATATCATACGCTCCTTGTTGCTACTACGTGGTATTACTGCATATCTTTAAGATGGTAAATTGAGATTTTTACTTCCAGTTTGCAAAAGAATCAGAACAGCACTCACAGATAGCTGTGAGTGCTGTTCTTTACGATTCCTGTATTATTTGTTTTACGAATTCCTCGTCACATTCGGCAATGCGACAGATTTTTTCAATAGGTTCATTGGCCTCTTCTATCGGATATTGCTTTGCATTGCATTTTATCTTATTTGCGTAAAATACTAGCACTATAAATTTTAAATTGCAATAGATTTATAGGAATTAAACTATTAGTTGATTATTCTTATACTTCCTCCACATGCAAAATACCTTCGATATTTTCAATCCTTTTAATCAACTCTGCATGTACCGTCCTAGCTGGCAAACGCAGTGTCATAACTGCAGCTACATTTGCATAGCGCAGGGATTGCCCATTTTCAATCTCGATATCATCCACCGCGATTTCATTCTCTTTCATGAAACGATTGAAATTCTGAACCACTGAAATGGATTCCAATTCTACATAGAGGATGATTACCTTTGCCGTAGTCAGCATATGTTGGTCGAAATTATGAAGAAGCACCATAATCACAAAAATCATAAAAGTACCTATTAATGCAGCTACATAATAGCCACTACCGATGGCAAGTCCAATACATCCTGCCACCCACAAGCCTGCTGCCGTAGTCAGACCTTTCACACGATTGTGTCCTGTAGTGATGATGGTTCCTGCGCCTAAGAAACCGATGCCATTTACGACCTGTGCACCCATACGGGCCACATCACCTGTCCCATATATCAGACAGATATATTCATTTGTCATCATAACTAAGGTTGCACCGAGACATACCAGCATATATGTACGCATACCTGCCGGTCGTTTTTTACGTCCTCGTTCGATACCCAGGACACCTCCGCAAAACAGCGCCAATATCATTTTTATAAAAGCAAATAACAAAGATTGCCACTCGAATTGTATTAACATTACACACCTCCTTTTGATATAATTAGAAAAAACGAGCAAGAAAAAACAAAGTGACCCTAATCACTTTATTTTACCTTGCTCATGTCTCTTGGTAACTTATTTAATTATTAAAAGTAATAATAACATATATATGTGTATCGTACAAGCTTTTTTTACCTACAGTAAATTTACGCAATCCATTACAGTATCTTGTATTGATATTTCTTATTGAACTGAGTATAATATATATAGAAATATAAACAAAGGAAAGAAACAAATGCCTGATTTAAAACAAGCAAAACGTCGTAATCGAAAAGTTTATATTACCGATATCGCCATTGATAAGATTCCGTACATTGAATATCGGGGTTATGACGAAGAGAAATGTAGTTAGAGGTGATTGTCGTAGTATCAAATCAAGGGACTGTGCATTACATGATGCGAGAAGATGGATATGATTATAGAAAAGCTTTTCAATTATTCAAGGAATGTATTTCTGACTTGTCACCTAATTCTCCAGCGATGGAGCAATACTTGTCAGCATTATCTTTCTTGGCAAAATGTAGCGAAGTTGGTTTATATTATCGTTAGGAGGTGTAGGAATATGAGAAATACCGCATTGAATGATATGAAGTATAATTTCGAGCCATTAATACTATTCCAGCCTAAATCTGACTATAAAGTAGATGAGCAGGAACTGAAGAAAAGTATTAATAGAAGCAGGGAATTAATTGCTCGTATCCAAAAAAAGAAAACGGCACAATCTGCCGCTAAATAGAAAAAATGGTGTAACCAAAGGTTGCACCATTTTTTACATTAACAGAATTGGCAACGGAAGAAGGCAAAGCAAATAAGGTTGATTATTGGGCTCGTCTCTTTAAAGCCAAAACATGGGAGAAAATAAAAATGTTAGCACAAAATAACCCCATTTGTTAAACAAAAGTCTAACAAATGGGGTTTCGTTACTGTTCCTACAAAGTAAAAAAGACAGTGAAATCATCGCTGTCTTTTTAGGAGAAGGTATTTTTACTATGGGGTTAGTAAAAACTATATATAATGTATTGGGGGGTTTTTACATGGATTATAATAGCACTAAACCCACAATAAGTGTGCACAAACTTTACAAAAAAATACATCTTTTTTTGTGCACTTTTTTAGCTCCCAATTTTAGTATTTCCACTTTTTCTTAAAAAATGCATAAAAAAACCGGATTTTTTACATCCGGTTTTGTGATAGGTTTCGTTTTCTTTCCATTATAAGGCAGATTCGGTAAAAAGTGCCTCGAATTCTTCTCTGGTAATCTTTTCTTTTTCTAATAGAAGGTCGGCACAGCGTTCTAATACGTCACGATTTTCTAAAATGATACGCTTAGCTTCTGCATAGGCTTCATCTATGATGCGTTTTACTTCGCTATCGATGGAGACTGCTACGCCTTCGCTGTAGCTTCTGGTGTGTGCCAGGTCGCGTCCGATAAACACTTCGTCGTCGTCATTGGTATAACAGATGAGTCCTATATTGTCTGACATACCATATTTGGTGACCATGTCACGAGCTGTTCTGGTGCAGGTCTTAATATCCTGTGAGGCTCCTGTGGTTACATCATCAAATATCAATTCTTCTGCTACGCGCCCGCCGAGACCAACGATGATCTCTTGTATCATACGTCCCTTGGAATTGAACATTTCATCCTTTTCAGGTAGTGGCATGGTGTAGCCTGCTGCTCCGGAGCCTGTCGGAATAATGGATACGGTATAGACAGGTCCCACATCTGGAAGCAGATGGAAGAGTATTGCGTGTCCTGCTTCGTGATATGCGGTAATGCGCTTTTCTTTATCGGAAATGACGCGGCTTTTCTTCTCTGCACCAATTCCTACTTTTACGAAGGATTTTCGAATATCCTCCTGGGTAATATAGCCTCGTTCTTCGCGAGCGGTTACAATTGCCGCCTCGTTTAAAAGATTTTCTAAGTCGGCTCCTGTAAAGCCAGCTGTCGTCTGGGCAATCTGTTTTAAGTCTACATCATCGCCTAGTGGCTTATTTTTTGCATGTACGTTCAAAATTTCTTCTCGACCGGTTACATCCGGACGACCAACTACTATTTTTCTATCAAAACGTCCTGGACGCATAATGGCTGGGTCGAGAATGTCAACACGGTTGGTTGCTGCCATGACGATGATGCCTTCGTTAACACCAAAGCCATCCATTTCTACCAGCATCTGATTCAAGGTCTGTTCACGCTCGTCGTGTCCGCCACCCATACCGGTACCTCGGCGTCTTGCTACTGCGTCTATTTCGTCAATGAATACGATACATGGTGCATTTTTCTTGGCGTCTTCAAATAAATCTCTTACACGGGATGCACCTACACCTACAAACATTTCTACAAAGTCGGAGCCGGATATGCTAAAGAATGGCACGCCTGCTTCTCCTGCTACGGCTTTTGCCAGGAGCGTTTTACCTGTTCCTGGAGGGCCTACGAGCAGTACACCCTTTGGAATACGGGCACCAAGCTTTGTGTACTTTTTCGGCGCGCGAAGGAAGTCTACGATTTCTTCCAATTCTTCTTTTTCTTCGCGCAGTCCTGCTACGTTTTGAAAGGAGACCTTTTTATCACTATCTGTAGAAAGCTTTGCACGACTTTTGCCAAAGTTCATCATTTTGCTGCCACCGCTTTGCTGTGCGGCACTGTTGTTCATAATCATAAAGAATATAAAACAGGCACCAAAAATCAATAAATACGGAAGTATTTTTACCAACCAGCTTTCCTGCGGCACATTGACACAGTAGTAATTACCAAAGCCTCTTGCTTCCATGATTTCCTGAATTTCGTTTACATCGGATACGTACATGGTTCTGGTGGTGTCATCATTCATAAGAATGGTTAAACTACCCGTTGGCACTTCTACGTTCTGTGATATTTTTACGGCATCCACCGAGCCGGCATCCAGCGCCACAATAAATTCTGCTTTTGTGATACTAGTGGAGTTTGGTGTCTCCGTCATCACATACCACATTAATACAAATGCGAGAATGAGAATAATGTATAATCCCCATCCTGAATATCCAGTTCTTTTACTCTTTTTGTTCAAAATCTTACTCCTTCTACTCTTCCACGAATCCGATGTATGGAAGGTTACGATATCTTTGATCCCAGTCCAGACCATATCCTACGATAAATTTATCTGGTACTACAAATCCTGTATAATCTACTTTCACATCCTTCACGACACGTCTTTCAGGTTTATCTAACAACGTGCACAGGGTAAGGCTCTTTGGATTTCTACTCTTAAATAACTGAAGTAAACGGCTTAAGGTATTACCGGAGTCGATGATATCTTCTACTACAATTACATTCTCTCCTTCGATAGAGCCAGTCAAATCCTGTTTTACATTAATAACACCAGAAGATACTGTCTGTGCACCATAGCTGGAAACTGTCATAAAATCAATCGTCATAGGAAGGTCAATTCTTTTTGCCAGCTCTGTGGTAAAGAAAATAGAGCCCTTTAGGATGCATATTAAATATACAGATTCTCCCTTGAATCGTTCTGTGATCTCTGCTCCAATTTCTGCAACACGTTTGCTAATCTGTTCTTCTGTGAGATGTACCGTGATTTTCTGTCCGTTCTCTGCATTCATTTCATTTTCCTCCATCGTATGTGATTTCTATAATCGTATTTGTAGCTTCTGTTACCTTTATGTGCTCGCTGATACGTCCTCCAATCAGCCAAAGCACAGTGCTTTCCTGTGCTAATAGCCATCTGCCTTCACGCTCTGAAGCTGGGATTTTTTCGTCAATAAAATATTGCTTCAATTTCTTGCGATGTCCGAAAGTATCACCGATAAAAGCATCTCCACTACGTCGCGTTCGTATACAAAATCCATCTTTTATCTTATCATAATCGAACCATTTCGTATATGTTTTTTGGGGAATTTTGGCATTTTCCCCATGAAATGGGAAAATGCGGATGTGTATATGTTCGCCCGCAGTATTGAGTGCAAGCTCGAATGTCTTCGCTTCGTTTTTGCAATCCAGTAGCTGCTCTCTGGATATCCAGATACTGTTAGCCTCTCCATTTTCTGCTGAGATATCATGGATATTGTGCGAATAGAAGAGCTTTATTTGGTTGTATTCTCTTTTGGCTTGTAGACCATTCGGTAAATGCAGCGCTTTCCCTGACTGACTACTGCACAGGTCTAATAGGTCCTGCACGTGAATGGCTATGATATCTTTTTTGGCACCGAGCATGTAGGCTATCGCCTTGTAGGCAAGCTCTTTTTGCATTGCTATGTGTAGCTTGGCAAGCTCCGTTGCGTCTAGTATCAGCCTTAACTTTTGGGCAGGGACGTGGTTTTCTTCCTCTCGGTGTTCGCAGACTACCTGCTCCCAAGCTTTTTTGCTTTCTGCTTCCAAAAAGTCACGAACTTCTGTAAGCTGTGATGCTGTGGCGTTTATGTGTGCGACAGCCTGCTGATTGATGTTATTAAGTTCTGGCAAAATCACACCTCGGATATAATTTCGACTATAATCAAGCTGTGCATTGGTGCTATCTACACGATAGGCAATTTCACTCGATTCTAAAAAATCTTCTATCTGTTTCCGATGGATCGATAAAAGCGGTCGAAGGTAGGTTATGCCATGCTCATCTACACGTATTGGCTGCATACCACAAAGCCCTGTGAGGGAGCTCCCCCGTAGCATTTGGAATAGTACAGTCTCTGCATTATCCTCCATGTGATGTGCGAGAGCAATTTTGGCATTTCGCTCCTTCGCCAGCTTGACAAAGGCCTCATAGCGCAGATGCCTTGCGGCTTCCTCCAGCCCCATGCCCATTGCCTTGGAATAAGCTGGAACATCCACTGATACCTGATGTAAAGGAAGCTGTAAATGTCTGCACAGATCCTCTACAAAGGCAGCATCCTCGAGACTCTCATTGCCACGAATACCATGCTCTACGTGTACTGCTTCTACTCGAAATTGCATATTCTTGCTTAGATGCTCCAATATCAAAAGCAGGCAGACAGAATCTGCTCCTCCCGATACGCCTACCAATAGTGTATCCTGTGGTGACACCATATTTAGTTCTTTTATTTTCTTTTGTACTTCCTGTATCATTACTTCTCCCAAATTCCTGTTACCAGCACCGTCATGTCATCCACAGCTTGTCCTCCTGTACGTTGTAGCACCTGCTCCAAGATACTTTCTGCCAAGATACCTGCGTTTTGAGTTTTTATGGATGCTATGATATCTATCAGGGTTTCCTTCGGATTTCTCACATGAAGATATTCTATCACACCATCCGTAACCATTACAAGGAAATCGCCATTTCCTAGCTGTTTTTTTGTGCTTTCTACCTCCACGTGGACATCCGCGCCTGCCGGAAGTGTACCTTCTTCTACACATTCAACCTCTTGCCCACGCTTGATAAAGGATGCTGCGCCGCCGATTTTTATCAGCTCGAGCTGTCCATTATATAGATTTATCATAGCATAATCCAGGGTGGAAAAGGAATTTTCTTCTCCTTGTAATACCATAGCGGAATTCATAAGCTGGATAGCTGTTTCCTTACGAAAACCGGCTTCGATAAATTTCTGGAGCAAATCTACGACCATTTCGCTTTCCTGATTCGCTCTCACACCTGAGCCCATGCCATCCGAAAGGCATACATGGTAGGTCCCGTCATCCAAAGCGAAAAAGGAGAAACTGTCCCCATTCATAATGGAGCCTGTCTTTTTCTCTGTAGCAATTCCCTGCAATCCATAAAAGAAGGTGTCTTCATAGATTGTCATGAGGACTGGCTCCTGCGTTAGGATGGTTTTGGCGTCCTTTCCGAGACGCATCGGTCTTTTGACAGCTTTTTCTACTGCTGCGACATACTGCTTCGCCGGTACGCCACCATTCCATTTGCTTGATACATAGCCCTCTACACAAAGTCTTCGATTTTCCTCATATATATGAAAATCTTCTATGATTAATCCTTTTTCCTTTACTTCATATGCAATCTGTGCCATTAGGTTGCGATATAGCTTGTCCTGAATTTTTCTGGATTTTGCCCATTCCTCCATAAGGCCTGCCATGGCATCTAGCTGCTGTGCAATCACATAACGGTTCTCTCTGAGGCGGTTGTACCATGCATAGTTGAGTTCCTGTCTGCTAAAGGCCTGTAGCGCAGCCTCGACCATTCCTTCATAATGCCCACAGTCCTCCACATATGGTTCTCGCAATAGCTCGTCTTTCGTGGTATGGTTTACGACTGCATGAAGCAGTGCTCGTATGCCACCCTGACGTCGCATACGATTTTCGTTCCAGCAGATGGCACAACCGTCGCAGTTGGCACACATTCTCCCTGTGATTTCCTGTTCCAATGCGCTGACTTCCTCTGTTACTATTTTTTCTTTTGGCTGGCTCATGGCAAAAAAGGCGTCGGACAAACCGTTTACCGCATAGGCAAAGGATTCCATTTGTCGCGTCTGCTGCTCCTTCAGCGTTGTGACCTGATAGTTTTTCTCCTTTTTCCCCAACTGTAGCTGATATCCCCACTGATAGGGTAACCCATAAAAATAGTGCAGGCTCAAGGTGACTCCAAATACAAATACCCCCTCCAATATTCCTGCAAATAGTATGATGTTGTTCTCTAAATGAAATGCATTGCTGGCATAATTCATTGCCAATACGGCTATTGCTGCGAACGCTGCGGCAACCCATTCACTACAGGAACGATTGGACCATATGTACATACGTATTCCGATTCCTATTATCAACAGGGCAAATAGGTATTTCAATACTGTTCCCATGGGCATAAAGAAACCCATTCCGACGATTGCTCCTAAAACAACCCATATAGAAACCTGTCCATCCATGCTGCATACTGCAAAAAAAGCAGGCAGCACAGGATAATAAGTGCTTGCACCTAAGCCTGCAAAAAGCATCATAAACAGCCCTTTTATAATTTCTATTCCCATTTCTTTCCAATCTCGTTTTACTCTCATAGCAACCTCCATCGTTTTATTTTCCTAGAATGCTTGTCCCTTGTACACTCCTTCACACATTATAGAGGTCATCACATGAAATTCTTGTCAAAATCTGTTGCAAAGTAAATGAAAAACGACGAATATATTATTCGCCGCCTTCTTTAAATATAATTTCATTTTCAAAAACAAGACCCATCTTGTTTGCCATATCTTTTATGTATTCCATAGACCTGGTATAAAGGTCTAGTTCTTCTAGTTCCTCTGCCCGAAGCTGCTCCTCTGTAAGCTGTTGTTCCAAATTTTCCTCGCGTTCTCTGAGCGTATCGTCTTTTTGTTTTAGTTTAAAAATCTGAACTGACATAACTATCAGGAAAATAATTACGATGAAAATGATACTTTTCGCACCTGTGTTACGTCCGGTCCTTTTTCGCTTTGCACTCATATAGAAGTACCTCATATATCTTTTATCCTATATATTGTACATTATTTAAACAGTTTACTCAAGAGGCTACCTTGTGTTTTCTTAATTCCAGATGGAAGCTGGGTGTATGCCAACACGTCTACCATTCCTTCGACATCTACTTCGCCTTTTTCCAAGTTTAGACGATTCACATGTAAATCCTTGCCTTTTACATTTAACATCCCCTGCTCTGTTTCAAGAAGTATTTCTGAAATATCAAAGGATATTACGTCCAACACGCCTGTAAAGGTGCCGGATTTGCGATTATTTAACATGATTTTATGAGACTTACTTATTTTGTTTTCTTCCATACAAAAACCTCCTATATAGCTACTATATTAGGAGGTCCACAAAATTATGATATATATTCAAATAAATCTTTTGCTTCTTCTTTTTTGGTGGTGTCCGCGATAGCGAGAACCTTTACCTTTACCGTCTTTTGTCCAAAGGCAATCTCTATCGTATCGCCAACCTTGACGTTGACAGAGGCTTTAGCCTCTTTGCCGTTGACACTGACACGTCCAGCATCGCAGGCTTCATTGGCTACTGTTCTTCTCTTAATCAAACGTGATACTTTTAAAAACTTATCTAATCTCATATTTACCTCTTTCAACAGCGAAGCATTTTTATTTGATCGGAATTTTCTATCAAATAAAAAAGTACTGCCGCACCTTTGGGTACGGCAGTTGTTCGTTCTATAACTGAAAATTAGTTAACAGAATCTTTTAAAGCTTTACCTGCTTTGAATTTTGGAGCTTTAGAAGCTGGGATTGTCATTTCTTTACCTGTCTGTGGGTTTCTACCAGTTCTAGCTGCTCTTTCAGAAACTTCGAAAGTACCGAATCCTACTAACTGAATTTTTTCACCTTTCTTTAATTCTTCAGCAACAACATCTGTGAATGCTTTTAATGCTGCTTCAGCGTCTTTTTTTGAGAGCTGTGCTTTGTCAGCCATAGCTGCTACTAATTCTGTCTTGTTCATGTAATAATTCCTCCTCTGGATATTCATTTATAATAATTCGAGTAATCCCAAATTACCTACAAGAATATATATACTTGTTTTTTTCCAATTTGTCAAGGCAAAACCCACATTTTAAGCGGTTTCCGTGGAAATTTTCGAGATTTTATTCCGTGGAGGTTTCTTCTGCAGTGGTTTCTTCCGTCTCTGTTTCTCGTGGATTTTCTGTTTCTGGTGTCTGAGTTGATGCAGATTCGGTTTCTTCTGCTTCCGTTTCTGTAGCTTCAGTATCCTCTGAACTATCGTCCGCATCCAGCTCGATTACTAGGGTAGCTTCTTCGGAATTGACCGATAAGTATTTCTTCCATGTGCTATACCCCTCTGCCTCGATTTGCAGTACGTGGGTTCCATAGACAAGCTCTACTGGTTGCATATGGTCTACTAATTTATAGTCGATATAGACCTCTATGTTCTCTACATCTATTTGAAAGCTGATAAGACCTTTTTTCTTCCCTTCTCCCTTTAGGGTATCTAAGTCAATTGCTGTGGTTTGCCCTCGCACGATTTCAATTTCTGTGGTTCCGCCCCAGCCATCATTGGCGACTTTCAGGGTATAGTGGCCTTCTGGCAGCTCCATATCCATATCTCCTGTAATCATGGCAAAGATATTCTGATTCAGCTGCAAAAAGCTGTCTTCAAACAAATCTGTGTTATTAAGTGCCAGTGTACCGTGTCCTGTAGTAACCACTACCGACAATAGCTTTTTGCCCATCCCTACAACAGTCAGGACATCCTCCTTGGAGATATAAGAAAATGGTATCTGTTTACCATCCGAAAATACAATCACCTTGTCTCGAATGGAATACTTCGTGTCTGCAATGGAGAATACACCCTTTTCCTCATCGATGGAAAAACGCTTGACCTTTTGCTGTTCCCATACTTGTGAAGAAAGCTGTATTTCTGTCAAATAACCTTCCTGATCTATTTCACCAATCGTTACTATACGACCTGGTGTAAAATGGATAGCTGTCGTATAGCTTCCATATTTATCCCTGAACTGGGTGGAAAATGCATATTCATAATAGGTTTCCAGACCTGTGTCTAGAGAGCGCAGGGTCATAGCCTCTTCCATTGTGTCATTTTCCATAATCATATACAGGTACTGCTTTTTATCCGCCTCTGACTGGGACTGCTGGTTTTCTGTCTTTCCATGGTCCTTTCCACCGCAGCCTGTCAGACAAACTATAGCAAGCAACAGGATGATTCCATATAAAGTTCTTTTGTATATATGTTTTCTGCTCATAGCTCAAGTATACATGATTATTCAATAAATGAAAATAAGTTTTGCATGAAATTTAGACGCTCTTCTTCCTGCTCTATCACTTTTTTGAGTTTATCAATGTCGCGCTCCGATATCCATGATTTTCGAGAATTCATATAATGGTTTGTAATTTTCCAGAATTTTTCCGGAAACAGCAGAAGTCCATACAACTGAAGTAGTGTAGCGTCTTCCATAGTTGTATATTTTCTGTAGGTATGGATTAAATCCATTCCCAGCTGCACATCCCAAGTGTTTTTCTCCATGATTTTACGCAAAAAATTCGCCAGGTCCAAGACACTCCAGCTATATGTGAAGCCCTCAAAATGTACCAAACGCCAATTCCCGTTTTGGCATAAAATGTTATGCTGGTTCACATCTCCATGGCAGAGCATACATTCCGGTGATTGTAGCTCTTGTTTTTCTAATATATGGATCGATTTTTCTACCGTATCCAGCATGGGCACATAGGAACACATGAATAGCTGTTCAAATTCGCATTTCTTCTTTCGGTTCCGAATAAAGTTTTTTACTTTTATCAGCTCTCGCTGATGGCGTTTGCGGATTTCTACTACCTGTCTTGCATTGTCTCTCACTTTTTCAGGAAGCTCTAATGCCACCTGTTTCATTGCTTCATGATACAATGCTAGGAGACGTACTGCGGCTTTTAATTCCTCCGGATTGCCGGTATCTAGTTCTCTGCCTGTTATATAATCTTTTACGAGGAAGCTTTCTCCCGTTATTTCATCTCGGGTAACTACCTCATCATTTTTGTTTAACATAATCTGCTCTACTGGAAAATCATTTATCAAAAGCTGCTCCAAGAGTTCTTTCAAAACCATGCCTTTTTCGTTGGAGCCACGGAAAGCCACCATTAACTTCATGCCCTTATCCGTATCACAGATATAGGTACCTCTTCCTTTTTTCACCTCGTGTATTTCCAATTCATACTGCGAAAGAATCGCTTCTGTCTGATTATACAAAAAACCCCTCCATATGATTCACATCGTATCTGTTTATCATATGAAAGGGGTTAGCAACTTATTCGCTCGTTCCAGCAACTTTTCTTTGTCATTTAATCGTGGGTCATTTAATACTATATCAAATAACAAATCCAGCACCACGCCAATTTCCTTGCCTGGTTTCATACCCATAGCAATTAAGTCGTTGCCATTTACTGACAAATCTGTTTTGCAGACACAGTGATTTTTTGCAAGCACCTCTTGATAGGCTTTTTCCAAATCGTCTACATAGCGCATCTTGCATTCTCGTTGGTGCATACTCTGTGCTAAAATGTCCGCTCTTTTTATCTCAATCATCATTGGCATGTTTTCCATGCCAATTTCACTGATGCGTCTGCGTACCAATGCCTTATTGTCCATCGGCGGTCTGTCATCGTGATGCTTTACCATACGATAAACAAAATCAATCGTTGCATTGTCAAATTTCAGGCGGCGAAGGATTCCCTTTGCCATGTCTGCACCTGCTTGTGTATGTCCTACGAAGTGATCGTATCCATTATCATCTGTGGTAAGTACGACTGGCTTTGCCAAATCATGTAACAGCATAATCAGTCGCAGCATGCGGTCTGGATGGACATTCTGCATAGCCACGATAGAATGTTCACCTACGGTGTACATATGGTGTGGGTTGTTTTGCACGGTTTCCATCGCGACATCGAATTCTGGCATAAACACTCTAGTAAGCCCCAGCTCATAAGCAGTACGTATTTCCTCTGGATGGTCAGAGACTAAAATCTTGATAAGCTCTACTGCAATGCGTTCTGCACTTACCTTTTTCAGAGTAGGTGCAAGCTCCTTGATGGCTGCTTTCGTATCCTCATCTATGGTGAAGCCAAGCTGAGCCGCAAAGCGCACTGCACGAAGCATCCGAAGTGCGTCCTCGGCAAATCGTTCTCTAGGATTTCCTACACAACGTATGACCTTGTTTTCCAAATCTTCAACACCATCAAACTCATCTACCAGACCAGTTCTTTCATTGTATGCCATGGCATTGATGGTAAAATCGCGGCGTTTCAAATCCTCTACCAGATTTGCTGTAAAGGTGACCTCCTTGGGATGTCTGGCATCTTCATATTCGCCATCGATGCGATAGGTTGTCACTTCATAGCCTATGTGATTCATCATAACGGTGACTGTGCCATGCTGAATGCCGGTATCAATGGTATGAGGAAATAGCGCTTTTACTTCCTCTGGCTTTGCCAAGGTCGTCACATCCCAATCTCCTGGCATGCGAAAAAGGAGAGTGTCTCGTACACACCCTCCTACCGCAAAGGCTTCATAACCATTCGCCTCTAGAGTCTCTATGATATTCTTCACATCAACTGGTAGCTCTATTTTCATGCGTTTTCCTTTTCCTAAGGAAATGTACTCTTATCGGGAAAAGCACATCTTCCTTGCATCGTTTTTAGTATGCTTTGCCCCAGTATACCAGCTTGTGTGCAGGTTTTCCACAGCATACACATACGTCTGAAATATGTTCCTGATCATTAAAAGGCATACAGCGGCTTGTTACACCTGTATCCTCTTTAATCTTTAATTCACATTCTACTTTTTCACACCACATACCGCGAATAAATCCTGTTTTGCTTTCTGCCTTCTGGATAAATTCTGCGTAGTTATGCGCATCGCAAATGTGAGTATTTAAGAATTCTTTTGCTCTTGCAAGCATATCTGCCTGCATAGTTTCCAAGATTTCTGCCAGCTTTGTATTTAAGTCATCTAATGAAGCAATGGTCTTTTCTCTGGTATCACGACGAACTACTACACACTGATTGTTTTCGATATCCTTTGGTCCAAGCTCTACACGAACTGGGATACCCTGGATTTCCTGTTCTGCAAATTTCCATCCTGGGCTCTTATCTGTTGTATCGATTTTTACACGAAATTCTTTTGCAAGGGCATCACGTACATCATATGCTTTGTCGAGTATGCCTTCTTTTTTCTGCTGAATTGGAACTACCATGACCTGTGTCGGAGCGATTCTTGGTGGAAGAACCAAACCAGAATCATCACCATGTACCATGATAATAGCACCAATAAGGCGTGTGGACATGCCCCATGAGGTTTCGTGGCAGTATTGTAATTTATTTTCCTTGTCGGAATACTGAATGCCGAATGCTCTGGCAAAGCCATCTCCAAAGTTATGGGAGGTGCCTGACTGTAAAGCTTTACCATCATGCATCAAGGCTTCTATTGTATAAGTCGCTTCTGCACCAGCGAATTTTTCTTTGTCTGTTTTGCGACCTTTGATAACCGGGATCGCAAGCACCTCTTCTAGGAAGTCTGCGTAAAGGTTTAGCATCTGTACAGTTCTAGCTTCTGCTTCTTCTGCAGTAGCGTGTACTGTATGTCCTTCCTGCCATAAGAATTCTGAGGAACGTAGGAATGGTCTTGTAGTCTTTTCCCAACGTACCACTGAGCACCACTGGTTGTATACCTTTGGTAAATCACGGTGTGACTGTACCACATTTGCAAAAAGCTCACAGAACAGAGTTTCTGATGTCGGTCTTACACAAAGACGTTCCTGAAGCTCTTCTAAACCACCATGTGTAACCCAAGCTACTTCTGGTGCAAAGCCCTCTACGTGATCTTTTTCTTTCTGAAGAAGGCTCTCTGGAATGAACATTGGCATGTACACATTCTCTACACCTGTTTCCTTGAATCTCGCGTCTAACTGTTTTTGGATATTTTCCCAGATGGCATAGCCATTTGGTTTAAAAATCATACATCCTTTTACCGATGAATAATCCATTAATTCCGCTTTTTTTACAACGTCTGTATACCATTGTGTGAAGTCTTCCTCCATGGAGGTAATGGCTTCTACTAATTTCTTGTCATTTGCCATAACAAATCTCCTCTTTTTCAAATAACGTATTAGCTAATGATAGTAAAAATGGGGCAAATTGTCAAGATGTCTCAAGTTCATCAAGACATCTCCCCTTATGCAAAAAATCTACAAACACCTTTCCAATTGGCTGAATTTCGAATTTCATTGGATGTTTATTTCTTGGATGCTCAAATTCAAGCTTATAAGAGCAAAGTGCGAGCTGTTCTTTGTCACCAGTTTCACCATATTTACTATCTCCGACAAGCGCGCATCCTGCGTTTGCCATCTGTACACGAATCTGGTGCTGGCGGCCAGTGTGAAGTTTAATATCAAATAATGATTTTTTTCCTGCCGATTTCACATACTTATATTCCAATTTTGCATACTTTGCTTCTTTCGGAAGTTTATCAAGTGTATTCTTCCAAACTTCATACTCTATTGCTCTGGTGAAATTGGTCTTTTTATCTGTGATTAAATAATCTTCTAATACACCTTCTTTTTTTGCCGGCATATTCTCTGAAACTGCATAATAATGCTTTCCAATCGCACGCTGTTGTACTTGCTTGGATAAGTTCGCTGCCGCATTTTGGTTTTTGGCAAAGACCATAAGCCCTTCTACTGGCTGGTCTAATC
Source organism: Agathobacter sp. (assembly GCA_045603165.1). Lineage (GTDB taxonomy): Bacteria > Bacillota > Clostridia > Lachnospirales > Lachnospiraceae > Roseburia. The sequence goes on along the minus strand of JAZULP010000003.1, from coordinate 22,396 downwards.
TATGTACCACACCTATATAGGGTGGCTCACCTTTTTTCGCTCTGTAATTTTTCAGCAGGCTTTCCATATCCTGCTGTCCTAAGCGTTTGGTCTGGGTAGCCACCCCCGCGGGCTTGTGGCAGATGATAATGTCATCATCTTCAAAAATGATTTCTAAATTTATCATATTATTTCTCTTTTTTATTATTAAACTTCTTTATCTACTATTGAATTTCTATTCATTATCTACCTTCACCTGGCAAACCTTCATAGCCTCCAAGGCATTCTGGTGGCTCTCTGGCGTTACACCAGCACAGCAGGCAGCGTCTACAATAAGCGGTACTTCTGGTAAGAAGGCTTTTGTTACCATTACATTTGAGATGACACAGATATCTGTGCAAAGACCAATAAAGGTAATGGACTCGATTGGTTCAATTGCATTTAATTCTAACAGCTTGTCTGGTAATTCTGATGAACCAAAGGTCACTTTATCGATGGCAGGTGTATCACGAAGGACATCCAGCTCTGGACGGATCTGCCAGCCCTCTGTTCCTTTGATGCAGTGTGGTACAGGAAGATTTCGTCCTTCCTGTGTGTCCATATAATTTTCCAAATGTGTATCTCTGGTAAATAAGATAGTTCCTTCAAAGTTTTCGATTTTCGCTTTCACATTAGGAACGATAGCTACTGCCTCTTTTGTTCCTAGTGCTCCATCAATAAAGTCATTCTGCATATCTACTACGACTAACACGTTCTGCATACGTTACCTCCTGTTTTATCCTTTGTATCTTTGTTGTCCTGTGTGTCTCCTTGAGGTTCCAAAGGCTTTCCCCAAGCTTTACGAATAATCATTTCCGCTTGTTTTGCCTCACCCTTGGAAAGCTGCGGGACACCCTTGAGTGGATATTTCATGCCTAGATTGTCATACTTGTTTTCTCCTAAGGTATGATAAGGAAGCACCTCTAATTTCTCTACATTGGAAAGAGTTTTTAAAAACTCGCCCAGCTTTTTCAATGCCTCTTCTTTATAGGTAATCCCAGGTACTACCACATGTCGAATCCAAACGGGCTTGTTGATTTCATCCAGATATCTGGCGAAAGCAATGATTTGGTTATTGGAATGGCCTGTCAGCGTATGGTGCGCCTCGTCCTCTATATGCTTGATGTCCAGCATCACCAAATCGGTCACTGCCATCAGCTTTTCTACCTTAGCAAAGACTTCACTTTCTTTGTCCTGCAGGAACACAATTCCTGATGTATCAAGACAGGTATGGATATCCTTTTCCTTTGCTTTGGTAAAAAGCTTTATGAGGAAATCCATCTGCATCATCGGCTCCCCGCCGGTAGCAGTAATGCCACCTGTTCGATAAAAAGAGCGATTGCGCTCAAATTTTTCCAAGATTTCATCTGCATTTTGTTCTTTTCCATTCTGCATATCCCAGGTGTCAGGATTGTGACAATACTGACAACGCATTGGGCAGCCTTGGAAAAATACTACAAATCGCACACCTGGTCCGTCTACTGTTCCAAAGGTTTCTATGGAATGAATGTAACCCATTCTTTATCTCTCCTTTTTCGTTGTACCTGTTCATTATACATTCTTTTTGCTATTATCACAAGTTTACATCTTATCATGGAAGGTTCTGGCGATTACTTCGTTCTGCTGCTCTTTGGTAAGCTTAATAAAGTTTACTGCATACCCTGATACGCGAATCGTAAGCTGTGGGTATTTTTCCGGATGCTCCTGAGCATCTCTTAGGGTGTCTCGATTTAAGACATTGACATTCAAATGATGCCCGCCTTTGCCCATATAACCATCCAGCATTTGTGTGAGGTTCGTCTTCGCCTCCTCGTGACTTTTTCCTAATGCATCTGGCACAATGCTAAAGGTATTGGAAATGCCATCCTGTGAATCCATAAATGGAATTTTTGCAACAGATGCCAGTGAAGCAACTACACCATGGGTATCTCGTCCGTGCATTGGGTTACTTCCCGGTGCAAAGGCTTCGCCACGTTTTCTGCCATCAGGGGTGGAGCCAGTGTTTTTTCCATAAGATACGTTGGAAGTAATCGTTAGAATAGAGGTCGTTTGAATACCGCCGCGATAGGTCTGATTTTCTTTAATATATCCGACAAAAAGATGCAACACTTCTTTTGCAATGTCATCTACTCTGTCATCATCATTACCGAATTTTGGGAATTCGCCTTCTGTTTCAAAATCTACTGCAATCCCCTGTTCGTTTCGAATAGGCTTTACTTTTGCATATTTGATAGCGGATAGCGAATCGGCTACTACGGAAAACCCTGCAATTCCTGTGGCAAACCAGCGAACAATTTTCTTGTCATGCAATGCCATCTCCAGTTTTTCGTAGGAGTATTTATCGTGCATATAGTGAATGATATTCAATGCATTTACATATACGCTCGCCAACCATTTCATCATATCCTTGTAGGCTGACATGACTTCTTCATAATCCAGATACTCTGTGGTAATCGGACGATATTTAGGACCTACCTGTTTCCCAGAAAGCTCATCTATACCACCGTTGATGGCATATAATAAACACTTCGCAAGATTTGCTCTTGCACCGAAGAATTGCATTTCTTTGCCAATTCGCATGGAGGATACACAGCAGGCGATTCCATAATCATCCCCATGCACCGGACGCATAACATCGTCATTTTCATACTGTATTGCAGAGTGTTTGATAGAGATAGCCGCACAGAATCTTTTGAAGTTTTCTGGAAGATTCACAGACCAAAGCACGGTGAGGTTTGGTTCGGGTGCTGCGCCAATATTGTTCAACGTATGGAGATAACGGTAGGACATCTTGGTAACCATATGTCTTCCATCCATGCCAATTCCTGCAATTGCCTCTGTTACCCAGGTTGGATCACCTGCGAAAATGGCGTTGTATTCCGTGGTTCTCGCAAACTTAATCAGTCGCAGCTTCATAATAAACTGGTCTACCATTTCTTGAATTTCTTTTTCCGTAAATGTGCCTTCTTTTAAATCACGTTCTGCATAAATGTCCAAAAAGGTAGAGGTTCGCCCCAGAGACATTGCTGCACCATTCTGTTCCTTTGTCGCCGCAAGATAGGCAAAGTATAACGACTGAATCGCTTCCTGAATATTCTTTGACGGCTGACTGATATCACAATCATAAATTTCTGCTAATTTTTTTAGCTGCTCCAAGGCGCGAATTTGTTCGGAGATTTCTTCGCGCTCACGAATGATATCATTATTCATGATACAACCCATGGAGTGAAATTCTTCCATCTTCTGCTCGATCAATCTATCCACGCCGTAAAGAGGCACACGACGATAATCTCCAATAATTCGTCCTCTACCATAAGCATCTGGAAGCCCTGTAATGATGTGAGAAGAACGACAGGCTCTCATCTCCGGTGTGTATACATCAAAAACTCCCGCATTGTGTGTCTTACGATGTGTTGTAAAATCTTCCACAACCTTTTTGTCTACTTCATATCCGCTATCCTGGCACGCTTTTATTGCCATACGGATTCCACCATACGGCATAAGTGCTCTCTTAAACGGTTTGTCCGTCTGAAAGCCTACGATTTTTTCCTTCGACTTGTCCAAATATCCAGGTCCATGAGACGTAATCGTAGAAATGATTTTCGTATCCATATCCAATACTCCGCCTGCTTCCCTCTCTTGTTTCGACAGCTCCAACACCTGTTCCCACAAGTCCAGCGTATCCTGTGTTGGGCCTTCTAGGAAACTCTCATCTCCTTCATAGGGCATATAATTTTTCTGTATGAAGTCTCTTACATTAATTTCATTTTTCCATGTACCATTTGTAAAACTTCGCCATGCCTGTTTCATAGTAACCTCCATAAAATTAAATGATAGTTTATCATGTGCAATTTTATGGAAAATATAAAAAGAGTTCGCTCGCGAACTCTTTCATACAACTATATTCAATTGGAAGCTATAACTTAAACCGATAGCCGACGCCCCAAATCGTCTCAATGTACTGTGGCTTTGCCGTATCCATTTCTACTTTTTCACGAATCTTTTTGATATGTACTGTTACTGTAGCAATATCCCCAATAGATTCCATATCCCAGATTTCACGGAACAACTCTTCCTTGGTATATACATGATTTGGATTCTCTGCCAAGAAGGTAAGCAAGTCAAACTCCTTTGTCGTAAACTGCTTCTCTTCCCCGTTTATCCATACACGTCTTGCTGTTTTATCGATTTTGATACCGCGAATCTCAATAATATCATTTTCTACGACATTGCTTCCTATAAGACGTTCATAACGAGCGAGATGAGCCTTTACACGCGCTACTAATTCACTTGGTGAAAATGGCTTGGTTACATAATCATCTGCACCGAGTCCTAGACCACGAATTTTGTCAATGTCATCCTTTTTCGCAGAGACCATGAGAATTGGTGTATTCTTCTTTTCTCGAATCTCCTTACAGATTTCAAATCCATCGATTCCAGGAAGCATCAAATCCAGAATAAATAAATCAAATTCCTCTGTTATAGCTCTGGCAAGACCATTCATGCCATCAGTTTCTACTTCTACCTCGAAGCCACTCAACTCCAAATAATCCTTTTCAAGCTCTGCAATTGCTACTTCGTCTTCTATAATTAATATCTTACTCATTTGGTATCTCCTGATATTTTCTTATTACAAAGTACATAACTGTACCTGTGTCCTCTTTGCTGGTGGCCCATATCTTACCACCATGATCTTCAATAATTTTCTTTACAATGGACAACCCAATACCACTACCACCAGTTGCTGAGTTTCGCGATACATCGCCTCTATAAAAGCGGTCAAATATATATGGCAAATCCTTTTGTGGAATTCCTCTGCCGTTGTCTTCGATTTCTACCTGAATGAAATCGCCTACATCTTTAATACGAATATTAATAAAGCCATTTTTCTTATTCATATATTTCGCGGAATTTCCGACGATATTATTGACTACCCGACGAAGCTGCTCTGGATCTGCAATAATCACGACATCCTGTTCGGTATAATTGTAATATGCCAGACCAATTCCTCTGGTTTCCAAGTCAATACCGAGTTCTTGTACACAATCTGCAAAGTATTCTTCTACATTTAATTTTGAAAAATTGTATGGAATTTTGTTGGTATCAATCTTGGAGTATAGCGTTAGCTCATTAATCAGCGTATCCATTTCATTTGCCTTGCTATAAATCGTTCTGACATACTTATCTACTTTCTCTGGGGTGTTGGCAACACCATCGATAATCCCTTCAGAATACCCTTTTACAGCTGTAATCGGAGTTTTCAAATCGTGAGCAATATTGCTAATGAGCACACGATTTTCTGCCTCACTTTGAAGCTTTTCTTCTGCGTTTTCCTTTAGCCTCCGGCGCATATCCTCAAAGCTGACACACAGCTCATTGATTTCATCATCCTCTGAGCCATCAGTTTCCAGCTTGAAATCCAGATTGCCATTCTTGATATGTTCTGCTGCAATCTGCAGGCGTCGAATCGGAGTAACCATGCTTTGGTAAATCCAAATCATCAGCATACCTGCGGTTAAAAGCAAAATCAATACAACTGCAAAGACAATATCAAAGAATAAGCCTCTTACATCCGGCATGATTTCGATATTTTGAGCTACTATCTCCCACTGCACGCGAAAGAATGCTCCTATGATGAAAAGTGCCAAAAATATAGGCACAAACATAATAATACAAAAAGAAATAATTAGTTTTGACTTTAGTTTCATCTCTATTCTATAAATTTCTATAAAGTTTCAAACCTTCAGCTTTGTCTGTTTTTTCCCATGGAAGTGCAAGGTCTGTTCTTCCAAAATGTCCATAAGCAGCTGTAGCACGATAGATTGGTCTTCTCAAATCTAACATCTTAATAATGCTTGCTGGACGAAGGTCAAACTCCTTACGAATAACCTCTACTAATTTTTCATCAGAAATTACGCCTGTTCCAAAGGTATCTACCATAATAGATGTTGGCTGTGCAACACCGATTGCATAGGAAAGCTGAATTTCACATTTCTTTGCAAGACCTGCTGCTACGATATTCTTTGCAACATAACGTGCTGCATAGGCTGCTGAGCGGTCCACCTTGGTACAATCCTTTCCGGAGAATGCACCGCCACCATGACGTGCCATTCCACCATAGGTATCTACGATAATTTTGCGTCCAGTAAGACCGGCATCACCATGTGGTCCACCGATTACAAAACGTCCAGTTGGGTTAATAAAGAATTTTGTTTCACTATCAATCAATTCAGCTGGAAGAATTTCGTCAAATACGTATTTTTTTATATCTGAATGAATCTGTTCCTGTGTGACATCCTCATCATGCTGTGTGGAAAGAACAACTGCTTCTAGACGCTTTGGCTCGCCATTCTCATCATATTCCAGAGAAACCTGTGTTTTTCCGTCTGGTCTAAGATAGGTTAATGTACCATCCTTTCGCACTTTTGTAAGCTGTAAAGCCAGCTTGTGTGCAAGTGAGATTGGATATGGCATCAGCTCTTCCGTTTCATCGGTTGCATAACCAAACATCATACCCTGATCGCCGGCACCAGTATCTAACTCATCAGTAATTTTTCCTGCTTTTGCTTCTAAGGCTTTATCTACACCCATGGCAATATCTGCAGACTGCTGGTCTAATGCAACTAACACCGCACAGGTATTACCGTCAAAGCCCGTTTTCGCATCATCATAACCGATTTCTTTTACGGTTTTACGAACGATTCCAGGAATATCCAACTGTGCCTTTGTTGTAATTTCACCTGTTACCAATACGAATCCTGTACAAGCTGCTGCCTCACAGGCTACACGACTCATTGGATCCTGTTCTAAACATGCATCTAGAATAGCATCTGAAATTGCATCACAAACTTTATCTGGATGCCCCTCTGTCACAGATTCTGAAGTAAATAATAATTTTTCCATTTGTGCTCCTTTACGATACCTTCAAAATAAACTTTTGAAGTTCTTTTTCACTTGTTACAAGTTCTATGTTGCCCCCTAATGCACGAAGCTTACCTTCGAAATTCTCGTATCCACGCATAATATAATGGATATCATCAACTATGGTTACGCCCTCTGCTGCAAGACCAGCAATTACAAGGGCTGCACCTGCACGAAGGTCTGGGGCATTTACTCTTGCTCCGGTGTATTTTTCCACACCTGTAATAATTGCAATGTTGCTTTCTACTTTAATATTCGCTCCCATTCTAGTAAGCTCATCTACATAACGGAAACGATTTTCAAAAATGCTTTCGGTTACCGTACTGGTTCCCTCTGCAATTCCCAATAATACCGCCATTTGTGGCTGCATGTCTGTTGGGAAACCTGGATAAGGGAGGGTTGTCACCTGTGTACGCTGTAGTTTTCCATTGGAAATTACACGAACGGCATCATCAAATTCTTCTACCTCACAGCCTGCTTCTACCAGCTTGGCTGTAGTTGCTTCTAAATGCTTTGGAATAACATTGGATACCACAACATCTCCACCTGTTGCTGCTACCGCAAACATAAAGGTTCCAGCTTCTATCTGGTCCGGAATAATGGAATATTCTGTTTTATGAAGTTTCTCCACACCAACGATACGGATAACATCTGTACCTGCGCCTCGGATATTGGCTCCCATGCTGTTTAAGAAGTTTGCCACGTCTACGATGTGTGGCTCCTTTGCCGCGTTTTCAATAACGGTTTTTCCTTCTGCCAAAGCAGCCGCCATCATAATATTAATCGTCGCACCAACAGATACCTTATCCAAATAAATGTGGGTACCCATTAGGTGGTCTGCTTCTACCTGGAATAATCCATGTGCAATATCTACCTTAGCACCCATTGCACAAAAGCCCTTTTTATGAAGGTCAATAGGACGACTTCCAATATCACATCCTCCAGGAAGCGCTACCGCGGTTTTCCGATATTTTCCTAATAATGCTCCAATTAAATAGTAAGACGCACGAATTTTGCGAATATATTCATTGTCCACTTTTACATCATGAATAAAAGAACCATTTATTTTAACTGTATGGGTATCGACACGGTCTACTCTTGCGCCAATTTCTTCAATGGCCTGTAAAAGTACGTTCACATCCCTAACGTTTGGCAAATTTTCAATTGTAACGGTTTCGTCTGTCATAATTGCAGCTGCTAAAATAGGAAGCGCTGCATTTTTTGCACCACCAATCTCAACTTCACCATATAAAGGATTACCACCTTTAATCACGTATTGTTCCATCTTCCACCTCAACAAACAATCTCTTATATACTATTCGATATTTTTCTAATTGTTATTCAAGTTCTGTAATTTATTAACTAAAAGTTCTACCGTCTGTTCTACGTTTAGTCCTTCTTCTGAAACTCGAACATCTGCATATGTTTCATAGAGTGGTGTTCGCTCCATAAATAAGTCGTACAGGGTTTGTCCATCCTTTAGCACTACGCCTCGTCCTTTGATATCAGAGAGACGCTTCTCTAATGTAGAAAATGGAACCTCCAAATATACAACTGTACCAATTTCCTTTAGATGCTGCATGGCTTGTGCACCATAAATAACGCTTCCGCCAGTTGCAATGATGGTCTTGGAACATTCAATGCTTGCATTTACTCTGTTTTCCACCTGAATAAAACCATCTGTTCCAACCTCCTCGATAATATCCTTAAGGAGTTTACCTTCCTGCTCCTGAATCAACAGGTCCGCATCTACAAATTGATATCCCAATACCTTTGCCAGTATTACACCTATCGTACTTTTGCCGACCCCCGGCATACCAATTAAAACTATGTTATCTTTTGTCATCATTCTAGTTGCTTTCTGTTGTTTCTACGCTTTCTGTTGTTTGTACACTTTCTGTCTCTGTAGCTTCTGTTTCTTCTGTAGATTCAGAGGTCTGAGTAAACAGATTGTGGAAATCAATTTTTGCTACCACATTTTCTTTTACTTCCCAACCATCATCGGTTTGCCACTCTTTTAAAACTTCATCATAACGAGCATTTTCGCGTTCTGTGATAATAGCTTCACGATGCTCTTCTGTTGCTTCTGTATCAGTCTCTTCATCGATTCTAGCAAAATAAAGAGTAGTATCCGTTTCGATCATGCCAGAAACCTGAGCTACCTGAAGTGCATCCAGTGCTGTAACCAATTCCTCTGCAAGAGCTACACCATCGAGAGTCTCTCCATCTTTTCCATAAGCTCCTTCGCTAACTTCATATCCATACTCTTCTGCTACTGTTTCCATAGGGGTACTCTGTAAAGCTTCTGTCATCTTGGTCGCATTTGCTTTGATTTCTGCAACCTGTTCGTCTGTATATGTCACCTGAGCACCTGTTTCGTCTGTTTCGCCCTCCAGACTAATTTCTATCACACTATATCCACGCATATTCGCATCTTCATCACTTACCACGCGGTCTACATCGACGATGATAGCCTTACGCATTTTTGCTTGAATGGTATAGAGTGTAAGCACTTCTGTCACCACTTCCTCAGTTGCACCAAATTCTTTGATTGCTTCTTCCGAGTTGCCTTTCATAAATGCCTTCACTGCTTCTTCAATGGCGGCTTCTTCTTCCTCTGTAACTTCTACATTGTAATCAGTCATGTGCGCTTTTAAAGTGTATAACTCATGAAGCATTTTCATAACATCTGCTTTAAAATCTGCTTCCATAGTAGAGCCATTACCAGAAACATCCTGATCCCACAAAGACTCCACCCCGTAGTATTCTGCATAGGAAACATACATATCATCCATGGTTGCTTTTTGATATTTACATAAAAAGTTTGCTACATCAAAGGTAATCGTCTGTTCTCCTAATGTAGCTACTGTTTCCCCTGGGTTCACTCCGCATCCAGTAAATACAGATGCACATATAACTCCTGCCATAACAAGAGCTGTTAATTTCTTAATACTCATATTGCCTCCTAAAATAAGACCCACTAAGGGCTTTTATCATCCTTATATTATAGTGCGTTTTCCGTCATCTAGCAAGATTTTTCTTCTTTTTTCACTGATTCTATCAAAATTGCCATCGAATTTAATATATTTTGCACCATTTCTATCATGTCTCTGCCCTTTTCACGGGAATTTCCATTTAACTGATATATAAAATATGGATTTTTTGCATCAGCCGTAAAATTCATAAATGGTGCGTTCTGTTGTACCACTGTTGGTATCAAGGCAGGATTGATTTTGGCTTTTTCATACATAACGAGCTTTAGTTCATTGCCCTTCTGGCTAATTTCCTTGATATAAAGACCATGTGCAAGAAATTTCAATCGTGCAATCGCAAGGAGATTCTGTACCGATTTGGGTGGCTCACCAAAACGGTCTATCAGCTCTTCTAGCATTTCTTCTGCCTCATTCTCTGTCTCAATACCGGCAATTCGCTTGTAAATGTCAAGCTTATGCAATTCGTTTGCCACGTAGGATGCAGGAATAAACGCATTGGTGTTAATGTCAATGATGGTTTCAAATCTATCCTCTACCACAATGCCCTTTGCTTCCTTTACAGCCTCATTTAACATCTTGCAGTACAAATCATAACCAACCGCTTCCATATGACCACTTTGCTCGGCCCCGAGAAGGTTGCCGGCTCCACGAATTTCCAAATCCCGCATGGCTATTTTGAAGCCACTACCTAGTTCAGAATATTCCCTCATGGCTGCTAGTCGTTTCTCCGCTACTTCCTTCAGCAGCTTGTTTCTCCGATACATCAAAAACGCATAGGCCGTCTTGTTGGAGCGCCCCACACGACCACGTAGCTGATACAACTGGGAAAGTCCCATTTTGTCGGCATCATGGATAATCATAGTGTTTACATTGGAGATATCCAGACCCGTTTCAATAATCGTGGTAGACACTAGTATATCAATTTCTCCATTGATAAAGCGATACATAATTTTTTCCAATTCTCTTTCTGGCATCTGCCCATGCGCAAATGCCACGTTTGCTTCCGGTATCAAAGCCTGTATCTTGGTGGTTACTTCATCGATATCATCTACTTTATTGTATACATAAAACACCTGCCCATCTCTTGCCAGCTCACGGTTGATAGCCACACGAACCATTTCTTCATTGTATTCCATTACATAGGTCTGAATCGGAAGACGGTCCATTGGCGGCTCCTCCAACACACTCATATCACGAATTCCGATTAGACTCATATGAAGCGTTCTCGGAATTGGCGTAGCAGTCAGGGTTAATACATCGACATTTGTTTTTAGCTTCTTGATTTTTTCTTTATGTGCCACACCAAAGCGTTGTTCTTCGTCTACGACCAAAAGGCCTAAATCCTTAAATTCCACATCCTTGGATAAAATCCTGTGGGTTCCTATTACGATATCAACCTGCCCCTTTTTCAGATCCTCCACCGTACGTTTCATTTCAGCGGAGCTTCGAAAACGGCACATCAAATCTACGCGTACAGGAAAATCCTTCATACGCTGAGCAAAGGTATTGTAAATCTGCTGTGCCAAAATCGTGGTAGGCGCCAAATATGCCACCTGCTTTCCCTCTTGCACTGCCTTGAATGCCGCACGAATGGCAACCTCCGTCTTGCCATATCCCACATCGCCACAAATCAGACGGTCCATAATTTTGGTGCTTTCCATATCTCGTTTGGTATCTTCAATCGCAAGCACCTGATCCTGCGTCTCTTCAAATGGAAATAGTTCTTCAAACTCTCTCTGCCAAACAGTATCTGGACCATAGACAAAACCGTTTTGCTCCTCTCGAAGTGCATATAGCTTTACCAAATCTGCCGCGATTTCTTTCACTGCACCCCTTACTCTGGATTTGGTTTTGCTCCATTCCTGTCCACCTAAACGATTGAGCTTTGGTCTCTTTGCATCCTTCCCAGCGTATTTTTGTATCATTTCCAGCTGAGTAGCTAAAATGTAGAGATTTGAGCCCCCCGCATACTCAATTTTGATATAGTCTTTTAATGTTTTATCTACCTCAATTTTTTCGATTCCTTTATAGATTCCCAAGCCATGATTTTCATGTACTACATAATCCCCTACATTCAAATCCGTAAAGTCCTGGATTTTTTCTCCTTCATAGGTTCTGTGGCGTTTTTTCTTCTTTCTCTCTCCACCAAAGATATCTGACTCGGTAATTACTGCAAATTGTAGCATCGGATATTCAAAACCTCGACGCACTTTACCATAACACACCATAATCTGGCCTTCCACCAATGCATGGTTGTAGTCCTCGGTATAAAAACAGCTCAAGCCTTCGTGCAGCAAATCCTCTGCCAGACGCTTCGCTCTCGTTCGGGAGCCTGACATAAGAATAATTTTGTAATGATTCTTTCGGTAATTTTTTAAATCCTTTACCAATAGCTCAAAGCTATTGTTGTAGGAATTTACGCTTTTTACATGAATATTTAAAACACTCTGCTGCTTCAGACCGTTCGGCTTTACATCTAGTGCCGACAGAGCAATACAAGAAAACCTGTGACATTTCCCCATTACTTCCTTTTCTGTAAAAAGCTCTTTCATCTGTTCTGGAAGAATATATCCCTTTTCCAGTCTATGCGTCATGCATTCCGAAAACTCGAGCTCGGTCTGCTTGCCTAGCTCTACACAACGGGTCAGCTCATCAAACAAAATATATGTCGCCTCTGGCGAAAAGTAATCCAGTAATCCTATTCTTTTCTCACCAAAATCCCGCTTTTCCTCTTCACCAAGCGGCAACTCACTCGCTGGATAAATATGGATTTCTTCAATAGGTTCAATGGATTTCTGACTCTCAGTATCAAAGGTACGAATGGTGTCAATTTCATCTCCCCACATCTCGATACGGATTGGGTTCTCCTCTGTTAAAGGGAAAATATCCAAAATACCGCCCCTGCAAGCAAACTGTCCCATGCTTTCTGCCTGGTATTCCCTTTCGTAACCCATATCAACTAGCTGAGCTATAACCTCCTCCAGCTTAATCTCATCTCCTGGTGCGAGCTTAAGTACAGATTGCCACAGCCGCTCTGGTGCTGGCTGGGTATTCATCAAAGCATCAAAGGTAGTTATCAGGGTCACCCTTTCCTGCTCGTGAATCGCCTTTAAGGCACGAATACGTTCTGCGGTCAAGACATTGCCTCGGATATCTGACTGATAAAATAGTACATCCTTCGCCGGATAATATACTACCTCAGGGTCAAAAAACCGATATTCCTCATAGAGCTCTTTAGCTTTCTGTTCATTAAAAGTAACGATGATATGATTTCTCTTACCATCGCTACATGCATACATCATATGTGGTTTTTGGGCATCTATGCATCCTGTTATCGAATACAAGCCCACTTCGTTCGGATTTCCAGCAGCCTTCATCAGATCTAAAAAACCGCTCAAATTCTCCAAAGGCTCTACAAAAGTTCTCACAATCTACTCCTGTTTCTTTGCATTATAATCATTCATTGCTTTATCAACTTCACCCTGCAGCATCATGACTGCTGCATCCACAACATCCGGCATAATCTCTTTTATTTTCTTAAAATCTTCATCTGAGAAATGCCCTAGCACATAGTCTGCCAAATCCCAGCCGCTTGGCTTTTCACCCACTCCCACTTTAATACGCATGAAATTCTCGGTACCTGCATGGGCAATCAGACTCTTTATACCATTATGCCCACCTGCACTGCCTTTTTTGCGGATACGAATATTTCCTGGTGATAAACTAATATCATCATAAATCACCAGCATCTCTTCTTCTGGGTCAATCTTGTAAAAATCCATAACGGCTCTTACACTTTCTCCACTGACATTCATAAAGGTCTGTGGCTTGATAAGCAACACCTTTACACCTTCAATCACGCCTGTACCACAGATTGCCTTGTGCTTTTTTTCCTCTACTCGAATTCCATATTTATCCGCCAATGCATCAATGGCCATAAAACCCGCGTTGTGTCTTGTGTTTTCATATTTCTTTCCTGGATTTCCTAATCCTACAATTACAAACATATATCGGTCTCCCTTAAAAACCCCCGCCTTACTGGCGAGGGTTTTCTTTTAGTTTTCTTCCTCTAGCTCTTGGTATCTAGAAAGGATTAAATTTGAAAGCATTTCTCTCGTGGAGGAGCTAATAGGATGAGCAACGTCTCGATATTCCCCATCATTCGCTTTGCGGCTTGGCATTGCAATGAACAAGCCCTTATCTCCCTCAATAATTTTAATGTCATGTACCACGAATTCATTGTCAATGGTAATTGACACTACTGCTTTCATTTTTCCTTCTTTGTCTACTTTGCGAATACGTACATCTGTTATCTGCATATAAAAGCCCCCTTTTGTCATGCCTAAGTCCTTCTCCCGTAATCACACGCTGTCTCCTTAGTGTATTTAATTAGTTACTTAGTAATATATTTAATTATAGCATAATTATTTTTTTCCTCAACCTATTTTCCAATTTTATGCAAGATTTAGCACTTCTTATTTGCAAAATAGGGGTTTCGAGTTATAATAGATAAGAAATTAGTGATATAGGAAGGTACTCTTTATGTATATATTAAACTTTAAAGAACCCGTCCATGTACATTTCATGGGTATTGGTGGTATCAGTATGAGTGGTCTGGCTGAAATCCTTTTAGAGGAAGGATTTACTATCTCTGGCTCTGACATGAATAAAAGTGCACTTACTACACAATTAGAAAAAAAAGGCATAACCATATATTATAGTCAGGTGTCTGGCAACATTTCAAAGGACATCGATTTGGTTGTATATACTGCTGCGATTCGTGAAGACAACGAAGAATGGATTGCGGCGAAGGAGGCCAATATTCCGATGCTAACCCGTGCACAGCTTTTGGGACAGATAATGGATAATTATGATAAATCCATTGCCATTTCCGGTACGCATGGGAAAACGACCACAACTTCTATGATGAGTCAAGTTCTGTTGGAGGCAAACACCGACCCAACTATTACGGTAGGTGGAATCCTGTCTGCAATAGACGGCAACCTGCGCGTTGGTGATTCAGATGTTTTCATCTCCGAAGCCTGCGAATACACTAATAGTTTTTTGAACTTTCGACCAAAATACAGCGTTATATTAAATGTAGAAGCAGAACATTTGGATTTCTTTAAAGACCTTGAGGATGTGCGTAGCTCCTTCAGAAAATTTGCCGCAAACACCCGCCCCAATGGCGCAACCATTATCAATGGTGAAATTGAAAATTATGAGGACTTGGTTGACAGGTTGCCTCATCAGGTCATTACTTATGGTCTTACGCCGCGTTTTGATTATTACGCAGCAAACATTACTTTTGACGAAAATGCCTGCGCTATGTTTTCAGCAATGCATAACGGGCAGGAAATTATGAAGGTACACTTAAATGTACCTGGTATGCATAATGTATCAAATGCACTGGCTTGTATCGCTTTGGCTCATTTAATGGAGCTTCCGCAGGAGAAGGTTCTCATAGGTCTTCGCAAATTCGGTGGTGCCAACCGAAGATTCGAGTATAAAGGAAAGTTAGACGGCATAACGATTATTGATGATTATGCACACCATCCAACAGAAATTCAGGCAACTTTGGATGCTGCTGCTAACTATCCGCACGACCGTCTGGTGCTGGTATTCCAGCCACATACTTACACGAGAACCAAAGCCTTCTTGCATGAGTTTGCGGAGGTGCTTTCTCAGGTAGACATTTTGGTCTTGGCCGATATTTATGCTGCCCGCGAGAAAAACACCATTGGCATCAGCTCCAAGGATCTGCTCGCACAGGTAAAAGAAAAAGGGTGTGAATGCTATTATTTCCCTTCTTTTGAAGAAATTGAAAAATTTTTATTAAAAAATTGTATGAACGGAGACCTGTTGATAACTATGGGCGCTGGAAACGTTGTAGAAATTGGAGAATCTCTGTTAGGTAAATAGTTGTCCACATTGTCCACATTATTTTGGAGAATTTTATCCCAATTTAATGTGGATTTTTTTACCAATTCAAACGCCCTTAAAATCTGACTTGTTGTAATTTTATCCACTTTGTCCACAATTTTTACAAACGCCACAAACCCAGTAAAATCAAGGGTTTGTGGCATTTTTTGCTCTTCCATTTCTAAAATTTATATGCTATACTGTGAACACTTGGCAAGGTATGAAGAAAGAGAGTTGAGTAAATGTCTAAAATTCAGTTAAAGAGTGATTATCCACACAACCACATCAGTGTACCGCGTGTGTTTATAGATAAATATATGGCAGATGCAAACGGCGAATTTGTAAAGGTATATCTATACCTTTTACGTTGCATGGGTGCATCCTTTGCAGAATGCTCTATTTCTGCCATTGCCGATCATTTTAATAATACAGAAAAGGATATTTTGCGTGCTTTAAAGTATTGGGAAAAGGTTGGTGTACTTCACCTAGAATTAAATGATAAAAGCCAACTTATTGGAGTGATATTCCGTGATTTAACAGGTGGACTCCAGCCAGATGTGGAGTCATTGGTGCCAGAATCGCCATTGGAAGTAGCAGTTTCTACTGAACCAGTTGTTGCACCTAAGCAAACGATGACTACCAAATCTGCCGTTGCAACAAGGCGCGAATATACATTGGATGAAATCAAAGAATTTCATAATAACCATGAGATTTCTGAACTACTGTTCATTATCGAAACCTATTTGAAGCATCCACTTACTTCAACAGAAATGAATACCATATTTTTCTGGTACGATGGCTTGCAATTCCCAGGTGAACTGATTGAATATCTGGTAGAATACTGCATCACAAACGGACATTCCAGTCTTCGCTATATGGACAAGGTTGCTTTAAGCTGGGCAGAAAACGGTATCACTACTATCGAAAAAGCAAAGGAACAGGTTTCCGTTCGTTCCAAGGCTTATTATAGTATTATGAAGGCCTTCGGAATTAGTGGACGCAATCTGGCAGATTCCGAGATTGCCTTTGTGAATAAATGGTCTCGGGAATACGGTTTTGATATAGACCTAATTCAGGAGGCCTGCAAACGTACCATTTCTGCGACACAGAAACCAAGCTTTGAATATACCGATTCTATTTTGTCAAATTGGTACAACCATCAGGTACATACTATAAAAGATGTGGAGGCTTTGGATGAGATATTTAATAAAACAAAACGCTCCACAAAAACGACTCCATCTACTGCTGTCAAACGCAATAAATTCAATAATTTTCAGCAGCGTAGCTATAATTCCAGCGAACTGGAAGAATTATTACTTACCACTTCTGTGCAATAGTAAATTTTGCACCCAAACTATATCTGGAGGATTTTATGGCACTAAGCAATGCACAATATGATAAAATTATGCGTACGTTTCAGAAACGCCAGGTACATAATGCTCGCTTAACAAAAGAGCGCTTAGAAGAAGCATACCGAAAGCTTCCAAGCTTAAAAGCTATAAATGAAAAAATTGCTTCAATTTCTGTAGACGCAACACGCAAAAAACTCGAAGGTGACACCTTCGGCTATCATGCTTGCATGAATGAGCTTTCTAGTCTGCGGAATGAAAAGGTAAAGGTGATTGCCAATGCAAATTTACCAGCAGGATATTTAGACCCAATTTATACCTGTTACGATTGTAAGGATACCGGCTATCTTAATGGTAATCGTTGTCACTGCTTCAAGCAGGCAATTATAAATGAGGTTTATTGCCAGTCGAATATAAAAGAGATATTGGCAAGAGAAAATTTTGACACTTTCTCTTTTTCATATTATTCCACAGAGGACATTCATCCTGTAACAAAATTATCCGCATTGGAAACTGCTCAAAAAGCTGTAGCCACCTGTCATAATTTTATTGATGATTTTGATAATAAACCGAAAAATATTCTATTATATGGAAATACTGGTGTCGGAAAAACCTTTCTTACCAACTGTATTGCAAAGGAATTATTAGAAAAAGGATATTCTGTGATTTACTTTACAGCCTTTCAATTATTTGATATATTGAGCAAAAGCGCATTTCAGAAGGATGCAGATGCCATTGCAGCACATCAAAACATCTTTGATTGCGATTTATTGATTATAGATGACTTGGGTACAGAGATGCCAAATGCATTTACCTCATCGCAGCTCTTCCTATGTGTGAATGAGCGTATTCTTCGTCAGAAATCTACTATTATTTCTACAAATTTGGATATTGCTCAGATGGAAGAACTTTATTCCGAACGCACACCATCTAGAATTTTCAGCAGCTATTCCATCATCAATCTTTTCGGTGATGATATACGTCTGAAAAAGAGAAAAACCGCAAGGTAATACCTTATACGAATTTGTATAAGTAACAATATAAACATCATTTTTACGGAGGACATCATGCCAAACGATGAAAGAATTCTAGAAACCATTCCAACTGGTATCCTTGGTCTTGTACCAACAAAAAGCTGTAACGAATTAGGTGCTAAGGTCGACAAGTACCTGACAACTTGGAGAGAAAACCGCGAACACCAGCACCAACACGATGCAGCATTCAAAGACTATCACAAAGATAGCTATATTATTCCTGTATCCAATCCGCGTTTTGGTTCGGGTGAAGCAAAATGTGTAATCAATCAGTCTATTCGTGGTTTAGACTTATACATTTTAGTAGACGTAACAAACTGGAGCTTAACCTACAAGCTTTGTGGAAATATAAACCATATGTCTCCAGACGATCATTATTCTGATTTAAAACGTATTATCGCTGCTTGTGGAGGAAAAGCTAGAAGAATCACAGTGATTATGCCTTTCCTTTATGAAAGTCGTCAGCATAAACGTTCTTCTCGAGAATCCCTAGATTGTGCTTTAGCACTTCAGGAATTAGTATCTATGGGTGTAGACAACATCATTACTTTCGATGCACATGACCCACGTGTACAAAATGCGATTCCACTTCGTGGTGGCTTCGAATCTGTTCAGCCAATTTATCAGTTTATCAAAGGCATGTTAAAGAATGTCAAAGACTTACAGATTGATCCAGAACACCTTATGGTAATCAGCCCAGACGAAGGTGCTACAGGACGAGCTATTTATATGGCGAACGTACTTGGCGTAGATATGGGTATGTTCTATAAGCGTCGTGACTATAGCAAGATTGTGGATGGGCGTAATCCAATCGTAGCACACGAGTTCTTAGGACAGGATTTAGCCGGAAAAGATGTTATTATTATCGATGATATGATTTCTTCTGGTGAAAGTATGATTGATACTGCAAAAGAGTTAAAGAAACGTAATGCTAATCGTATCTTTGTATGCTCTACCTTTGGTCTTTTCACGAATGGTCTTGCATCATTTGATAAAGCATACGAGGATGGTTTAATTTATCGTATCGTGACGACTAACTTAACCTATCAAACTCCAGAGCTTCTGTCTAAAGAATACTATATCAACTGCGATATGAGCAAATACATTGCTTATATCATTGATACACTGAATCATGATGTCTCTATCAGTGATTTATTGAATCCATATGATAAAATCAAGTCCGTCATTTGCAAATACAAAGCAGACCCTTATTCAATTTAGGACTAATAAGCCAACCAGCTCGACTCAATTGCGGAGCAATCGGGTCGAGCTGGTTGCCTAAGTGCAGAATTTTAAACATAAAAATAAGACAGCAATGTAAGTAAGCTTACTTGCTGTCTATTTTTACGTTTGTACTTGGCTTATTTGATTATACAAGTTCAAGAACTACTTCTAAAGCTCCGTCACCTTTACGCTGACCAATTTTAACGATTCTTGTGTAACCACCGTTACGGTTTACGTATTTTGGTGCGATTTCGTCGAATAATTTTGCAACTAAATCAACTTCTGTAGCTTTTTTGCCAACTCCTGTCTTTACTGTATAGAGAACTTTAAGCATTTCTCTTCTAGCATGAAGACGAGAAGGCAAATCTTTTTTGATTGTCTTTTCTACTTCATCATATACAGTAACTTTCTTTCCGTCTACAACTTCTTTTACTCTCTTGCCGTCTTTGTCTTTACGAGCATCTTTAGCTGTTACAGTAACTTCTTCGAAGTTGTCTTTTTCACGAACAGCCATAGCAATAAGTCCTTCTGCGATTTTGCGAACTTCCTTTGCTTTGGATTCCGTTGTTACGATTTTGCCATTAGCAAGAAGCTGTGTAACCTGGCCTCTTAATAATGCTTTTCTCTGGCTGCTTGTTCTACTTAATTTACGATATTTTGCCATTTTTCTTTCCTCCATTTGTGGTACATCCGGCCACGCTCTTTGGTCTTACTTACCGAATGTATTGTCTTATTGTTGCCACTAACGAAAGCATCATCGCTTTCGTGTGCGCGTAGCTGCGCATTCTCACGGAGCATAGCATTTAAGGCGAAGCCCTATGCTATGTGACATATGCCGCGCTCTTCGGTCTTATCGGTTCTGCCTCTTATGAGTATTTATTAAAACAAGGATTCTATTATTCGTCTCCCTGGTTTAATTGTAAACCTAATTCTTTTAATTTTGCTAAAACTTCTTCTAAAGACTTACGTCCAAGATTACGAACCTTCATCATATCTTCTGGAGTTCTGTTGATAAGTTCAGCAACTGTATTGATTCCAGCTCTCTTTAAGCAGTTGTATGAACGTACAGATAATTCAAGTTCATCAATGTTCATTTCAAGAACCTTTTCCTGTGCATCATTTTCTTTTTCTATCATAACTTCAGCTGTTTGTGCAGCATCTGATAAATCAATGAAAAGATTCAAGTGCTCGCTTAAAACTTTAGCAGCAAGACTTACTGCTTCGTCTGGTTCAAGTGTTCCATTTGTGAACACGTCGAGAGTAAGTTTATCGTAGTCTGTAACCTGACCAACACGGGTGTTTTCTACCGTAAGGTTTACACGATCTACTGGTGTGTAGATAGAATCAATTGCGATTACACCGATTGGTGTATCATCTGTTTTGTTCTTATCTGCACTGATATAACCTCTACCCTTAGAAATAGTAAGTTCCATGTACAATTTAGAATCAACGCCGCCATTCAAGTGAGCAATTTCTAATTCTGGATTCAGAATTTCGATATCAGAATCAACCTGGATATCACTTGCTTTTACAACACCTTCACCTTCAAATTCGATATAAGCAACCTTTGGTTCGTTTGTAGAACTGTTGTTACGAATAGCGAGGTTTTTGATATTCATAATAATTTCAGTAACGTCTTCTTTTACGCCTGCAATTGAGCTGAATTCATGTAAAACACCATCGATTTTAACCTGGCTTACAGCTGCGCCTGGTAATGAAGAAAGCATAATTCTTCTAAGTGAGTTACCAAGTGTTGTACCATAGCCTCTTTCTAATGGTTCTACTACAAACCTGCCGTATTTTTTGTCTTCTGAAATTTCTGCGATTTCAATTCTTGGTTTTTCAAAATCGAACACTACAAATTCCCTCCTTTTTATTGAGAGTTGCTTGCAACTCTCACGCGCACGAGCAGTGTTGCCAAGCAACAAGCTTTCGTTTGCGAGTTGCGATATATGAAGTGTTGCCTTTGCAACATTTCAAGCGACGGATAGCCGTGGTAAAAACCACGGCCGGAATCCGACTAAAATCTTAATTATTTAGAGTATAATTCGACGATAAGCATTTCGTCAACTGGAACATCGATCTGTTCACGTGTTGGTAAGTTCTTAACTGTTCCTTTTAAGCTTTCTGCTTCGCAGTCTAACCATTCTGGAACAATTCTTCCACCGGCAACTTCAACGATGTCTTTCATTCTCTGAGTGCTCTTCTTTGCTTCTTTGATTTCGATCACATCGCCAGCTTTTACTAAGTATGAAGGAATGTTAACTACGTTTCCGTTTACTGTAACGAATTTGTGGTCAACAATCTGTCTAGCTTCTCTTCTTGTACGAGCAAATCCTAGACGGAATATTACGTTATCAAGTCTTGTTTCTAACATAGTCATTAAGTTAAGACCTGTTAAGCCTTTCATTCTATCTGCCTTTTCGTAGTAGTTACGGAAAGGTTTTTCTAATACACCATAGATGAATTTAGCTTTCTGTTTTTCTCTTAACTGAAGTCCATATTCAGAAACTTTTTTGTTTGCTCTGCTTAAGTTTCTTTTTGACTTTTTGTCATATCCTAAATAACTTGGTTCTAAACCAAGGGATCTACATCTTTTAAGTACAGGTACTTTATTAACTGCCATCTTAATCTATCCCTCCTAATTAAACTCTTCTGCGTTTTGGTGGACGGCATCCGTTGTGAGGAACTGGAGTTACGTCTTTGATTGATGTAACTTCGAGACCGCAAGCTGCGAGTGCACGGATAGCTGCTTCTCTACCTGAACCTGGTCCCTTTACAAATACGTCAACTGTCTTTAAACCATGAATTAAAGCTGCTTTTGTAGCAGTTTCAGCTGCCATCTGTGCAGCATATGGAGTAGATTTCTTTGAACCTCTAAATCCAAGACCACCAGCACTTGCCCATGATAAAGCGTTACCCTGTGCATCTGTAA
>JAZULP010000002.1:0-38462 GCA_045603165.1 Agathobacter sp. | reverse complement strand
CGCGTATTTCATAGATAGGGACTCTTTTCTTACATATCGACAAATCTATCATTGTAAGTAAGCTCGTTACTCTACTTCTGTCACAGTGTTCAAGAGCTCAACCTTAAGGTCATAGAGCTTCTGTGAGAGGTCTACACGAGGAAGTTGTGCAAATGCAAAACGCTTGCAACCATCCCAAAGTGTATCCTTTTCCTTGGTACAATAATCACGAATATCCATAACCTTTGGCGAATGATAAATGGCTTTTCCTCCTTTAATTACTGGAATTAAAAGTTCTCGCATTGTGTAGCTACCGCCAGAAAGCTTTGTTTTTTTCCAAGGTGCATTTGGGTCAAAAAGCACTAGTTCGTTAGAAGAATCATATACTTCATCAACGAGACAGATGAGGTCTGCTTTTACTTTACCACTTTCTCTATCATAAATTCGATAAACAGTTTTATTTCCAGGGTTGGTGACCTTTTCGATGTTTTCCGATTTTTTGATTTTTGGTATAAAGGAACCATTTTTGTCTGCAATTGCAGCCAACTTGTACACACCACCAAAGGAAGGGGTGTCTTTGGAGGTAATGAGATTCGTGCCTACGCCCCAAGATGTAATCGTTGCGCCCTGACTCTTTAAGGATTCAATTAAGTATTCATCTAAATCGTTGGATGCGGCAATAACAGCATCTGGGAAGCCAGCATCATCTAGCATTTTACGGACTTCCTTAGAAAGATAGGCAAGGTCACCGCTATCCATACGGATGCCA
Organism: Agathobacter sp.; assembly: GCA_045603165.1. Taxonomy (GTDB): domain Bacteria; phylum Bacillota; class Clostridia; order Lachnospirales; family Lachnospiraceae; genus Roseburia. The sequence goes on along the minus strand of JAZULP010000002.1, from coordinate 37,714 downwards.
TAGCTTTTTGGATGAATTCCTTTTTCACGAAGCTCGGTAAATATGCGGATAGCATTTGGCACACCAGAGCGAAGGGTGTCGTATGTATCCACCAGAAGTGTGCATGCGTTTGGATAAAGTTCCGCATAGGTTTTAAATGCAGTATATTCATCAGAAAAACTCATAATCCAGCTGTGTGCATGTGTTCCAAGAATAGGCACGTCGAACATCTTTCCGGCCAATACATTAGAGGTACCCTTGCAACCACCAATCATAGCAGCTCTGGCACCATATACTCCAGCATCTGGTCCTTGCGCGCGGCGGAGACCAAACTCCATAACACCATCCCCCTGAGCAGCGTGACAGACACGGGCGGCTTTTGTGGCAATGAGACTCTGATGGTTTATAATATTAAGAAGGGCAGTTTCAATGAGTTGTGCTTCCATAATAGGCGCAACGACTTTTACCATTGGCTCTCTTGGAAACATGACAGTGCCTTCTGGAAAAGCGTAAATATCTCCAGAGAAATGGAACTTTGATAAATATTCCAGAAAATCGGCGTCGAAAATATTCAGACTACGTAGATAATCAATATCGTTTTTTTCAAATTTGAGGTTTTCTATATATTCAATTACCTGTTCTAAACCAGCAAAAATAGCATAGCCGCCTTTGCTAGGATTACTACGGTAAAAGGCATCAAATACGGCAATGTTATGATTGCCAGCTTTGAAATACCCTTGCATCATGGTTAATTGATATAGGTCTGTTAATAAGGTAAGATTTTTCGTGCTCATAGTAAATACCTTCCTTTGTACAAGTTAAGTTGTTAATATTTTATCACTTTAAAGCGATTTTACAATGTGTTTTCCGCTTTAATATTGATAAATTTTTAAAAAGATAGTAGAATTAACGCGAATAAAAGTGACTTTACGACTTAAGAAGGAGAATTGCTATGAGTGAACAAAACTATAACGAAGAAATTAGCGTAACAGAAACTGTGACAGAAGAAGTAGGGTATGAGACAGAAGCACCACAGCAGTCGTTATATGAAATGCCACAACAGCCACCTACAACAGCAAAAAAAGGCTTCGCTACTGCAGCATTGGTGTTTGGTATTTTGGCACTGATTACAACATTATTTCTCATTAACTATGTGTTTGGTATTCTTTCCATTATTTTTGCGATAGTATATCTGGTAAAGAAGGCAGATGTAAAGCCGAAAGGAAAGGCAATTGCAGGTCTTGTCTGTGCGATTATATCGCTTGCTATTAGTACAACCATATGGGTGAGTGCATATGTTTATTTTGTTAAAACCGATATTACCACAATTATTGAGGATATAGCTTCCTTGACTGGTGAGGAAATAGATGGAAGAGAAACTATGAATCAGATGATTATGGAAGCTACAGGTGGCATGATGAACTTGGATACTTTGGAGCAGTTTGTCGGTGGTGAAATCAGCGTTGAGAGAGTATTCAAATTTGTAGATGGTGTCACAGAAGAAGATATTTCCCAATTTACTGCAAAGCTTGAGAACGTGGATTATGAAGCATTAGCCATAGATTTAGGTGGTGAATTTACATATGAGGCATTTGAAGCAAAATTAGGGGAAGATTTCAAATTAACAGATATTATGGAATACATAGAAAATTTTGTAAGGTAGTTCTATGACAAGATGTAGTACTTAGAAATTGTATTAAATGAAATACATACTACCATATCTTGACAATTATACTTATTATGAGTATAATCTACTCTGTATTGTTTATAAGAAAAGACTATGACGAAGACAGTAATTTCTACTGGAAAATCAAAGCGAGCCGCGTTGGTGAGAGGCGGTATGAGTAAAGCAGAAACGAATATCACTTCCGAGTTGCAGGACTGAAAGATGTTTGAGATTACAGATGTGTGAATCAAACGCGAGGTTGAGTAAGAACTGACGTATTTCCTACGTTATAGGGAACGGGTATGCGAGGGTAAAACTCCCTTAAGTACATTGTAATTAGGTGGTATAGCGTGCGCCCACGTCCTAATACAGGACTTGGGCGCTTCTTTTTTATAAAACATGTCACAGTGCTCCTGTTTTTTGAAAACATGGAGAACATCTGTCAAGATAAAATATAGATAAGACGAGGTTAAGTAAAACGTCGAGTTGTTCTATGTTTTATCTTGGCAGATGAACACAACGTGGCAAATGAAACAGGAGGAGAAATTCATGTACAACAAAGTTGATACGAATATGAATTTTGTTGAGCGCGAAAAACAGGTAGAAGCGTTCTGGCGCGAAAACGACATTTTCAAAAAATCCATGGACAGCAGAAAAGAAGGAGAAACATACACATTCTATGATGGACCTCCAACTGCAAACGGAAAACCACATATCGGTCACGTTTTGACACGTGTTATCAAAGATATGATTCCAAGATACCAGACTATGAAGGGTAGATATGTGCCACGTAAAGCTGGTTGGGACACTCATGGTCTTCCAGTAGAATTAGAAGTAGAAAAACTTCTAGGTCTTAATGGAAAAGAACAGATTGAAGAATATGGCATGGAGCCATTCATTGGCAAATGTAAAGAATCGGTTTGGAAATACAAAGGAATGTGGGAAGATTTCTCGAACACAGTAGGATTCTGGGTAGATATGGACGATCCATATGTGACCTATGATGATAACTTTATCGAATCAGAATGGTGGGCACTTAATGAAATCTGGAACAAAAAATTATTGTATAAGGGTTTCAAAATTGTGCCTTACTGTCCACGTTGTGGAACACCACTTTCTTCACAGGAAGTAGCGCAGGGATACAAGACTGTAAAAGAACGTTCCGCAGTAGTTCGTTTTAAGGTAAAAGGAGAAGATGCATACTTCCTTGCATGGACCACAACACCTTGGACACTTCCTTCCAACGTAGCGCTTTGTGTAAATCCAGAAGACGCTTACTGCAAGGTAAAAGCTGCTGACGGTTACACATATTATATGGCAGAAGCACTTCTGGATAAGGTTCTCGGTGGACTTGCAAAAGAAGAGGGCGAAAAGGCTTATGAGGTCTTGGAAAGTTACAAGGGTAGTGATTTAGAACATAAAGAATACGACCCATTATTCGAATGTGCAAAAGCAGTTGCTGACAAACAGCACAAAAAAGCATTCTTTGTTACATGCGATAGCTATGTAACTATGTCAGATGGTACCGGTATCGTTCATATCGCACCAGCATTTGGTGAAGATGATGCAAACGTAGGCCGTGCATATGATCTGCCATTTGTACAGTTTGTAAATGAAAAAGGTGAACTTACAGAAGAAACTCCATTTGCTGGAATGTTCTGTAAAAAAGCTGACAAAGAAGTTTTGATTAACTTAGAAACCAGAGGACAGTTATTCGATGCTCCTAATTTCGAACATGAATATCCACACTGCTGGAGATGTGATACTCCACTCATTTACTATGCTCGTGAATCTTGGTTTATTAAGATGACAGCTGTAAAGGATGACCTCATTGCAAACAACAAGACAGTAAACTGGATTCCACAGTCTATTGGCGAAGGACGTTTCGGAAACTGGCTGGAAAATATTCAGGACTGGGGTATTTCCCGTAACCGTTACTGGGGTACTCCGCTCAATATTTGGGAATGTGAAGACTGTGGTGCTCAGGAATCTATCGGAAGTCGTGCTGCATTAGCGATGCGTACTGGTAATCCGGAAGATGCTAAAGTAGAACTTCACAGACCATATATTGACGAGGTTACGTATCCATGTAAGTGTGGTGGATGTATGAAGAGAGTGCCAGAAGTTATCGACTGCTGGTTTGATTCAGGGGCTATGCCATTTGCACAACATCATTATCCATTTGAAAATAAGGAACTTTTTGAACAGCAGTTCCCTGCAAAATTCATTTCAGAAGGTGTTGACCAGACGCGTGGTTGGTTCTACTCACTGATGGCAGAATCTACTCTTCTTTTCAACAAAGCTCCTTATGAAAACGTTATTGTGTTAGGTCACGTTCAGGATGAAAACGGACAGAAAATGTCCAAATCAAAGGGCAATACTGTAGATCCATTTGAAGCATTGGAGGAATACGGTGCAGATGCAATCCGCTGGTATTTTTACTCCAATAGTGCTCCATGGCTTCCAAACCGTTTTTCTGGAAAGGCGGTACAGGAAGGCCAGCGTAAATTCATGGGAACACTTTGGAATACTTACGCATTTTATGTATTATATGCGAATATCGATAACTTCGATGCGACAAAATATAAATTAGACTACGATAAGCTTACAGTTATGGATAAGTGGTTGCTTTCTAAGCTGAATACCTGCGTAAAGATGGTAGATGATAACCTTGGAAATTATCGTATTCCAGAAGCAGCTAGAGCGTTGGAAGAATTTGTAGACGACATGAGTAACTGGTATGTAAGACGCTCCCGTGAACGTTTTTGGGCAAAGGGAATGGAACAGGATAAGATTAATGCTTATATGACTTTATATACGGCATTGGTTACTGTTTCCAAAGCCGCTGCACCAATGATTCCATTTATGACAGAGGATATTTATAGAAACTTAGTATGTTCTGTAGATGCAAATGCACCAGAAAGCATCCATCTTTGTGACTACCCAGAAGTAGATGAAGCACAGATAGATAACGAACTGGAAAAATGCATGGATGCAGTATTAAAAATCGTAGTAATGGGTCGTGCTTGTAGAAATAATGCAAACATCAAAAACCGTCAACCAATCGGTCAGATGTATGTAAAAGCATCAGAAGTTTTAAATGATTTTTATGTAAACATCATTGCTGATGAATTAAATGTAAAAGCAGTCGACTTTAAAGAAGATGTATCTGCTTATACCGATTACCAGTTCAAGCCACAGCTTCGCACCGTTGGTCCAAAATACGGCAAGTATTTGAAACAGATTCAAACTACTTTAGCTGAACTTGATGGAAACAAAGCTATGGCAGAATTGAAATCTTCTGGACAATTAGTTCTTTCCAATATTAGTGAGGACATCGTTCTTACAGAAGAGGATTTACTTATCACTATGACTCAGATGGAAGGCTTTATCACAGAAGGCGACAACTATGTGACGGTTGTACTTGATACAAAGCTTACACCAGAACTTATCGAGGAAGGCTTTGTACGTGAATTAATCAGCAAGATTCAGACAATGCGTAAGGAAGCAGGTTTCGAGGTTATGGATCATATTGCATTTTCCTATGTGGCAGATGAAAAAGTGGTTGCAATCTTTGAAAAGTATGGCGAGAGCATTATGTCTGAAGTATTAGCAGTAGAAATTACAGCTGATAATTTAACAGGATACGAAAAAGAATGGAACATCAATGGGGAAAAAGTATCTTTAGCTGTGAAAAAGATATAGAATGGCAAAAATAACACTTGCTATCGAAAAGAAATAGGAGAAAGATAAAAAATATGAGAGAAAATGTTTTTAACAAAAAAGTTTTTATAAAATCTGTAAAGGATCATTTAAAAGCTAATTATCGTAAAACAGTAGAAGAAGCTACTCAGCAGGAGCTTTACCAGGCTGTTTCTACAGCGGTTAAAGACGTAGTTATGGATGAATGGCTTGCTACACAGAAAGCGGTAGATAAACAAGATCCAAAGACAGTTTACTATATGTCAATGGAATTTTTAATGGGTCGTGCCCTTGGTAACATTTTAATCAACCTTTGCTCTTACAAAGAAGTAAAAGAAGCATTAGAAGAAATAGGTTTAGATTTAAATGCCCTTGAGGATCAGGAGCCAGATCCAGCACTTGGAAATGGTGGTCTTGGACGTCTTGCTGCATGTTTCATGGATTCCCTTGCATCCTTGGGCTACTCAGCTTATGGATGTGGTATCCGTTACCGCTATGGTATGTTCAAACAGAAAATTTCTGATGGTTTCCAGGTAGAGGTGCCAGACAACTGGTTGCAGCATGGATATCCATTCGAGCTTCGTCGTCCAGAGTACACATACGAAGTAAAATTTGGTGGTAATGTAGTAGAAACAGTCGACGAAAATGGTAAATTTATTCACAAACATGAAAACTACCAGTCAGTACTTGCAGTAGCTTACGATATGCCAATCGTTGGTTACAACAATCACGTAGTAGATACCCTTATTATCTGGGATGCTCAGCCAAAGGAAGGCTTTGCGCTTGACCACTTTGATAAGGGTGATTATAGCAAGGCTGTAGAGCAGGAAAATCTTGCTCGTAACCTTGTAGAAGTGCTTTATCCAAATGACAACCATAGAAAAGGTAAAGAGCTCCGTCTGAAACAGCAATACTTTTTCGTATCTGCAAGTATTCAGAGAGCGATTGAGAAGTTTAAAAAGAACCACTCTGATTTAAAAGACCTTCCAAGCAAGGTTGTATTCCAGATGAATGATACACATCCAACGGTAGCTGTTGCTGAATTAATGCGTATTCTCTTGGATGAGGAAGGCTTAAGCTGGGATGAAGCTTGGGATATTACTACCAGAACGGTTGCTTATACAAACCATACAATCATGGCAGAGGCATTGGAAAAATGGCCAATCGAAATCTTCGAAGCCCTTCTTCCACGTGTATACCAGATTGTAAAAGAAATCGACAGAAGATTTGTACTAGATATCGAAGCAAAATATCCTGGAAACCAGCATAACGTTCGTAAAATGGCAATTCTTTGGGATGGTCAGGTTAAGATGGCTCACCTTGCAATTTGTGCAGGTTACTCAGTAAACGGTGTAGCTAGACTTCATACAGACATCCTTATGAATCAGGAACTTCGTGACTTCTACGAAATGTTCCCTGAAAAATTTAACAACAAGACAAATGGTATCACACAGAGACGTTTCCTTGGACATGGTAACCCACTCCTTGCAGACTGGGTGACAAAGAAGGTTGGTAGCGATGCTTGGATGACAGACCTTTCATTACTTGAAAAGCTTACAAAGAATGCTACACAGAAGACCTCTCAAAAGGAATTCATGGAAATCAAATTCCAGAATAAAGTACGCCTTGCTAAATACATCAAAGAACACAATGGTGTAGAAGTAGATCCAAACTCAATCTTCGACGTACAGGTAAAACGTTTACATGAATACAAACGTCAGCTGATGAACATTCTTCACGTAATGTACCTTTATAACCAGATTAAAGAAAATCCAGGTATGGAATTCTATCCAAGAACATTTATCTTTGGTGCAAAGGCTGCTGCGGGATACAAGAATGCGAAATCAACCATTAAGTTAATCAACAGTGTAGCAGATGTAATTAACAATGATGCTTCCATAGGTGGCAAACTGAAAGTTGTATTTATCGAAGATTACCGCGTATCTATCGCGGAATGGATTTTTGCTGCAGCAGATGTTTCCGAACAGATTTCTACAGCATCCAAAGAAGCTTCTGGTACAGGAAACATGAAGTTCATGCTTAACGGTGCCCTTACAATCGGTACAATGGACGGTGCAAACGTGGAAATGTACGAAGAAGTGGGCGCTGACAATATCTTCATCTTTGGTATGAGTGCTGACGAAGTAATTAACCATGAAAAATATCGTGATTACAATCCAATGGATATCTACAACAACGATGCGGATATCCGCAAGGTATTAAATCAATTAATAGACGGAACATATTCATATGGTGACAGAGAATTATTCCGCGAACTCTACAACTCACTCCTTTCAAACATTGGCGGACAGGTAGCAGACAGATACTTTACTCTTGCGGACTTCCGTTCCTATGCGAATGCACATAAAAAGGTTGAAGAATACTACAATGATACAGAAAACTGGGCTAAGAGTGCTATCCTTAATGTAGCACATGTAGGTAAGTTCTCATCAGACAGAACTATCCAGGAATATGTAGATGACATTTGGCATCTTGAAAAAGTTAAAGTAGATATGACAGGTCTTAAATAAAGAGGCAGATTATTAGCCTCATGTAGAACAATGAAGCCTTCTGAATTGATATGTACCCTCTTTACTGGACAATCCAGTAAGGAGGGTTATTTTTGTGTTGAATGTATCAGCAAAAAACGATAAAATGTAAGTTAGTAAGAAAAATATAAAAGGACAAAAAATGACTGAAAATATATCAAACACACAATCGATCATAACCAGAAAACTCACAGGCTATCATCTGAAGATTATTGCCCTTGTCACCATGTTCATAGACCATATTGCGGCAGTGATTATATGGCGCCTATATGTGGCATCCTATGATATTCGAGGCGGTATGTATTTCAGTGATTTTATCGGAGACAAGCTTATTGTGTGGATATCCAATCATCAGGAGTTGGTCTATACCATCTATGAATATATGCGTATCATTGGAAGAATGGCATTTCCGATTTACTGCTTCCTTCTGGTAGAGGGGTTTTTACATACCCGAAGTATTAAAAAATATGCACTACGTCTGTTGATATTTGCATTTATTTCTGAAATACCATTTGATTTGGCTATTGCTGGGACATGGTGGAGCTACAAGAATAGCAATATATTTTTCACCCTCGTGTTAGGCTTGATACTGATATGGGGAATCACTTATGTAGAGAAATTCTATGAATTCTGGCAGGAAAAACAGTGGGACATTACAATAGGAAAAGCGGTTGCATTGATTGTTGCGGGATTCATGGTAATTGGAATAGGTGCCTTTGCACAAATGGTCTTACATACCGATTATGGGTTTGCGGGAATACTTGCAATTGTAGTCATTTATCTATTCCGAAAACCAAGGGGACTCGGCTTTGGATTATCCATTTTTCTATTGACCGTACTAAGTAGTGAGATAGAAATTGTAGCACTTTTGATGTTATATCCATTAATGAAATATGATGGTACGAGAGGCAAAAATATTAAGTATGCTTTCTATGCCTTTTATCCAGTGCATTTACTGATATTAGCTTTGATATGTATTGGTATTGGGGTATGATAAGCACAAGAGAGAGCACCATATAGAAAGGAGCCGATATGGCTTTTGTACACTTACACACCCATACAGAATACAGTCTTCTGGATGGTTCAAATAAGATAAAAAATTATGTAAATCGAGTAAAAGAACTAGGAATGAATGCTGCTGCCATTACTGACCACGGTGTTATGTATGGTGTCATTGACTTTTATCTGGCAGCAAGGGAGGCAGGGATTAATCCAATTATTGGATGCGAGGTTTATGTAGCACCTAATTCCCGATTTGATCGCGAAATCGGACGTGGCGAGGATAGATATTTCCACCTTGTCCTGCTTGCAGAAAACAACAAGGGCTATGAGAATTTGATGAAAATCGTCTCTATTGGCTTTACCGAAGGCTTTTATTCCAGACCACGTGTGGATTTCGAAATTCTAGAAAAATATCACGAGGGCTTAATTGCTTTATCTGCATGTTTGGCTGGAGAAATTCCTAGATATCTGGTTCGTGGCTTTTACGAGGAAGCCAAACAGGTAGCATTGAAATACAGAGACTGCTTTGGTTCGGACAATTTCTTTCTAGAATTACAAGACCACGGAATTGCTGACCAGAAACGTGTTAATAATGATTTGCTCCGTATGAGTGAGGAGACGGGAATAGCTCTGGTGTGTACGAATGATATCCATTATACCTATGCTGAGGACGTGGAATCCCATGATGTGCTTTTGTGCATTCAGACAGGCAAGAAGGTTTCCGATGAGGATCGTATGCGTTATGAAGGTGGGCAATATTTTGTAAAAAGTGAAGAAGAGATGGCAAGACTTTTTCCCTATGCAAAGCAGGCGTTGGAAAACACACAGAAAATTGCAGACCGCTGCCATGTGGAAATAGAATTCGGCAATTATAAAATCCCAAAATACGAGGTGCCAGAGGGATTTGCAAATGCCAAGGAGTTTTTAGTCCATCTTTGTGATAAGGGCTTTAAAGAAAAATACGAAAATAATCCAGAATATACAGCCGAAGACAGAAGGACCATTTATACCGATATGGAATATGAGCTTGGCATTATTGAGAAAATGGGCTTTATCGAATATATTCTAATTGTTTGGGATTATATCAATTGGAGTAGAACGCATGATTGCTGGGTAGGACCGGGACGAGGCTCCGCGGCGGGCAGTCGCGTATGTTATTGTACAGGAATTACCAATATTGACCCTGTCAAATACAATCTGCTTTTCGAACGATTCCTAAATCCAGAACGTGTATCCATGCCTGATATTGACGTGGACTTTGAAGACGTAGAGCGTTACCGCGTTATTGAATATGTAAATGAAAAATATGGAAAAGATAACGTTACCCAGATTGTAACCTTCGGTACGATGAAGGCGAGAGCCGTTATTAAAGCCGTTGGTAAGGCATTGGATTTCCCATATGCAGAAATGAACAATCTTGCAAAAATGATTCCGATGGAGCTAAATATTACCATTGATAAGGCGCTTCAGATGAATCCGGAGTTGCGCGGGATCTACGAAGGTGACAAGGCTATGCATGATCTTTTGGAAATGGCAAAGAAGCTAGAAGGGCTTCCAAACCATACTGGAATACATGCCGCAGGTGTGGTAATTTATCCGGGTGTAGCTAGTGATTATGTACCTTTGGGACGAGGTGGCGACGGCTCACCAACCGCAGAATATAATATGGTTCAGCTCGAGCAGTTAGGTCTGCTCAAAATGGACTTCTTAGGACTGCGTAACCTATCCGTTTTGAAGGATACTGTAAAAAATATCAAGCTCTCCAAGGGGATAGAGATTGATGTAGATACAATTGATTTAAATGATAAAGCAGTTTTGGATTTCATTGGAACCGGAAGGACAGAAGGTGTTTTCCAGCTTGAATCCGCAGGTATGCAGAACTTCATGCGCGAGTTGAAGCCACAGAGCTTTGAAGATATCGTAGCGGGCATTTCACTCTATCGTCCAGGGCCAATGGATTTTATTCCAGATTATATTCGGGGAAAGAACAATCAGGATGAGATTACCTACGTGACGCCAGAGTTAGAAAGTATTTTGGAGCCAACCTATGGATGTATTGTGTATCAGGAACAGGTTATGCAGATTGTTCAGAAGCTGGCAGGTTATACCATGGGACAGGCGGATAACATTCGTCGTGCTATGAGTAAGAAAAAGCAGTATGTTATCGATGCGGAGCGCAAGAATTTTGTATACGGTAATCCAGAGGAGGGTATCAAGGGCTGCGTAGCCAATGGAATTTCCGAGAAGGCTGCGAATAGCATTTACGATTCCATGGTTGATTTTGCAAAATATGCATTCAATAAATCTCATGCGGCAGCATATGCTGTTATCAGTGTACAGACTGCATGGTTAAAATATTACTATCCAGTGGAATTTATGGCGGCACTTATGACCTCAGTAATTGACAATACCAGCAAGGCTGCCGAATATCTCTATCATTGTAAGGAAATGGGGATAAAGGTACTGCCACCAGACATCAATACCGGTTGGGGTGTATTTACTGCAGAGGGAGACAAAATTCGTTATGGTCTTTATGCCATAAAGAGTCTTGGACGGCCTGTGATAGACAAAATTATCGAAGAACGACAAATGGGTGGAGTCTATCGTACGTTGCAGGATTTCATTGAGCGAGTAGCAGAACGTGATGTGAATAAGCGTGCAGTAGAAAACCTGATTAAGGCCGGTGCATGTGACAGTTTGGATGGAACACGTAAGCAAATGACCTATGTATCTGCAGCAATGATTGACCAGGTGGCCTCTAAGAAAAAAACTTTAGTGGCTGGACAGATTAGCCTATTTGATATGGTTTCCGAAGATGACAAGAGTGATTTTGCCATTCAGTATCCAGACGTTGGAGAATTTCCAAAGGAAATGCTGTTAAGCTTTGAGAAAGAGGTGCTTGGCATTTACCTAAGCGGTCATCCACTTGAAGAATATACTGAGAAAATTCGTAAAAATATTACGGCGGTGGCTTCTGACTTTTTCAGTAAAGAAAGCGAAGAGAATGGTATAGAAACTGTCAGCATCGAATCTGTGGAAGCAATCAAAATAAAGGATAACCAGCATGTTATCGTAGGTGGCTTGATTGCAGAGAAACGAGTGACATTTACCAAGAACAACAAAGCTATGGCATATATTACTATCGAGGACCTGACAGGAACCGTAGAGGTAATCATCTTCCCAAGAGATTATGAAAAATATCAGAAATATTTAAATCAGGACGAGAAGGTATTTGTGGTTGGCCACGCCTCCATAGAAGATGGCATGGACAGTAAAATCATCTGTGAACGTATCATAGCCTTTGATGAAACTGGGTGTGATATTTGGCTTCAGTTTGCTACTATGGAGGAATATCAGGAAAAAGAAAAAGTTCTGATGGATATTCTTTATGATTCTGATGGAAATGATGAGGTGGTAATTTATATTTCTCAGACAAAACAGATAAAGCGTTTAGGAAAGAATCAGTCCATAAAAGTCAATGAGGATATTTTAGCTACACTTAAAACCTTTTTAGGTGAAAAAAACGTAAAAGTTGTGGAAAAGAGCATTGAAAAGAAGGCATAAAGAGTATAAAATGTACTAAGATTGCAAAATGAAATAATCAGGTTTAGGAGGGCATGAAAATGGCTAAGGAAGTAAAGACAATTGCCGTTTTGACAAGTGGTGGAGATGCTCCAGGTATGAATGCTGCTACCCGTGCAGTAGTTCGTGAGGCTCTTTACAAAGGAAAAAAGGTAAAAGGTATTCTAAGAGGCTATGCAGGTCTTTTGAATGAAGAAATCATTGATATGGACGCATCAAGCGTTTCAGATACAATTTCCCGTGGTGGAACAAAATTGCAGACCGCACGTTGTACCGAATTCGTAGATCCAGATGTACAGAAAAGAGCGGCTGAAATTTGTAAGAAACATGAAATCGATGCTATCGTTGTAATCGGTGGTGATGGCTCTTTCCGTGGGGCACAGAAGCTTGCTGAACTCGGAATTAATACCGTAGGCGTACCAGGAACAATCGACCTTGATATCGCATGTACTGATTATACCATTGGTTTTGATACTGCGATTAATACAGCGATGGAAGCAATTGATAAAATTCGTGATACCTCTACATCCCACGAAAGATGTACTATCATTGAGGTTATGGGACGTCATGCTGGTTATATTGCGCTGTGGTGTGGTATTGCAAGTGGTGCGGAGGATATTCTTCTACCAGAAAAATACAACCACAATGAACAGGATATCATTAATCACGTATTTGAAAATCGTAAGAAGGGAAAACAGCATCATATCATTATTAATGCAGAAGGGATTGGACACTCTGCGGAGATGGCCAAACGTATCGAAGCAGCTACCGGTATGGAAACCCGTGCATCCATCCTAGGCCATATGCAGCGTGGTGGTGTTCCGACCTGTAAGGATCGTGTATATGCTACGACAATGGGAGCGATGGCAGTAGACCTTCTTTGCGAGGGCAAGAGTAATCGTGTAATTGCTTATAAGAACGGAGAATTCTGTGACTTTGATATAGATGAGGCACTTGCAATGAAGAAGGATATTCCTGATTACATGTATTATATTACAAAGAGTCTGGTATAAAAGGGCGATATTTATGATAACAAGTGCAAGTAATCAGCAATTAAAGGTTGTGAGTGGGTTACTGAAGAAATCAAAAGAGCGAAAAGAGAGAAAGGCTTTTGTCGTTGAAGGGACGAAGCTGGTATGTGAAGCACCGCCAGATCATTTGAAGGCTGTCTATGTCTCCGAAAGCTACGAAAAGAACCCGGATAACCTAGAGCTGTTAAAGGAATTACGAGAGAACTGTAAAACAAAGCAAGCAGTCCTTGAGGTGGTTTCGGATTCCGTATTTAAAAGTGTATCCGATACCCAGACACCGCAGGGGATTATGGCTGTGGTGGCTATGCCGGAATATGCTTTGGAAGAGCTCATCGATGGGAACAACACACATTTACTTATTCTGGAAAGTATCCAGGACCCAGGCAATCTAGGCACTATGCTCCGTACAGGAGAAGGTGCTGGAATTACCGGTGTAATTATGAATAAGACTACTGTAGATTTATTTAATCCAAAGACCATTCGCTCTACTATGGGTAGCATCTATCGAATTCCCTTTTATATAACGGAGGATTTGGGGGAAACCTTGTCAGTTTTAAAAGGAAAAGGCGTATCACTTTATGCGGCGCATTTAAAGGGTGAACAGTACTATACAGAAGAGGATTATACAAAAGCCTGTGGATTTATGATTGGAAATGAGGGCAATGGACTCACGAATCAAATTGCCAATCAAGCAGATACTTATATCAAGATTCCAATGGAAGGCAGGGTAGAGTCTTTGAACGCAGCGATTTCAGCCACTCTGCTTATGTATGAGGCGAATCGCCAAAGACGATTAAAATAATTTTTGAGGTGAACTGTCAAAGATGATTGAACAATCATGCAGATGAGCTTATCTAGAAAGGAACGTGGATGAGAATTTGGGTTAAGGTGTTTGATGATAATGCACATATGCTTCAGTCGGAAACCATAGAAGATAACAGCCAAGAGACCAGAACACACAAGATTTTTCATGCTCTGGAGGAGGCCTGCTACCGCTTGGATTTGGCAAAGCCAATCTGGCTGGATTCCAATGTGGAAGAATTCAAACGTTTGGCGAAAACCCGTTTCTATCAGGACAATTTTGTAGAGGAAATTGAGTTTGATTATCTGGAGCTTCACGTCATAGAAGAAGATTAATTATGGGGGGAGGTTATTCAAATGGACACATCATTTGTTTTTAATGAGGGTATTGACAGCTGGGAAACATTGATGTTTTTATACAACTCAGCACTCAAAGAAGTGGCAACCAAACTAGATATATTAAATGATGAGTTTGTGCATGTTCATAAATACAATCCAATTGAATACATCAAATCAAGAATTAAGACACCAGAAAGCATTGTAAAAAAACTAAAGCGACATGGGCTAGAGGTCAACGTAGACAACATGGTAAATCATATCAAGGATATTGCAGGCATTCGAATTGTCTGCTCTTTTACCTCGGATATTTACCGCATTGCAGAAATGATTGGAAAGCAGAATGATTTAACCGTTATCTCTGTAAAAGATTATATACGAACACCCAAGGCCAGTGGATACAAGAGCTTCCATATGCTAGTATCTGTACCGATATTTTTGGGCGAAGAGGTCATTGATACCAAGGTTGAAATACAGATACGAACCATAGCTATGGATTTCTGGGCAAGCCTGGAGCACAAGATTTATTACAAATTTGAAGGAAATGCGCCAGAGTACATCAGTCGTGAACTTCGCGATTGTGCACAGATTGTATCTATGCTAGATTTGAAAATGCTTCAGTTAAATGAAGAAATCATCAAGGCAAAAAAACAGCAGGAAGAACACAACATATAAATAATGCATCTTTACTTGCTGGAATAACAATGGTAAAATATAACTATGATGGTTTATGACAATCAAACTAAAAAGAGGAGGTAATATGTATGCCAGAAAGTAGACTTATCGGCGGATATCCAGTCATTGGTATTCGTCCAACAATTGACGGAAGAAGAGGACCATTAAAGGTACGTGAAGGTTTGGAAGATCAAACAATGGGTATGGCTCTTCGCGCAAAAAAATTGTTAGAAGAAAATCTTAAATATTCTAACGGAGAACCAGTAAAGGTTGTTATCGCTGATACAACAATCGGACGTGTTGCAGAAGCAGCAGCTTGTGAAGAAAAATTTAGAAGAGAAGGTGTAGCAGTTACACTTACAGTAACACCTTGCTGGTGCTATGGTTCTGAGACCATGGATATGGATCCAACAACTATCAAAGCAGTTTGGGGCTTCAATGGTACAGAAAGACCAGGTGCAGTATATCTTGCATCTGTTCTTGCTACACACGCACAGAAGGGACTCCCTGCATTTGGTATCTATGGACATGAGGTTCAGGATTTGGATGATACTACAATTCCACAAGATGTACAGGAAAAATTACTCCGTTTTGCACGCGCTGCAGTTGCAGTTGCAACTATGAGAGGCAAATCATACTTACAGATTGGTTCTATCTGTATGGGTATCGGTGGCTCTATCATTGATTCTGATTTCATGGAAAGTTACTTTGGCTTAAGAGTAGAATCTGTGGATGAAGTAGAAATCATTCGTCGTATGTCAGAAGGCATCTATGATGAAGCTGAATATCAGAAAGCATTGGCATGGGCAAAAGAAAAATGCAACATTGGTTTTGATAAGAATCCAGATTCTGTACGTAAGAGTGATGAAGTTAAGGATGAACAGTTCGAATTCGTAGTTAAGATGGCAGTTATCATCAAAGACTTAATGAATGGAAATAAGAATTTACCAGCAGGCTGTGAAGAAGAAGCAGTTGGACACAACGCTATTGCAGCTGGTTTCCAGGGACAGAGACAGTGGACTGACTTCTATCCAAATGGTGACTTCGCAGAAGCAGTATTAAATACTTCTTTTGACTGGAACGGAGCAAGAGAACCATACATCCTTGCTACAGAAAATGACGTATTAAATGGCATGGGTATGTTATTCATGAAGCTTTTAACTAATAGAGCTCAGATGTTTGCAGACGTTCGTACATATTGGAGTGGTGATGCGATTAAGAGAGTAACTGATTATGAAATCGAAGGCAAAGCAAAAGCTGCTGATGGTGTTATCCACTTAATTAACTCAGGTGCATGCTGTCTTGACGCATGTGGTGAAGTAAAAGACGCAGATGGCAATGCTGTTATGAAACCATGGTATGAAATGACAGAAGCAGATCAGGATACTGTAATGGCAGCTACTACATGGAACGCAGCAGACAATGGATACTTCCGTGGTGGCGGTTTCTCATCTCGTTTCTTAACAAGAGCAGAAATGCCAGCTACAATGATTCGTTTGAACCTCGTAAAAGGCGTGGGACCAGTCCTTCAAATTGCTGAAGGTTGGACAGTAAACTTGCCAGATGATGTATCAGATGTATTATGGAAGAGAACAGACTATACATGGCCATGTACATGGTTTGCTCCAAGATGTGATGGCAAAGAAGGAAGCCCATTTAAGACAGCTTATGAAGTAATGAACAACTGGGGTGCAAACCACGGTGCAATTTCTTACGGACATATCGGTGCTGACTTAATCACAATGTGCGCAATGCTTAGAATTCCAGTATGCATGCACAACGTACCAGAAGAAAAAATCTTTAGACCAGCAGCTTGGAATGCATTTGGCATGGATAAAGAAGGTGCTGATTATAGAGCTTGTGCTACATACGGACCATTTTATAAATAAGGAGATAGAAAATGTTAAAAGGTATTCCAAAAATTTTATCGCCTGAATTATTAAAAGTATTATGTGAAATGGGACATAGTGACCGTCTGGTTATTGCAGATGGAAACTTCCCATCTGAATCAATGGGAAAGGATGCCATTGTTATCCGCATGGATGGCCATGGGGTTCCAGAGATTTTAGATGCAATTTTACAGGTGTTCCCATTAGATACTTATGTAGACCAGCCAGTCAATTTGATGCAGTTGATGCCAAATGATGTGGGTAGAGTAGAAACTCCAATCTGGGATACTTATAAAGACATCGTAACGAAGCACGATGCACGTGGTGCAGAAGCAATTGGCAATATCGAACGTGTTGCATTCTATGAGGAAGCAAAGAAAGTGTATTGCATTATCGCCACCGGAGAATCTGCGATTTACGCAAATGTAATGTTACAGAAGGGTGTAGTAGTAGATTAAGAGATGTAGAACAAAGGACTGTCGCGTAAGCGGCAGTCCTTATTCTTTACTCCACTATGCCGAAATCCTCGAAAGGCCAGATGCGAAGCCAAGCTTTTCCTATAAACTCATTCTTATGTACGATTCCCACTTGTTCACTTCTACTATCTAGACTCTTGTTTCTATTATCTCCAAGTACGAAATATTCATCTTCACCGAGAGTAATAGGCTCTGCAGCAATACCATAGGTTTCTTCCAGCATTACTTCGTTTCCATAGGATTCATATAACCTTTCGCAGTTGATGTAGATGTAACCCTCTTTGATTTGTACAGTTTCGCCTGGAAGCCCGATGATTCGCTTAATGTAGAAGGTATGTTCCTCGAATTGAGAAGGAAAAATAATAACTTCAAAGCGTTCTGGTTCTCGGAACCGATAGCTCAACTTGTCTACAATAAGATTATCGCCATTATGAAGAGTGTTTAGCATGGAATCACCAGACACTTCAGTGCGTTGTCCCACATATGTTATAACCAAATATACTGCAGCTATTACAATGAAAACATATAAGACATAGCTGAGACATCCGCGCAGTAGGGACTTTTTTTTTGTTGTATTTTCTGGCATCTTACTTACTCCTTTGTTTGAAAACCTTATACCATTATAATCCAAACAATATGCTTATTTCAAGCCTTTCCATTTTTAAAAGGTGTTGAATGTTGTCGTGTTGTGTGCTAAAATTTAGTTTAAAATAAAACAAACAACATGAGTGAGCCTAAGAATTTGTGTGGCTTATAGCAACACGTTGTCTGCCTAACAATGGGAAGGAGACTTGAGGATACGTATGGAGAGGGAAGAAACGGGGAAAGTATTGGATAAATCAGAGTTGGATGATCGGATTTTCGAAGCTATTACAGAAAGCTTTAAGAGATCCTACGTTTGTATTAAGAATGTAGATACAGGCGTTTCACGATGGTCATTAAATGCTGTAGAGGATTTGGGATTATCAGGTGAATACATGGAAAACGCTTTCGAAGCAATATTTGAACGTATTCATCCACAGGAAAGAGATTCCTACATTGAATATATGCAGATGCTCTATCTCGAACAAAATGAAGGACATACGAAGGATTATCGCATTAAAAAAGTTGATGGAAAGTATGCAAGATGTACATTGTATGGACGGGTGATTCCAGGTGATGAGCAGCATGCTCCCTTATTTGTTAGTACTATTGAAAATCATAGCGTTATGGATAACATAGATCCGGTTACAGATTTATATAATATTTATGAATTTTGGAATGTAGTCAAAAAGTCAAAGAATGAGAATAAAGAATTGGCTATATTGCTCCTATGTATTAATAATTTCTCTGAAATCAATGATGTCTATGGTTATGATTTTGGTAACTCTGTGCTTCGTGAGTTTGCAAAGAAATTGAAAAAGATTATAAACGGACGCTCACCAGTATTTCGTATGGATGGTGTACAGTTTGCATGTTGTTTTGAAAGCAACAATACAAAAGAAATTAGTGAAATATATGCAGAGCTTCAACATCAAGCAAGGCATGACATATATGTGAATAATGTAAGAATAGCAGTAAGTATTTCTGGTGGTGTGGCGGTTGATAATGATGCTTATGATGAATATTCCATTCAGATAAGTACTCGGTATGCGTTAGAGAAATCTAAGCATAAATGTCATGGTGAACTGATGTTTTTTGACGCCAAGACTTTGACAGAAATGAAGAGCAATCTGTTTCTTATGAAAACAATACGTGATACTATTATAGATGGGTGTGATGGCTTCTATCTGGTTTATCAGCCGATAGTAGACGCGAATAGTGAAAAAGTTTTGGGGGCAGAAACCTTGCTTCGATGGAATGAAGAGCCTTTTGGGGAGGTTTCGCCAGCCCAGTTTATTCCATGGCTCGAAAATGATCCACGTTTTTGGGAACTTGGAAAATGGATTTTACGAACTTCTTTTACAGATGCAAAGACATTTCTGGAACAGCAGCCAGATTTTATGTTGAGTGTGAATGTGGCATATCCCCAGCTTTCAAGAAATGATTTTTTAGATGCTATAGAGCTGATTTTGGAAGAAACAGGGTTCCCAGCACAGAATTTGTGCTTAGAATTGACAGAGCGTTGTCGTCAGTTGGATAAAGAACATTTGCGATACACAATTGATCACTTGAAGGAGATGGGAATTCGTATTAGTATTGACGACTTTGGTACAGGATACTCTTCATTGAGTTTGCTGGGAGATTTATCGGTGGATACGTTGAAGATTGATGGTGGATTTGTTCGCGATATTAAGGTTAATTACGCAAACCAGTCTATTATAAAAGCAATTACCAGCTGTGCACAGGATATGAAGGTTCGTGTTTGTGTGGAAGGTATCGAGGATAGGGATACAATTGATTTTATCAAACAGTATCCAGTTCACAGCTTCCAAGGGTATTATTTCTCCAGACCGATACCAAAGAAGGTATTCCTACAAGAATACTATAACGTAGAAGTATAGCACTCTAGCAGGCATTATTGTCACTTAACTTTCTTCATTTAAATCAATTTTACGTGGTGATAGTTTATGAAATAATGCCTGCGGTATTCCAAAGCCGAAGATAATTCCAAACACAATTGCTCCTGCAATTTCCAATGTCTCTAACCCTTTGATTCCAGACATTTGAGTGTTTCCAATAAATAAATAGTAGGCTGTATAATAAATTCCGGCACCAGGTACCAGTGGGAAGATTCCCGGCAAAAGGTACACGGTTACGGGATTTTTTCGTATAACAGCAAAACATCTGGCTAAGATTGTAAGACAGAAGGTAGCAATTAAAGATGCGAGTACAATATGGAAGCTGTGTTGTGTAAGTGCATAATAAACAATCCAGCCAACTGCACCAGTTATACCGCAGTATACCACCTCTTTTTTGGGAGCTGTAAATAGGATAGCAAAGGATATAGTTGCCAGAGTAGAAATAATAAACTGTAAAATCATCATGGTAATAATGGACCTCCTTTGAAATAAGAATAAACCACTAATGGGAGGCATACACCTACTGCGATACATAATGCAGTGAGTAATGCATCAATCAAGTGAATGGTTCCAGACAGATAGTCTCCATTATGGAAGTCACGTATGGAGGTAGTAAAGGTAATACCAGGAACCAGTGGCATAATTGCTCCGATTACGATTTTATCCTGTAGCACAGGTAACCCTGTACAAAGTGCCAGAATGCTTCCAAGGGATACAAAGGCACTAGTAAATACATTTCGTAGAAAGCGAGAAACCTTGTGCTTTGCTAGGGAAATCAAAACAATCTGCTCTGCAAGACCGATGAGAAATGCAAATCCAAAGTCGAGCACACCGCCGCCAAACAAAAAGGCATAGCAAGCACTTCCCAGACCGCAGAAAAGAATCTGAACTGCAGTGGAATATTTTGGTAAAGCTTTTGCTTTTTTAAGTGCGTTCCAAGCTTCATCAATGGTACAGCTGTGATTACACAAATCACGTGCAATCTGGTTGAGATAAGAAATCTTTGCGAGATTTACCTCACCCAATGGTACGTGACGAATCATACTGCAAGAGTCCTCTTTATCTTCATTGGCACTAGCAAAAATACCGTTTGACAAAACGTACACGTCAAAGCTTTCTACATTATGTGCTTTTAAAATATTTATTACAGTATCTTCGATACGATAAATTTCTCCGCCGCTTCGCAGCATAACATCTGCCAATTCTACAGCTAAAGCTAATATTTCCTTGGTGGTAGTCATAGCAATTCTCCTTAAAGCTTATACATATTCAATGTATTATCAAATTCAGATAGTGTCAATCATTTTCAGTGTTTCCAAGTTAAATATTTTCTCAAATTTCTTTGGTATATTTTCTATAAAAAAACATAAAATGCACATACTGTAAAAAATGAAATGAGGAAGAGTATGCAGCAGACAGTATATATCAAGGCTCCAGGAAAGTGTATTGTATATAACAAGCATGTCACGCTAGGCGATGTGTTGAAAATAGAATGTACGAATATGGGGATGCTTCGTGCTATAAAGCAAATGGATTTATATAGCTTTAACCACGAACATGCGGTAGTATTCTCTATTCTAAAAGTAATAGAGAGAATTCATAAGGATTATCCCAATATAGAGATACAAAATTGTGGTGAAGCAGACTTTATTGTTGAATATCAAAAGAGCACAGTAAAATCTAAGATAGTTGAAAAGTTAAAGCTTGCATTAATATCTATCATTGTATTTTTTGGCTCCGCATTTACCATTAT
Source organism: Agathobacter sp. (assembly GCA_045603165.1). Lineage (GTDB taxonomy): Bacteria > Bacillota > Clostridia > Lachnospirales > Lachnospiraceae > Roseburia. Next base: position 15,772 of record JAZULP010000002.1, on the reverse strand, counting down.
GACCTTTCATAATGATATTGGAATAGAGGAAGTGTTTTCCAGATTCTATACACAGCTTACGGGAATGGATAAGCCAAAGATAACCGAGCTGGAAATTTCTTATAGTATTGGCTTGGCAGTGGGCATTATAGTCTTTTTTAATCACTTAAGTAAAAAACGTCTCTCGAAGGACCCGACACCAATCGAAGTAGAGATGAAAAAATATAACAAAGACCTGATAAACACTAAAATCGCTACCGCAGAAGAGAAGGGACATAGTGAAGATGTTTCCTGATGCTATCATTTTTATTGTGATGGGATTCTGTGCAGGGGTTGGTGTAGCGGCGGGGACCTTTGCATTTTTCTTAGTTATTCGCGTAATCCCACGAATGATTCAGAAAGCGCAGCTAGAGGAAAAAATCGTTTATATTGAAAACAAAGTCATACAGGGCATTTTGTTTGGAACAGTCTTATCTTTGTTTTTTTGGAGAAAGCGTTTACTGTTTGCACTGTTAGGAAAAACACTTTTAACTATATATGGACTTTCAGCAGGAATGTTTGCAGGCTGTATTGCAGTTGCATTGGCGGAAATTTTGGATATTTTCCCAATTTTCTTTCGTAGACTAAAGGTGAAAGAATATGTTGCGGAGCCACTTCTGATTGTTATGGCATTTGGGAAAATGGTGGGAAGCTTGTTTTATTTTTTGTGTGGATATGGTATTATGATGGGGAACTAAATTGGGTGGCGCATCGTTAAAAATAGGTGCGTTACACTCTACATAGAAAGGAATATACATGATTACATCAATAGCAAGACAAAGTATTATTATAAAATGTACCCAGCAAACTTCCGTACTGTTGGGGAATTATGAATTTTATTATTTAGCTGGTTTGATGAAAAAGCTTTTTGATTTGGATTTGCATGTCGATATGCAGCCACTTGAGATGTTTGAGCATATTGAGCCAAAACTGGACAGCTTGGAGCCTAAGGATGAAAGGGAGGCCTATCTGATTCACCTGGTATCGGTATACAAGCCATTGGAGGATTATGATAATCAGATGAAAGAGCTGTTTGAGTGGGGTGCTTCGGAAACACAGCTGTGGCAGGTACATATATAAGTGATAAAAACACTATCTGTTAGGATAAAGACTTGTTTTATTTGCATATTTTGGAATGAACTGGACATACCTAATTAAAAAGGTAGGGTCGCGTATGAAACCAGAACAGTTGTCGCCAAAAGAACAGAAGCGAAACCAAGCATACAACGAATATGTAAAGCAGATAACCCCAACGCATAATCTATGGGCAAATATGTTTAAAGCATTTTTGTTGGGAGGTTTTATCTGCTTGATTGGTCAAATTATAGTGAATGTAGGAATAAACAGCTTTGGGTTGGAGCAAAAGGATGCATCCACCTGGTGTAGTTTGATACTCATTTTTTGTAGTATCGTTTTAACCAGCTTTAATCTATATCCATCTCTTGCGGTATGGGGCGGGGCGGGTGCACTGGTACCGATTACAGGATTTGCCAATGGGGTATGTTCTTCTGCTATTGAATTCAAAAAAGAGGGACAGGTATTTGGTATCGGTTGTCAGATATTTCGAATTGCTGGGCCGGTGATATTATATGGAATTTTCAGTTCCTGGTGTTTGGGATTGATTTATTGGATATTAAAATTTTTTCAAATTATTTAGGAAATGTATAATCCGTGTAAAGTTTTCTTAGGAGAATTTTACACGGATTTTACATTGTTGTTTTTTTATAAAAACATTGGTTAAGAACCAGTAAAGATGGCTTTTACTGCGTTGACGAAGAAAAATTTCAAAGGTACGATGAGGTTGGAATGAGGTTCAGAATTATGCTTGAACGACATTCATAAATTATAAATAAAATCTTTTTACATTTAGGAGGAAATATGGATTTAACAGACTTATTTGGCCTACTAGGAGGCCTGGCATTGTTCCTTTACGGTATGCAGATGATGAGTGATGGTTTGGAAAATGTAGCCGGAGACCGTATGGAACGTATTTTAGAAAAGCTTACTGCAAACCGCTTTATTGGTGTAGCGGTAGGTGCATTGATTACTGCGATTATTTAGTCTTCATCTGCATCTGCTGGTATTTTGCAGACCTTAGCAGCATCAGGTTTGATTCCATTTTCAAGTGCAGTATTTGTATTATTTGGTATGAACATCGGTACCTGTATTACAGCAGTACTTGCTTCTATCGGAACAAACAGAAGTGCAAAGAGGACCACAATTATTCATTTGATGTTCAATATTATCGGTACAATTGTATTTACAACCCTTTGCTTGCTATTACCTATTGCAGATATTGTTGGTTCATGGACACCAGACAGACCAGCAGCACAGCTTGCAAATATGCACACAACCTTTAACATCGCGACTACCTGCTTATTGATTCCATTTGGAACCTTACTGGCAAAAGTAGCTACAAATATTCTTCCAGATGCACCAGAAGACAAGGAAAAAACATCTATTCTAGGTACTCTCAACAAAGAGTTCGGGCGTACTAGAACACATCTTGGTGCAGATATTATACATATGGATATTCTTCGTCAGGAGCTGGAACGTATGATTCATCTTGCAGGTGCAAATGTAGAGAGATGCTTCAATGCTATTTTAGATAATAATCCAGTTCTGATATATGAGGCAGAAGAAACAGAAGGCATGATTGATACCTTGAATAAAGACATTTCACAGTATATTTCCAAGATTCTGGTAAATAGCAGTAGTGATGCCAATGTTACCAGTATTGAACAATATTTTGTAATTACGGGAAATGTAGAGTGCATTGGCGATCACGCAATGAATGTGGGTGAATATTTAGAAACAATTCGTAAGAAAAATATCGTATTTTCAGAGGGAGCCCAAAAGGAGATTGGAAATATGCGTGATATTACGCAAAAAGCCATCGAAAAGGTAATGAAAAAGGAGGAAGATATAGCAGAATGGCTTTCAGAAATTGCTGCTATGGAACAACAGATTGATGATATGACAAATCGTTATCGTGAACGCCATTTGGAGCGTATGAGACAGGGACTTTGTAGCGAAGAAGCTTGTATACTTTATTCTGAGCTATTGACAGATTTCGAACGTATTGGTGACCATGTCTTGAATATTGCTCAAGCACGTGTTAAGATTGATGCATAAGCTTGTTTAAACACAATCGAAGGAATATGGAGGAAGTAGCCATGACGAAATATAAGCAATTGATAAAGGATTTTATCTTTACTGCGTTTATATTGACGGCAAGCTACTTCCTTAGTTTTTATATGCAGTTTGAATTTGAAACAGAGACTATGGTTCCAACTATATTTGTGCTGGGCGTATTCTTTGTATCCTTACAGACAGATGGATATTTTTGGGGCGTATTTGCCTCCCTTGTCAGTGTAATACTGGTGAATTTCACCTTTACTACACCACATTATGCAATTGATTTGATTACTCCCGTAAACCTGTTGGCGGCAGTAGTAATGCTGGTGGTGGCGATTATGACAAGTACTCTTACCACGCAGATGAAGCAACAGGAAAAAATAAAAGCAGAGAGCGAGGAAGGAGAAATGCATGAAAAAAGAATATCGTAAAAAATTAATTTTAAATATAATTTTTATTATAATTATAATGGTTGTCGCCTTAGTGGGTGGCTTCATGGAAGGCAGTAGATAATACGTATAAAATTCCATATACTACTGGCTGATGTAGCATATAGATGAGCAAGGAATTCCTTCCTATCCAGCCCAATGGCAGGCAGATGGATTTTGCCAGAAGTCTGTTTGCATATGCACATCCTTGCATAACTCCATAGGTAAAGTATCCTGCCATAAATAGAAAAAACCATGGAAGGATAGAGAAGTAATCTGTAGAAAAAAACAAGGGTTCTGTAAAGCCTAGATATGTGGTAAATAAATTCGCATACCACTCAGCTGGCAGGTCAAGTAGTTTCCATTTGCCAAATCCGAAGTATCTATCATTTACTGGATATACGATGAGGAAAATAACAAAGCTAATGATTGCTCCCAACAGTGGGTGTACCTTTTTCAGTAATCCATCTAGTGGAATCATAAGAAGCATAGAGGAACCGAGTAGTGTCAGTACTCCGAATAGCACCCGTGAGTCGGGCATTACCAGTATCGTGGCTAACGTAATCAAGACTCCTGCAAAAAATACTTGAAGTCCCTGCTTTAGGTTATGTCGACTCATCTGCCAGCAGAAACCAGATATAAAAATAAAACTCCAGCAGATACATTGCTGCCAAAGGAATGCCCAGTTCGATTGAAACCATGTCCAATTATTCCCGAAAATATATACCAAATCCCATATAGCGTGGTAAGCAATCATATTTATAATCCAGAAGCCACGATATTCATCTATCAAATGTAGACGGGCTTGCATTGTCTTTTTCTTTTCTAACATAAGGTTCCCTTCATTCAAGTCAAATAATAATATGCGATTATCATATCATTTTTATCATATAGAAACAACCTACGTGGATATATATTTAAAATTTGTAAATTCTTACATTCTTTTGTCTGCTTTATGTTATAATAATCTGTATAAAGTAAAAATCGCTCTTGCTGATAGCGGCATAAGGAAAAGGAGATAAAAAATGGCAGAAGTAATCTTGACTAAGGAGAATTTTGAAGCAGAGGTGTTGAATAGCGATATTCCTGTATTGGTTGATTTTTGGGCGAGCTGGTGTGGACCATGCATGATGCTTTCACCTCTAGTTGCTGAGTTGTCAGAAGAATTAGAAGGCAAAGTTAAGGTCGGAAAAGTCAATGTAGACGAACAGAATGAACTAGCGTATCAGTATCGTGTAGCAAGTATCCCTACTCTTTTACTGTTTGAAAATGGTAAGCTTGTGAAAACTTCTGTTGGTTTTATGCCTAAGAATGAAATAATTGAACTGCTTGGTTTAAATGACTAAAAATTTCCAATTTTGTGTTTTCATTTTGTAGGAATAGTGTTATAATAGTCCTTGGTTGTTATTTATTTAACAATTAAGGGGTATTATTTTATAACTTTCAAATTGTTATTATACTTTTTAGGAGGAAGCTAAAATGGGACATTTAACAGGTAAAACGGCTATCATCACAGGCGGTGGTAGAGCAGTTCTTTCGGATGGACGTTGTGGTTCTATTGGATATGGTATTGCAACAGCTTACGCAAAAGAAGGTGCAAATCTTGTTCTTACAGGACGTAACATGCAGAAACTGGAAGATGCAAAAGAAGAGTTGGAAAAGCTCTATGGTATCGAAGTTTTAATAGTACAGGCAGATGTGAGTGCTGGTGCTGACAATGAAGCGATTGTAGCCAATGTAGTAAAACAGGCTATCGAGAGATTTGGACAAATTGATGTTCTTATCAACAACGCTCAGGCTTCTGCTTCAGGTGTAACGCTTGCAGATCACTCTGTAGAACAGTTTGACCTTGCCGTATATTCAGGCTTATATGCAACCTTCCACTATATGAAGGCTTGCTACCCATACCTTGCAAAAACACAGGGTTCTGTAATCAACTTTGCTTCTGGTGCGGGTCTTTTCGGTAACTTTGGACAGTGTGCTTACGCTGCTGCAAAAGAAGGTATTCGTGGTCTCACACGTGTAGCTGCTACAGAATGGGGTAAAGACGGAATTAACGTAAACGTTGTGTGTCCACTTGCTTGGACAGCACAGCTTGAAGGCTTTGAAAAAGCTTATCCAGAAGCTTTCAAAGCTAATGTGCATATACCACCAATGGGACATTTTGGAGATTCAGAATTAGAAATTGGTCGTGTTTGTGTACAGCTTGCCAACCCAGACTTTAAATACATGACAGGTGAAACCCTTACATTAGAGGGTGGAATGGGACAAAGACCATAATATAACGAGCTTACTTACAATAATAGATTTGTCGATATGTAAGAAAAGAGTCAGTTGATATATATCAACTGACTCTTTTCGTATATTTTAAAAAACGTAATTGTAAGCTAAATCGTTATTCTGTTTTGGCATCACAGGTTACATCACACATGAGCTTTTTAAATGTTTTATGGTCTACGGCAGGTATCATTACAGTAGAATGAACCTGACAATTGCGAAGTTTTGGTAACTGCTCTAATGCAAGGGCAGCCTGTTCGTTATTGGCAGCAGTTGCAGAAAGGGCAATCAATACCTCGTCCGTATGGAGTCTTGGGTTTTTGCTTCCTAAATACTGAGTTTTTAATGCCTGAATTGGAGCAATGGATTCTGGAGAAAGAATTAACTGCTCGTGTGGTATTTCTGCCAAGGTTTTTAATGCATTCATAAGAACTGCAGCACTAGAGCCTAAGAGTGCTCCGGCTTTTCCAGTTACAATACGACCATCATGAAGCTCAATGGCTGCAACGGCAGTACCATTTGCTGCTGCACGACTGCGTGCAGGTGGCACTACATGGCGGTCTGTAACAGAAAGTGATTCCTTCTGCATTAGCAATTCTAGTTTATTTAATTCTTCCTCAGTACGTGTACCATCTGCCACACCGACTAAAGCCTTGTAGTATCTACGAATAATTTCCTGACGGGATGCTTCACGGCAGGCTTCATCATCCACTATACAGTTTCCTGCCATATTTACGCCCATATCCGTTGGTGAAGCATAAGGGCTTGTACCATAGATTTTCATGAAAATCGCATTTAATACAGGGAAAATTTCTACATCACGGTTGTAGTTTACAGTAGTAATCCCGTAAGCCTTTAAATGGTATGGATCAATCATGTTGATATCATTTAAGTCAGCAGTAGCCGCTTCATATGCAAGATTTACCGTATGATCCAAGGATAAGTTCCAGATAGGGAAGGTTTCAAATTTAGCATAGCCTGCACGAATACCACGCTTATGTTCATGGTAAAGCTGTGAAAGACAGGTTGCCATTTTCCCACTTCCTGGTCCTGGGGCGGTAATTACCACAAGGGGTCTTGTAGTTTCAATATAATCATTTTTTCCAAAGCCCTCGTCGCAGACAATTTGGGATACATTAGTTGGATAACCAGGGATGGTAAAGTGATGATATACCTTTACTCCAAGAGATTCCAGACGTTTCTGGAAGTGGGATACAGCATGATGCTCGGTATAACGGGTTAAAACGACGCTTCCCACGAACAATCCCTTGGTACGGAAGGCATCAATCAAACGGACTACGTCATCGTCATAGGTGATACCTAAGTCTTCGCGGATTTTATTCTTGATAATGTCTTCTACACTTACAACCATGACAATTTCTGCCTGATTAGAAAGCTGTAACAAAAGCTGTAATTTGCTGTTAGCAGCAAAGCCAGGCAACACGCGGGCTGCATGGTAATCATCGAAGAGCTTACCGCCAAACTCCAAATAGAGCTTGTTGTCAAACTTGGAGATACGCTCCATGATGTGCTCTGATTGCATTTTTAAGTATTTGTCATTATCAAAACCTATTTTCATAAAATCGCCTCTTTTTTATTAGTATTATTGCATTTGAGTAAAGTATTCAGGACATTTGCTGATTATGTCACTACTAGCACTGAAACCATCATAGAGATGGTGGTTGATGCAATTCTTTAATTTATCTATTTTTTTTGAAGTAATACACTCCCAGATGTCTATGTGACTTTCGTATAATCTCTGTAAATCCTCTTTGCCGTTGAAGTTTATAAAAGTACGGAAACGTTCATACTGAGAATTATAGGCATACAAAAATTGAATAATATTTTTCTTGCCTGCCGCATCGAAAAGGGCAGTATGAAATTCGTTATCACTATTGATAAACGCACGACTTAAGTCTTCAATTGCTAAATCAGATTCCAAGAGCTCCTTCTGGTGTTGCAAAATCAGTCGAATACGCAAATCTTGAGATTTGTCGTATATTTGTGATAAATCAGAAAGAACAGAAAATTCCAACACCTCACGAATGTATAATACATCCGAAATAGCATTTAAATCAATAAGGGAAATAAAGGTACCAATATGTGGACGAATTTCTAAGAGTCCTTCCTGTTCTAAACGTTTGAAGGCATCACGGACAGGAGTACGGCTGATATTATATTTTTCAGCAGTATCAATTTCGCTGATAGCAGAGCCCGGTGGAAGTTCAAGATGCAAGATTTGTTTTTTTATTTGTGCGTAGACGCCATCAGAAGTGGCGGTGTGTTTGTATGCCATTGTATACAACCTCTTATCAAATATGCTTTATTGATAGCTTCAAATCAATTATAGCCTTTAATAAATAGTTGTCAATGTCTTGCATACAAGAAAAATGAAAACTTTTTATTGAATAGAAGAAATGGGAATGGTAAAATTTATCTATATAGGTACTTGGGGAAACTTATGAGAAATTGAACAAAAAAGATTGTAGAAAGGGATTGAGTAATGGGATATTTCGATTTTGTAAAACAGAGTGAATATATAGTTTGTATCGATAGCGATGGATGTGCGATGGATACGATGGAAGTAAAGCATAGAGAGTGTTTCGGTCCACAGTGGATATATACTTATGGTTTGGAAGATAGATTTGAAGAGTGCATGAAATTATGGTTAAACATCAATCTCTATTCTCTTACAAGGGGTATTAATCGTTTTAAAGGCCTTGCCCTTGCATTAGTAGAAATGGAAAAAAGAGGATGCCACTTTGAGGGTTTGGATGAATATGTGCTATGGACAAATGAAGCAGTGGAATTGTCCAATCCAGCACTTCTGGCATATTCACAGAAGTGCTCAAGTGAATGTGTAGAAAAAGCATTGCTATGGAGTGTTCGTACCAACAGAGCTATCAACAATTTACCAGAAGATGATAAACCATTTGATAATGTTAAGGCTACTATGGATGAAATGTGCAAATCTGCGGATTTAGTTGCCGTATCGTCTGCAAATGGAGAAGCAGTGGATGCAGAATGGACAAAGCATGAATTAAAGGATGACTGTCGTGTGTTGCTTTGTCAGGAAGCTGGTTCCAAGGCATACTGTATCGGAGAAATGCTTAGAAAAGGTTATGAAAAAAATAAACTGTTGATGGTTGGTGATGCACCGGGAGACAGGGATGCGGCGATAAAAAATGGTGTATGGTATTATCCAATCCTTGTTGGAAGAGAGGGCTATAGTTGGGAAAGGCTTCGTAATGAAGCATTTCCTAAATTGTTAGCTGGTACATTTGATGAAGTTTATCAGACTCAGTTACTGAAGGAATTTGAAGTTAATTTACGTGCATAAGTAAATTTTTATAAATTCTCTTAAAGAGAGGTAATTATGAAAGAAATGAAACAGGAAACAAAGAAGATATTCGCGATATTGTGTGCGGTTTTTTTGTTGTTTTTAGCTATTCGTTATTGGGGTAAAGTGGAAGGTGTTGTTGCTGTTGCTTTTGGCGCTGCATTGCCATTGATTGTTGGTTGCGTAATGGCTTATGTCATAAATATTCTAATGTCTTTTTATGAAAAATGGTATACGAGGCTGATTAAAGTAGAGGTTGCTTTAAAAATTCGCAGAATTGTATGCTTGATACTGGCGTTTCTAAGCTTAATTGGAATTGTATCTTTGGTAATCAATCTTGTGTTGCCAGAGTTGATTAACTGTATAGCATCATTTATCCGATTGATTCCAGGTGCATTGCAGATCTTGATTAATTTCTTTGGAAAAGAAGAAGTAGCAAAGATGTTTCCAATACTGTTTGAAGGATTTGATATATCATCTGTTTCCACACAGGTAGAGCAGCTGATGAAGACGATTTTAGGTGGTGTAGGTGGAGCCGTAGATTCTGTTGTTACAGCAGTGACGTCGATGGTTTCTGTAGTGGTAAATATTGTGATTGGACTCATCTTTTCGCTCTATGTATTATTGGAAAAGGAGAAGCTAGGGACACAGTCTAAGCAGATGGTTCGTACCTATCTTCCCAAAATAGCAGATAAAATCTTTTATGTAGCAGAGGTTCTGGATGATAGCTTTCACAGTTTTATCGTAGGACAGTGCATTGAAGCAGTTGTGCTTGGCGGATTATGTGTAATTGGTATGACACTTCTTGGTTTTCCGTATGCAGTTATGATTGGTGTATTTATTGGCTTTACTGCCCTAATCCCAATAGCAGGTGCTTATATTGGTGCTGCTGTGGGGGCTATTATGATATTGACAGTTTCACCACTTCAGGCAGTCCAGTTTTTGATTTTTATTGTGATTCTTCAGCAGCTGGAAGGCAATCTGATTTATCCAAGAGTGGTGGGGCAGTCTATTGGACTTCCAGGTATCTGGGTGTTAACCGCTATCACAGTTGGTGGCGGTGTATTAGGTGTTGGTGGTATGCTGCTTGCGGTACCTATTTTCGCTGCGGTATATCGTCTGCTTCGTGAGGATGTGACAAGACGAAATGCCTCAGATAAGATGTTGAGTGAGGAGACGTCAGGACAAAATGCCAGCTTAGACCAAGCATTGAGCGAGGAGACAGGAAGAGAACATGCTGATTCCGGCAAGGTCGTGGAAAGAGCTGAAAATGTCGAGGACGAGCCATCGACTACAGTGGAAAACACTATTGAGAAAGAAGAAAAGTAAATCCCGAGGTATGACTACATGGACAAAGCATTGATTGTGATTGCCAAAATTCATACAGAATTTTCAGATAAATTTGGAATTCCAAGACAAAGTGGACTAGTGCCATCCTTAAAGGGTGAGATTGTATTTGAGCCGGAATTTCGTTCCATGGATGCAGTACGTGGTTTGGAGGAATTTTCTCATATATGGCTGCTTTGGGAATTTTCTAAGGCAAAACGGAAAAGCTATTCCCTGACTGTAACGCCGCCGAGATTGGGAGGGAAGGTGAGAAAAGGCGTATTTGCCACCAGAGCACCCTTTCGACCAAATTCCATTGGACTTTCTTCTGTTAAACTCGAAGAGATTTATTATGACAAAAATCGCGGTCCAATATTAGTAGTATCTGGAGCAGATTTACTGGATGGGACACCCATTTATGATATCAAGCCTTATCTTCCTTATACCGATGCTCATCCAGAGGCAAAGGGCGGTTTTGCAGAGAAATATAAGCAAGACCACATTCAGGTGATTTTTCCAGAAGAGCTACTGGAACGCCTACCGGAGAATTTGCAGGTTTCGGCTAAAGAGGTGTTACAGCAAGACCCAAGAGCTGCCTATAATAAAAAGCCTGACTATGTGTATGGGATGACTTTTTCTGGGTATGATATTCGTTTTACCGTGGAGGGGCAGGTACTGTTGGTAAAGGACGTGGTAGAGGTATCGCGGAAGGATTTCCAAAAAATCAAATAAGAGAGTGTAATTCATGAAAGAACAGAACACAAGTAAAAATGCTTCGAGTGCATATGATGTGGAGCGTTTAGAAAAACAATTAGTTTTTTTGCGAGAAATAGATAAGGAAAAGCAGGTTTTCCGTCAGACCTATTTATCCGATGAAAAGAGAAAAGAAAATGATGCAGAGCATGCCTGGCATATGGCGATTATGGCATTTCTGCTAGGGGAACACGCTAACGAGGATGTCGATTTGCTGAAAACCATTCGTATGATTTTGATTCATGATGTGGTAGAAATTGATGCAGGTGATACCTATGCTTATGATGAGATGGCAAAATCAACACAGAGAGAGCGAGAGGAAAAGGCAGCGAGACGTATCTTTGGTCTTTTGCCAGAGGACCAGGCAGAGGAAATGTTAGATTTGTGGGAGGAATTTGAAGCGGGAGAAACCAAAGAGGCACGATTTGCCAGAGCTTTAGATAATTTTCAGCCTATGCTTTTGAATGATGCGACAAATGGCAGAGCTTGGGTAGAGCATGAGGTGGAGGTTTCCAAGATTTTGAAACGTAACGAGAGGACGCCACGTGGCTCGGAAAACTTATGGAATTATGCTAAAGAACATTTTGTTGAAAAACATGTCCAATTAGGGCATATTATAGATGATAGAGAAAACGAATAAGATAGACAGAAATGTAACAAGTTTGACCAAAGAAAGGATAACAATTATGAAAAAAGTAGAAGACTATGTGAGAAGTATTCCGGATTTTCCTGAGGAGGGGATCATTTTTCGCGATGTAACAAGTGTATTGCAGGATGCAGATGGCTTGCAGCTCGCGATTGATGAATTAAAAAAACGCTTGGACAACGTAGAATGTGATGTCATTGCAGGCACTGAATCCAGAGGCTTTATTTTTGGTATGCCGTTGGCATATTTATTAAAGAAACCATTTGTACTCGTTCGTAAAGAAGGAAAACTTCCTTGCGAAACGATTTCTAAAACCTATGATTTGGAATATGGTACAGCCACTATTGAAATCCATAAGGATGCGATAAAACCAGGTCAGAAGATTGTATTGATCGACGATTTAATTGCAACAGGTGGCACAATCAAAGCTGCCGCAGAATTGGTAGAAGAGCTTGGTGGAGAGGTTGTAAAAATTCTTTGCCTGATGGAATTGGCAGGCTTAGAAGGTCGCAAGCTGTTAGCCAATTATGATGTGGATTGTGTAGTGGTTTACCCTGGAAAATAAGCTACATATCATTTATGGATAAAAATAGAAAAAGAGTCACATACTATCTCATATATGAAACGAAATGTTGAAAAGGAGAGATAGCATGAACCAACAGGTAGGAAGCGGGAGTCTTTGTTTTTCAAAGACTCCTTTTATTATTAGCACGGCCTCGGTGGTAGGTACAAAGGAGGGAGAAGGACCATTGGGTCCTTACTTTGATGTGATTGGAAATGATGACAAATTTGGGGAGGCGAACTGGGAAGCAGCAGAAAGCGCATTGCAAAAAGAGGCACTTTCTCTAACTTTGGGAAAAATTAACCGCAAATCAGCAGATGTACGTTATCTATATGCAGGGGATTTGCTTGGACAGACGATTGCCTCCTCCTTTGGACTAAAGGAATTCGAAATTCCCCTTTTTGGTGTATATGGAGCTTGTTCCACCTGTGGAGAGTCTTTAAGTCTGGCATCTATGTGTGTAGCTGCCGGATATGCAAACTGTGTGGCAGCAGTTACCTCCAGTCATTTTGGCAGTGCAGAAAAACAGTTTCGTTTTCCATTAGAATATGCCAATCAGAGACCCAAATCCGCTACATGGACAGTAACAGGAAGTGGTGCCTTTTTACTGGTAAATGAAGAACGGATGCGGGAGTGGCAGGTAAAGCCTTTTGCAAGGATTACAGGAGTAACCACTGGTAAAATTGTCGACTATGGAATCAAGGACTCTATGAATATGGGGGCGGCAATGGCACCTGCTGCAGCTGATTTGATTTATCAAAACTTGCAGGATTTTGGTTGCGAAGTGAAGGAGTATGACAAAATTGTGACAGGAGATTTAGGTACTGTAGGCGCTGAAATCTTGATTAAACTTTTAAACGAAAAAGGTTATGATATTTCATCAGTGCACGAGGATTGCGGTATCAAAATTTATGACGCAGATACACAAGGAACAGGGGCAGGTGGATCTGGCTGTGGTTGCTCTGCAGTCACCTTAAGTGCGCATTATCTAAAGGAAATACAAGAGGGCAAGCTAAAAAAAATACTTTTCGTACCGACAGGAGCCTTGCTTTCTCCTGTTAGCTTCAATGAAGGACAGTCTGTACCTGGAATTGCCCACGGAGTAGTGATAGAGGCAGTATAAGGAAAGGAGATATTTGATATGGATTATATAAAAGCTTTTGTAATAGGAGGACTTATCTGTGCTTTGGTACAGATATTAATGGAAAAAACAAAATTATTGCCAGGAAGAATCATGGTATTACTGGTATGTTCTGGGGCAGTGCTAGGGGCACTTGGGATTTACCAGCCGTTTTCTGAATGGGCAGGGGCAGGGGCCAATGTTCCACTTTTGGGATTTGGAAATATACTTTGGACAGGTGTGAAGGAAGCCGTAGATGAGAATGGATTTTTAGGCATTTTTATGGGTGGATTTAAAGCCTCCGCTGTGGGTATCTCTGCGGCATTAGTCTTTTCTTACATTGCTTCCTTGATATTTGACTCGAAGATGAAAAAACAGTAGATTTCCTGTAAAATCAAGGTTTTTTCTTGAAATGAAGACCCTCGCATGTTATGATGAACTATGTTCAACAACGTTGTTGGTAAAAATGTGGATAAAGTGGATAACTTTTGAGGGAAATATGAATCATAGGGTAACTTCTACGGACAAAATTTTAGAACAGGCACTTTTGATTGCAAAAAAAGAAGGGGTAGATAAGCTAAGTATTCGAAAGCTGGCTTCTGCCTGTAATATTGCAATTGGTTCTGTATATAACTACTATCCAGATAAAGATGCTTTAGTGACAGCAGTGGCAGAGGAATTCTGGAATAATATTTTTTCAGATCAGAGTAAGCTATACCATTTTGGTATGGGATTTACTCGCTTTTTGGAGCAATACTATAGCTATTTATATGGAAAAATGTCTCCTTACGACAAAAGCTGGGTGCGTGATTTGGAAGGGAAAATACCAATGAACGAAACTATGAAGCTATTTTTGCAGATTTTGCGCGAGGATGAGCGAGTGAATCATTCTATCTGGAATATAGAATTTCAGCCGGAAAATTTCTGTCACTATGTGTTTACGAATATTATGGCATTGTTACAGTCAGGGGAAACCAACTGTAGGTTTTTCGTCTATTTATTAGAAAATCTCTTATATGAGAATTAGAGCTTCCATTGAGAAGCTAAAACTTGGAAAAAATAAAAATTTATTTATGCATAATTTGGAATAAGAAGTATCATACTATTTTTAAAAACGAAAAGGAGATTGTATGATGAAACGAATTCGAATTTTTACATTATGCACAATTTTAACAGTAGGAGTAATTTTTGCAACTGCATGTGGCAACAATGGAAGCAACAATGACACACAGGCACCTTATGAAGATGAAGTGAACAATGGTGGTGTTATGAATGACACCAACAACAATACTGATAATACAGTAAATGACGGCACAAATGACTTAAAGGATGCAGGTAAAAATCTTATGGACAGCATTGAAGATACAGGTGATGCCATTCGAGATGGTGTAGAAGATATGACCGATACAAATAATAATGATATGGATGTCAATCCAGACCATACAGATAACACAAATAATAATGCAGGTAATGGAACTAAAACACCTTAAGTTTGTCATTTGTGAAAAAGAGGTATTTACACTTATGAAAAAAGAAAATTATATTAAAATGACCCAGCCATTTCGAGATAACCCTGAAATGGCTAAGGGGATACATATAGTGAATAAATTATGTACGGGATTCATGTATTTCGCATATCCACTGCTTCTTGTGTATCTTTATTTTCATAGAGAGAGTAGCTATTTTAGTTTTCGAAAAGCCTTGTTGGTTCCAGCTATCAGCTTTATTTTTTTGTCTGTAGGACGAGCTCTAATCAATCGTCCCAGACCATATGAGGCATTTGACACACCACCAGTTATCAAAAAGGACACGAAAGGCAAATCTTTTCCTAGCCGACATGTATTTTCAGCCACCATGATTGCCATGACATTTTTACTCATGTCTCCATGGTCATGGTTAGGTATTATTTTCTTTTGCGTCTCCTTAGTGTTGGCTGCAGTGCGTGTAGCATCCGGTGTGCACTACATCAGTGATGTGATTGCAGGTGTTTGCGTAGCTGTAGTGGCCGCAATTATAGGATATTTAACGATTTAGCTTACAATTACGTTTTGTTAAATTATACGAAAAGAGTCCCTATCTATGAAATTGCGCACGCTCTCGCTCTTCATCAGGCGTCGCGTTACTAAGTTCATGACGACTACATCGCCATTCACTAAGTAACGAC
>JAZULP010000001.1:0-35021 GCA_045603165.1 Agathobacter sp. | reverse complement strand
CGCCGTTCAGATGGCGTCGTTACTTAGTGAATGGCGATGTAGTCGTCATGAACTTAGTAACGCGACGCCTGATGAAGAGCGAGAGCGTGCGCAATTTCATAGATAGGGACTCTTTTCGTATAATTTAACAAAACGTAATTGTGAGCTAAATCGTTATATTATAATCGGCTGAATCTGTTTCCCCTTCATAGCCATTTCTATCGTATCTGGAAGCAGCTCCAAATTCGCTATCATAGAGTTCGGCTTTGCTTTATGATTATCCTGCCCAAATGGGACAAAATAGATATTTTTCATATTCATAAGCTGTCCGATTGTTTTGAAATTCATGCCAAGCGCATCATTTGTAGAAATCGCGATAACCAAAGGCTTTCCATTTCGCATATGAGCTTTTGCTGCCATAAGCACAGGGGTATCTACCATGCCGCTACACAATTTCGCAGCGGTATTTCCTGTACAGGGTGCAATCACCATAATATCCAAAAAATTGTTCGGACCAATTGGCTCCGCCTGTACGATTGTTTTGATTCCTTCGCTATCCGTAATATCGCATATGCCTTCTACAAAATCTTTCGCACTGCCAAATCGGGTATCTGTAGTCTGTGTCTGATAAGAAAATATTGGTGTAATTTCTGCTCCCATTTCCTTAAGTTTTATAACTGCTTTGCGGCTCTGTGCAAAAGTACAAAAGGATCCTGTAATCCCATAACCTATATGATAATTTGAAAAATCCATGTTCTATCCTCTCTTACATCATCTTGTAAGGGGGCGTATTGGGATATTGCATTTTTCAAAAGACTGGCACTGCTTGTTGTCGTGTATATTCCTGGAAGTCCCAAGGCAAGTTTGCTTGTAATTCCATACCTTTTTGCAGCATCAAAATCCGTTCCGCCAGGTCTGGAGGCTATATCTACAATCACTGCATCTTTTGGCAATCTCCGAATATACTCCTCTGTAATCACCAAAGCTGGTACTGTATTAATAACCGTTTGCACACGTTCCATCAAATCTGGTCCACTTTCAAAATCGGTTGTGATAAATCCATCTTTCTCTGCCTGTGCTCGCACCTTAGCACGTCTGGCAGCCACAATCACTTGTGCTCCCAAATCAGAAAAGATTTTGGCTATTTTTGAGCCACAGCATCCGTACCCTGCTACAAGCACTCTCTGACCTCGAATGGAGGACTGTCCTAGCTGTAGCACCTCTGCCACAGTTCCTTCAGCAGTAATCCAGGCATTTCCCTCTACCACCTCTGGCAGCTCCAAAAAATCCCAGTATTCTATGTGCTGTTCTTCGAAAAACTCTTTCCATTCAGAATTTATTACACCACCAAAAACCTTTATCCTATACAGAGTATTATTTTTAATTAATTCTTGTTTTAACTTTTCTTTAAACTGTGGGTATTGCGCTAACCTAGCCATTGGTATTGGTAATACATAAACCTTTTCCTTTACATTTTCTGTTTCTAAAAGCTCACTCTGATATGCCACCCAATCTCCATACCATTTTTTTCCTTCCAAAAGTCTGAATAATTTTTCCTGTCTTTTATCCATAGTTAAAATCACAATATGCCTATCCATACAAAAAACGCTCCCTTCCATATAAAATATGAAAGAAAGCGTCACTCAGTTCCTAATATATTGATTTCAACTGTTTTATAATCTAGTAACTACAAAGATATCATAAATCGCTTTAATGGCAGTTTCAAAGTCATCATTGCTGACACCGATGATAATATTCAATTCGGAAGAACCCTGGTCAATCATTCGAACGTTTATATTCGCATGTGATAGAGCTGAGAAAATTCGACCAGCAGTACCTCTCTGCGACTTCATACCACGTCCTACTACCGCGATTAATGCCAAATCTGCTTCTAGCTCTGTGAAGTCTGGGTTTGCAAGTCTTCTAAGCGAGCTCATCACCTGCTGTTCCTTGCCTTCAAACTCAGCCTGATGGACAAATACGGTCATGGTATCAATACCAGATGGCATATGCTCAATAGAAATGCCATTCTCTTCAAATGCCTGAAGTGCTTTACGACAGTAACCAACCTCAGAGTTCATCTGATCTTTATCAATGCTTACCGCAACAAAGCCTTTTTTACCAGCAATACCTGTAATTGTATAATCTGCTTTCTGACATGTGCTATCTACAATCATGGTACCTTCTGCTTCTGGATCGTTGGTATTACGTATATTAATCGGAATACCTGCCTTACGCACTGGGAATACTGCATCTTCATGAAGCACCGATGCACCCATGTAAGATAATTCGCGAAGCTCACGATAAGTAATCACTTTAATTGGCTTTGGATCCTTTACAATTCTTGGATCTGCGACGAGACAGCCTGAGACGTCTGTCCAGTTTTCATATATACTGGCTTTACACGCTTTCGCTACGATGGAACCTGTAATATCGGAACCACCTCTAGAGAATGTACGAATACTTCCATCTGGATTAGAACCATAGAAACCAGGAACTACGGCATTATCCATACCATCTAAGCGTTTAGAGAGCACCTTCTGTGTTTTTTCTGCATCAAAAGAACCATCTTCTTCGAAAAAAATAACTTCTGCGGCATCCACAAATTTATATCCAAGATAATGCGCCATGATAATACCATTCAGATACTCGCCACGCGATGCAGCATAATCTACACCTGCTTTATTCTTAAAATTGGTAGTAATGATTTTGAATTCTTCTTCTAAAGAAAGGTTTAAATTCAATCCATTAACAATAGCATCATAGCGTTCCTTTATTTTCATCAATGGAATTCTAAAATCCTTATCTGCATCTGCTAACGCATAGCATTCATACAGCATATCTGTCACCTTTGTATCTTTTGCATTTCTCTTTCCAGGTGCACTTGGAACTACAAATTTACGTGATACATCGGAACGAATAATATTCCCTACTTTTGCAAACTGCTCTGCACTGGCAAGAGAACTTCCACCAAATTTTACTACCTTTACCATCTTCATTGCTCCTTGATTTGTCTATTTTTCGACTAATATACGCGACATTATACTGCTAAGCCCTATGTTTCGTCAATAAAAAACTTCTACCTAATCAAATTAAGTAGAAGTTATTTTCTATTTTATGCTAAACGTTTCCACTGTTTACTACATTTATAGTAAGAATAAAACATACAATTTTCAGCCTGTTCGCATCGAACCGGAGCATTCTCAATATTACACTGACATTTTACTACTGCATCTGCCTTTCCTTGGCAAGCCCCTTTAATCATAACATCGTCTAACACTTCTCTTGACATAACATTCTCCTTTGTTCTTTGCTTATTATCACAATGTTTAGTTCTCAACCGAGTCCCATTATACAATATCTAGTAGAAAAATGTCGATTGTCAATTCCCACAAAAAAATTAAAATTATTTTGTACGAAATGCTAAGATGTGCTATAATCTACCTATCTTTATCATCCTCAGAGCGCAGGCTCTGTGCAAAATATGGAGGTAACTTATGTTAGGGATTGATAAATCCATAAAACATCGTCTTAAAATTTTGATTATCGGCTGTGGAAAGGTTGGTCGCACCTTGGTGGATCAGCTATGTCTTGAGGGACACGATATTACAGTTATCGATAAGAATTCAAATCGAATTCAGGATATGGTTAATTTATATGATGTCATGGGAATATGCGGAAATGGAGCCAGCTTCAGCGTGCAAAAAGAGGCAGGTATCAAAGACACAGATTTGGTTATTGCAGTAACGCACTCTGACGAATTAAATCTTTTATGCTGTACCGTTGCAAAACAAATTACAGACTGTTCTGCTATCGCCAGAGTACGTACTCCAGACTATAACGATGATATCGGATACCTTCGTGAAAAGCTAGGACTTGCCCGTATCATCAACCCAGAATTAGAAGCCGCTAAGGAAGTCGCGCGTATTTTATACCTTCCAGGTGCATTAGAAGTAAACTCTTTTGCTCATGATCAGGCTGAGCTTGTCAAATTCAAGCTTCCAGAGGGCAACATATTAGATAAAGTTAAAATTATGGATATGGGTAAGCACATCCGACACAATATATTGATTTGCGCGGTAAAGCGTGACAACGAGGTTTATATCCCATCTGGTAATTTTGAATTGAACAGCGGGGATATTGTATCCTTTATTGGCACACGCAAAAACTGCGTTCGCTTCTTCAAGGAAATCGGCTTTGATACACATCGCGTGAATGACACTATGATTGTAGGTGGTGGTAAGGCAGCCTACTATCTGGCGGACCAGCTACTCCGTGCCGGTATCGAGGTGAAAATTATCGAAAGTGATTTTCAGCGTTGTGAAGAATTGAGCACCTTACTTCCAGGGGCTATTATTATCAACGGTGATGGAACCAATGAAGCCTTACTTCGTGAAGAAGGCCTAGAAACTACAGAATCCTTTGTTCCGCTTACTGGAATTGATGAGGAAAACATTATGCTAACGCTTCATGCAAAGCAGGTTTCTCATGCGAAGATAATTACCAAAATCAATCGTATCACCTTTAAGAACGTCATTTCGCAATTAGATTTAGGTAGTGTAATTTATCCAAAATATATCACTTCCGAAAAAATTCTTGCCTATGTACGTGCGAAAGAAGAATCCAGAAATAGCAATATAGAAACCCTTCATCACTGGTCTGACAACCGGGTAGAAGCGATTGAATTCCATGTTAGAGAAGAATCTGTAGTTACCAACAAGACCTTGTTGGAGTTGCAATTAAAGGACAACCTGCTGGTATGCTTCATTAGTCGAAAAGGCCGTATCTTCATCCCTACTGGTCAGGATATGATTCAGGTAGGCGACGAGGTAATGATTGTAACCACACACACAGGTTTTCATGACTTAACTGATATTTTGGCCTAGGAGGAAACATATGAACACATCCATTATTCGCTATATCCTGGGACATATTACGAAATTGGAGGGACTATTTTTGCTACTTCCCTGCGTAATTTCCCTTATTTATCAGGAAAAACAAGGACTGGTTTACTTAGGAATGGGTATTCTTTGCCTGCTTGTTGGACTCCTTCTTACGATGAAAAAGGCAAAAGATACTGTATTTTACTTAAAAGAGGCTTGTATCACTACCGTACTAAGCTGGGTAGCCCTAAGCTTCTTTGGAGCCCTACCTTTTATATTTACAGGTGAAATTCCTCACTTTACCGATGCCATGTTTGAAACCGTATCTGGTTTCACAACAACAGGTGCAAGTATTTTGACGGATGTAGAGGCGCTGAGTCACACCTCTTTGTTTTGGCGCAGCTTCACTCACTGGATTGGTGGTATGGGGGTATTGGTTTTCCTACTGGCAGTAGTACCTATGAGCGGTGCTTCCCACTTTAACCTAATGCGCGCTGAAAGCCCTGGACCCTCTGTTGGGAAACTCGTTCCAAAGCTTCGTTATACTGCCCGCATTTTATATTTGATTTATTTAGTTCTAACCATACTTCAATTTGTAGCATTATTAATTGTAAGAATGCCTTGTTTTGATGCACTATGTATCTCTATCGGCACAGCTGGAACCGGTGGTTTCGGTGTTTTAAATAGTAACATGGCAGACTACTCTGTAGCTGTTCAATGGATTGTTACTATATTCATGATTTTATTTGGCATCAATTTCAATGCGTATTACCTGATAGTATTTGGTCAAGCATTCAAGGCCTTCAAAATGGAAGAAGTCAGAGCCTTTTTGCTGATTATATTATCCGCGATTGCGTTGATTACGATTGACATTTACAATATGTTCGACAGCATATTTGAGTCCGTTACCCACGCCGCATTTCAAGTCGCTTCCATTATTTCATCCACAGGCTTTGCAACCACCGACTTTGATTTGTGGCCTGGTTTTAGCAAAACCATACTGGTACTTTTGATGTTCATAGGCGCTTGTGCCGGCAGCACCGGCGGCGGCATTAAGGTATCCCGCTTTGTCATTATAGGAAAAGCAATTTTAAAAGAGCTTCATTCCTATATACATCCACGCTCTGTAAAGCAGATTACCATGGATGAAAAAGAAGTAGAACCTAGTGTCATCCGTTCTGTCAGTGTTTATATGATTACCTTCTTTGCTATTTTTGTCATTTCCATTATACTGGTAGCATTGGAAGAAAAGGATCTGGTTACTAATTTTACCGCAGTAACCACCACTCTGAATAATATCGGACCAGGTCTTTCACTGGTAGGTCCGACCCAAAACTTCGCGCACTTTACAAACCTTTCAAAATGGGTATTTATTTTTGATATGCTGGCTGGACGACTTGAGTTATTTCCACTCTTGATTATGTTCCATCCCGCTATCTGGCATGAACTTATCATCAAACCTATTCGCAGATTTCGATTGCGGAAATATATAAATTAATTTTCATTCTTTTCATAAAACTACTTGTTGGGCTTTTCATCAATGAGTAGTTTTATGAGTTTTCCTACTGCTTCACGTTGTTCTTGCGGCACCTTCGCCACACCCTTTAAAAGCTTAGCCGCTGTCTTTACGTCAATTTCTGTTATTTCCATAAAATTTTGAATTCTGGCATTTTCAAATACATCAAAAAATGCATCTACCAGGGATTTTCGTTCCTCTGTACTCATTTCCGCCAGCCAGCTTTTTAAGGAAACACTAAATTTCTTGCTAAATGGATTGAGTTCATCGGCCAGCACAAACTCATCACGAAACACCTGCCAGGAAAAACCTTCATGCTGCATCAGCGGAAACTCGCAACTCTCTACAACCTTATAATCCTCTTCATGTTCCATAAGCATTCCTACAATCGAAGCTACTGGTACAAAGGCACATATGCGGTCCTCTATCGCCTTGTATGCGGCGTCATTGACCATGTTACGATTGAAGCCCGGACCATCAAAGCTGTAGACCTTTACGATTTTCTTCTGATTTTTCGGATTACAGAACACCGCAGAATAAATAGCCAGATTACCTCCCTTGGAATGACCTCCAAACCAGTATTTTTTGAACAAGCCTTTCATGGTTTGATTCACATAATCTACTGCAGACTGCTGCGCAGGGACAGGCATCATATAGCTCATGTTAAAATCCTCACGCCAGCCCGTCACCGTACCGTCCGTTCCTCGGAATACAATAAATGTAAGGTTTGGTGCAATATTGACATGCATTGCGGCAAATTGGTGCTGCTGGGCAACATCCAGTGTACTGACATAATTAGACAGAGTCATGTCTGCAAATCGCGGACAATTTGCCAGTACCTCAAACAGCTCCTCCTTCTGTTTATAAAACATCATTTCTTTCTGATGGGATTTTTCGTATTTTGCATTTGCATCACGGATAGATATAAGATGCTCTTCTCCTATACCCGCTACAATATTTTCAAAATGGATATACACCAGCTCACTCAAAATAAGTGCATCCACTTCATTGAACGGCTGCTCCTTTATCGTCAGGTCACCTCTCCATTTTAAATAAGTAAAAAAATTATCATCATATTGCATTTTTCTCACCTCAAGATTTTCTACATAATAATTATACATTTTTTCAAAAAAAATTACAGTATTTTGCTCAGAATATGATATACTACTCATAAGAGTGTTTTTTTGCGTTTAAAAAAGCGTATGCAAATCTGGGAGGATAACTATGAAATATGTTTTAGAAAATGAAAAATTACGTGTAGAAATCGACTCGTTAGGAGCTGAACTGAAATCCGTCAAAGACAAATCTACAGGTCAGGAATATATGTGGCAGGCTGACCCTGCATTTTGGGGACGCACTTCGCCGATACTCTTTCCTTTTGTAGGTAAATTAAAAAACAACTCCTTCCTTCATGAAGGAAAAACCTACAACATGAATCAACATGGCTTTGCAAGAGATATGGAACACCAAATGCTTTCCAAAACAGATACTTCCATTTGGTTTAAGCTAGTTACCAGCGAGGAAACCTTACATAATTTCCCATTCTCTTTTGTTTTAAGTATCGGTTATGAATTAAAGGACAATGAACTGAAGGTATTATGGGAAGTGAGTAACCACTCTGTAAACAAGCACATGCACTTTAATATTGGTGCTCATCCAGCATTCAATTGTCCAATTCATGGCGAAGATTCAAAAACAGGATACAAGCTATATTTTGCAGGCATCGATGAACTTCACCACTATGGAAATGACCTTGAAACAGGTCTTGCATTGAACGAAGATTTAGTACTGCCATTGGAAAACCATCGTGCTACTATCACTCCAGATTTTTTTGACCGCTGTACATATATCGTAGAAGGCAACCAGACTGGCGAAATCGGTTTAGAAGACCCAGATGGCAGTCGTATCGTCACTCTGCTTTTTGATATGCCATTATTTGCCCTTTGGTCTCCGGAAGGCAAAAATGCCCCATTCCTTTGTATTGAACCTTGGTATGGCAGATGCGATAGTGTGGATTTCGAAGGTACATTAAAAGCTCGTGCTTACGACAATTCCTTAGAAGCAGGTGAAAAATTTAACACTTCCTACATTATTCGATTTGGAAATTAATTTTATCTTGTGATTTTTCAAAAAATATATATAATAGATAAAAGAGTAAAAAGGAGGATTCTTTTCTATGCCAAAAAGAACAGACATTAATAAAATTCTCATCATCGGTTCTGGTCCAATTATTATCGGACAGGCTTGTGAGTTTGACTACTCTGGTACACAGGCTTGTAAAGCCCTTCGTAGCTTAGGTTATGAAATTGTACTGGTAAATTCAAACCCAGCTACCATCATGACAGACCCTGAAACTGCTGATGTAACATACATTGAGCCTCTTAACGTAGAACGTTTAGAACAGATTATCGCAAAGGAACGTCCAGATGCACTTCTTCCAAACCTTGGTGGACAGTCAGCACTTAACCTTTGTTCTGAACTGAATCAGGCAGGCGTTTTAGCAAAATATAACGTTCAAGTAATTGGTGTTCAGGTGGACGCTATCGAACGTGGTGAAGACCGTATTGAATTTAAGAAAGCTATGGACAAGCTTGGTATCGAAATGGCTAGAAGCGAAGTTGCTTACTCAGTAGATGAAGCACTTGCAATCGCTGATAAGTTAGGATATCCAGTCGTTCTTCGTCCAGCATACACCATGGGTGGTGCCGGTGGTGGACTTGTATATAATAAAGAAGAACTTAAAGTAGTATGTGCCCGTGGTATTCAGGCCAGCTTAGTAGGACAGGTTCTTGTAGAAGAATCTATTCTTGGCTGGGAAGAATTGGAGGTTGAAGTTGTTCGTGATGCAGCTGGAAACATGATTACTGTTTGCTTCATTGAGAACATTGACCCACTTGGTGTTCACACTGGTGACTCTTTCTGTTCCGCTCCTATGCTTACTATCTCTCAGGAAGTACAGGACAGATTAAAAGCACAGGCATTTGCTATCGTAGAATCTGTAGAAGTTATTGGTGGTACCAACGTACAGTTCGCGCATGATCCAGTCTCTGACCGAATCATTGTTATCGAAATCAACCCACGTACTTCTCGTTCTTCAGCTCTTGCTTCTAAAGCTACTGGTTTCCCAATCGCTTTAGTATCTGCAATGCTTGCATGTGGATTGAACCTTTCCGATATTCCATGTGGCAAATATGGCACCTTGGATAAATATGTTCCAGACGGAGATTATGTAGTAATTAAATTTGCTCGTTGGGCATTTGAAAAATTCAAAGGCGTTGAAGATAAGCTTGGTACTCAGATGCGCGCCGTAGGTGAAGTAATGAGTATCGGTAAAACCTATAAAGAAGCATTCCAGAAAGCCATCCGAAGCCTCGAAACAGGACGTTATGGCTTAGGACATGCAAAGAACTTTGATACACTTTCAAAAGAAGAACTTCTTCATATGTTAATCACTCCATCCAGCGAACGCCATTTCATTATGTATGAAGCGTTAAGAGCTGGTGCTACTGTAGATGAAATTCACGACATCACAAAGGTAAAACACTACTTCATCGAACAGATGAAAGAATTAGTAGAGGAAGAAGAAGCTCTTGCAAGAAACAAAGGCTCTCTTCCAGCCGATGAAGCTCTTATCTCTGCTAAGAAAAACGGTTTTTCTGATAAATATTTAAGCCAGATTCTTGAAATCTCTGAGGATGATGTCAGAAACAAACGTATTGCACTTGGCGTGGAAGAAGCTTGGGAAGGTGTTCACGTAAGCGGTACCGAAGATAAGGCTTACTACTATAGCACCTACAATGCAGATGACAAAACCGTAGCTTCTGATAACAAGAAAATTATGATTCTTGGCGGTGGTCCAAACCGTATTGGTCAGGGTATCGAATTCGACTACTGCTGCGTACATGCTGCACTTGCTCTTAAGAAGCTAGGTTTTGAAACCATTATCGTAAACTGTAACCCAGAGACAGTATCTACAGACTACGATACATCGGATAAATTATACTTTGAACCACTTACACTGGAAGATGTCTTAAGCATCTACAAGAAAGAAAAACCGCTTGGTGTCATTGCTCAATTTGGTGGACAGACTCCACTGAATCTTGCAGCTGATCTTGAGAAAAACGGCGTGAAAATTCTTGGTACTTCTCCTGCAGTTATTGACCTTGCAGAAGATCGTGATCTTTTCCGTGCCATGATGGACAAGCTCGAGATTCCAATGCCAGAATCAGGCATGGCTGTAAACTTTGAAGAAGCAAAAGAAATTGCTGACCGCATTGGTTACCCAGTAATGGTTCGTCCTTCTTATGTATTAGGTGGACGTGGAATGGAAGTTGTATACGATGAAGTAAGCTTAAAGGGCTACATGGCCGCAGCTGTTGGTGTGACACCTGACAGACCAATTCTTATCGATAGATTCTTAAATCACGCTTTAGAATGTGAAGCAGACGCTATCAGCGATGGAACACTCGCATTTGTACCAGCTGTTATGGAACACATTGAGCTTGCTGGTGTTCACTCAGGTGACTCCGCTTGTGTACTTCCATCTGTTCACATTTCAGAAGAAAATGTAAAAACGATTAAAGAATATACACGTAAAATAGCAGAAGAAATGGGCGTTAAGGGCCTTATGAACATGCAGTACGCAATTGAAAACGATACCGTATATGTATTAGAAGCAAACCCAAGAGCTTCTCGTACTGTTCCATTGGTATCTAAGGTATGCAATATCCGCATGGTACCACTTGCAACAGAAATCATCACTTCAGAACTTACTGGAAACCCTTCTCCAGTTCCAGCACTCAAGGAACAGGAAATCCCTAATTACGGAGTAAAAGAAGCGGTATTCCCATTCAACATGTTCCAGGAGGTTGACCCAGTACTTGGACCAGAAATGCGTTCTACAGGTGAAGTTTTAGGATTATCACCATCCTATGGTGAAGCCTTCTTCAAGGCTCAGGAAGCTACACAGTCTAAGCTACCAACAGAAGGAACTGTTCTGATTTCTGTAAACAACAACGATAAGGCTGAAGTTGTAGATGTAGCAAAAGCCTTCCATGAAGTTGGATTTGATATCGTCGCAACAGGTACGACTCATAAACTGATTACGGAAGCTGGTATCCCTGCGAAGAAGATTAAGAAGCTGAGCGAAGGCGGTCGTCCAAACACATTAGATGCTATCACCAACGGCGACTTCCAGTTGATTATCAACTCTCCTGCCGGAAAAGAAAGCGTGCATGACGATAGCTACTTGCGTAAAGCTGCAATCAAGGGTAAAATTCCTTATATGACCACTATGGCAGCCGCAAAAGCTACTGCAGAAGGAATTCGTTATATCAAAGAAAATGGCAACTCTGAAGTAAAATCTTTACAAGAGCTCCATAGTGAAATTCACAACAAGTAATATACCACACTTTGGTATCTAAAAGCTGCCACACAAGGCGTGGCAGCTTTTACTATTTGATATGATACTATAGATGCACTTTACACCATCTTAATTTTTTCAAATAGTCATTCATATACTGAATTAGGAGGAAATAGATTTGATTCGAATTATATTAGACTCTTCCGCTGATTACTCAGCTGAGGAATTAAACGCACTTAACATGGAACTTGTTCCAATTACAATCACAATGGATGGAAAAAGCTTCCGCGATGGCATTGACATCACAAAGGATACATTTTATGAAATGCTTACTAGTAGTGATGAATTTCCAATGACATCCCAGCCTTCTCCACAAGATTTTCTAGATATTTTTGAAGATGCAAAAGAAAAAGGAGATTCTATTATCTATCTTTCTCTTTCCTCTGCACTTAGTGGAACATTCCAAAGCGCGACCCTTGCAAAAAGCATGGCCGACTATGATAAAATCTATCTCGTAGATACACTTTCTGCTACACGTGCAATTCGAATTATGGCAGAATACGCTTGCAAATTAAGAGAAGAAGGAAATGACGCTGCTACTATTGCAGCAGAGTTAGAGAGTTTTAAATCTCGCGTAGTGATTTACGCAGCTGTAGATACCTTAGAATACCTCTATAAAGGTGGTCGTTTAAATAAAGCGACTGCAGCTGTAGGTGAACTTGCAAACTTAAAACCCATCATTACTGTAACACAAGAAGGAAAAATCGGCGTACCCGGCAAATGTCTAGGACGCAACAAAGCCCTCGCAACTCTCACAAAAATGATTTCCGCAAAGGAAATCGATACCGCCTTCCCTATTTATTCTATCTATGCGATCGGGGAGGAAAACACCGAAAAGCTGGAAGAAAAGTTAGCTGAAGCCGGTGTTCATATCACAAAAAGACTTCAACTCGGGGCAACAATTGGATGCCATGTAGGACCTGGGGCTTATGGAGCAATTTTTGTGACAAAACAATAAAACAAGTGGAAGGAGCATCCATGGCAAAAAGAAGCTCTAAGAAAATCTTTAAAATTATGCTCATGCTGTTTGGCGTTTTTGGTCTGCTTCTATTGGGAGTTGTGCTGTTTATGCAATCTCCGTATTTTGAAGTAAAACAAAGACAAACCGAAATACATCTAGAATTGGGAACTGCTGCTCAGACCAATCCTACCTCTTACCTAACAGGTGAGGACTGGTGCGTGTCATTGTCTCTCGTAGATACCTCTGCACTAAAGAAAAAGCAGGTAGGCAGATATCCAATTTATATTTATCACGGTTTTCAAAAATACACTTGCTATGCAAACGTGACTGATACTACAGCACCTGTAGTAACCTGCAATGTCAAAAACAAAACAGTTACCCCTGGCGAGATTGTCTCTGTCAATAGTTTAGGCTTAGATATTAAAGACCATAGCCAAATAGACAGCATAGCCTTTACACGCATAGCTTCCAGCCATTTCTATACGGGGCTACCAGATGAACAAACTGCAGAAATGCGCGATGCCTATAAAAAAGGACTGGAAATGTATGCCGAAGAATTCCAGTTTGACTATGGCGGTATATATACCTTAAGCATATCGGTAAAGGACATCTTTCATAACAGCAGTGAGATTACTCTTACATTAAAGGTAGAGCAACCGCCTATTGTTGAAGCTGCCTCGGATTATTATATGGCGATTGCCCATGAAATTCTTTTTGAAGACTATCTCACAGCATGGGATTTTATAGATGAAGAGCTGGATGCTTCCGATGTGAAAATTGATACCTCACAGCTACACACGGATGAAGCTGGAAATTATGTAGTCACATTTACTGCTACCGATAGCTATGGTTTAAAAACCAGTGTCCAATCCACTGTCCATGTGACAAGCCAAGAAGATTTGCAGGAGCTTATCAATACGCATCAGCTCAATCCAAATAGAGATATAATTATCGGTGCACACAATCTCTATGACAGTGGCTATTACGAAGCTGAGGATATTTCCCTAATTCAAAACGCCATGCTCCCATCCATTGTCAATGTAGAAAACGATGCGCTAAAGACTCTGGGCAGCGGATTTATTATTTCCATTGATGATGCATTTGTCACCATCACAACCAACGAGCACGTAATAACGGATGATATGACACCAGATATTACCTTTCACGATGGAACTACCTGTAATGGTGCTGTCGTAGCTGCGAATAAAGAAGAGGACATCGCATTTATCCGTATTCCTATAGATGGAAATACAAATACCACATCTTTGGCTGCAGACTATGTCGCTACCCTGCGTACCGTTCACATCGATGAGAGCTATTGGAACAGCCTATCGAACACCTGCGGAATTACTATTGGATATAATTGCATTGACACGGATGGAAAGGTCTGGGAAACCAGTTCTGGACGCATCATAGAAAAGGTAGCCGTGCGCAGCTGGAATACATATAAGAACATTAATTCCATGATTGTATCTATAACCCCTGTATCTGGAAGCTCAGGTTCTGCTTTATTCGACGGATATGGGCATCTGATAGGCATGATAAGAGGTTATACCGATTATATTACATATACGGAAACCATTGCGGTACCGTTAGATACAATACTGAAATATTATGAAGTAATTTTCAAAAAGAAAGTGCAGTATCAGTAATGATACTGCACTTTAATTTTCTCTTGTTTTATTCTGTTATAACCATGTTGGGCCATACCTTTTCAATAAGCTCATCCTGGTAATTGGTATCTAGAAAAGTCTCCATGGCAGTTTCTGCCGGAATATCATCTTTTCTTTCTATATAGCGCACCATAGCTATGGCGGAAATAAATGCATTACATATCATAAATATGACTAATACCCCAGTAATGACCTTACCCTGTAGTGCCGGAAGCTTTTCTATCAAATTACTCATTTTTGGATAGCAGAATTTAATCCAGCCAACGGACAAAACTCCCCAGAAAGCCATATAGAGCAAATTGGTTCTACCACCAATATTAAATGGCATCCAGCTATAATCCCAGAACACTGTTCCCAAAAAAATCTCTGTAAACAAGCTACATGCATATTCATATACACCACCGATGATCGCAC
Source organism: Agathobacter sp. (assembly GCA_045603165.1). Lineage (GTDB taxonomy): Bacteria > Bacillota > Clostridia > Lachnospirales > Lachnospiraceae > Roseburia. The sequence continues at coordinate 20,173 of JAZULP010000001.1, read as the reverse complement.
CGATGAGAAAAACATAGCGGTCCGGCTTATCTGCAAATCTTGATAAAACAATCGTCAATACAACAGCCCCAAGTCCCCATACGATACTAAAAGGGCCATATAACACACTAGAACGGCTCATCCACTCTCCACCAACAGCCCAACAATAGAGTGTTTCAATTAAATCCCCCAGTAAAGAAGATACTAAAAATACCCATATAATTTTGTCTAGACAGATACCTTTAGCAAAGACATATTGCCCCTCTGTCTCTGGTGCATCCTCAATATTTGGGTATGCTTTATCCAAACGTCTCCAAATTCTCTCATAAATCCTACCATTTAAATTACTTTGGTATTCCTGTTCTTTTTGTTGATATTCACTTACTTTTCGATTTCCGCGATTTCTACCCATGATATAAAGTGTAAGCAAAAAATCCAAAAATAATACACCACCAACAATTCCACAAATAATTTTTATAACCATTTCTGGAAGAATATGTATCAACATATATACGAATGGATGCAGCAGCTCTACAAGTCCCCATAATCCGATAGAAAATAGCACTGCAACCACCAGATTCATCCATTGCCCATTATATGGCGTAATATCTTCATATGTCAAAAGCATACGTCTACATATTCTGCTTGTGACGAATTCGGCTATAGCTTGAATCGTTACAAACACTACAAAGGTAGCTACAAACTTAAATATTGGATGATTGGTTAGATTCGGCCAAAAAACAATCAGAATATCCATCATCATACCATACATAATACAAAATGGCAGATTAACAAATCCTCTGTTTCTAAAACGTCTGTCCTTAATTGCAATAATACTCACTTCTATGATCCATCCTATAAAAGAGTATAGGATAAAATATGCAAGAAGCTCTAAAAATGTGTATGTCATAAACTTCACCTCGAAATGCACTTGTCACTCGTTGTAAGAGCTACGTTCTTCCAAGCTCGCTTGCGCTCATTACACCCTATCATGGAAAGTACGGCTGATAACCTCTCTCTGCTGTTCTTTCGAAAGCTTGTTGAAGTTTACTGCATAACCCGAAACACGGATGGTAAGGTTTGGATAGCTTTCCGGATCTTCATATGCCTTCATCAGTGTTTCGCGATTCATCACGTTTACATTGATATGGTGTGCATTTTTTGAGAAGTATCCATCTAAGATTGCTACCAGATTATCAATACGTTCTTCCTCTGTTTTTCCTAACGCATTCGGTGTAATTGAAAAGGTATTCGACACACCATCGCGGCAATCATCATAGCTAATTTTTGCTACCGAACTTAAGGACGCAATCGCACCATTTTCTTCACGGTTGTGCATTGGATTGGCACCTGGTGCAAAAGCTTCACCAGCTTTTCTTCCATCTGGAGTAGAAGCGGTATTCTTTCCATACATCACGTTTGAAGTAATGGTTAAAACAGAAAGCGTATGTTCTGCATTACGGTAGGTTGGGGTCTTGCGAAGCTCTGTGATCACCTTGTGTGTCATCTCTTTCGCAATCATGTCTACTCTATCATCATCATTACCAAATTTAGGAAAATCACCAATGGTTTCAAACTCTGTGATAAATCCGTTTTCGTCTTTGATTGGTTTTACATCGGCAAATTTGATAGCACTGAGTGAATCTGCTACTACAGAAAGGCCCGCTACGCCAAATGCCATAAAACGATGCACCTGTGTATCATGTAATGCCATCTGTGTTTTTTCATAGGCATATTTATCATGCATATAGTGGATGACATTCATGGTATTTACATAAAGGTTGGATAACCATTCTATATAAATGTTGTAACGTTCCATCACTGTTTCATAATCTAATTTTTCCACATCCATTACTGGCATCTGTGGTCCGATATGAATCTTGCTGGATGTATCATAACCACCATTAAGAGCAATAAGTAAAAGCTTTGGTAAGTTGCAGCGAGCTCCGAAGAACTGCATCTGTTTTCCCACCTTCATAGCGGATACGCAGCAAGCAATAGCATAGTCATCTCCATAGATTGGACGCATAATGTCGTCATTTTCATACTGAATAGAATCTGTATCCTTAGAAACCTTTGCACAGTATTTTTTGAAGCCCTCTGGAAGACGAGTCGACCACAGCACCGTCAGGTTTGGTTCTGGAGAGGAACCAAGTGTGTAAAGGGTATTTAAAATACGGAAGGAACTCTTGGTTACCAGAGTTCTTCCATCTTCTCCCATACCACCGACTGCCTCGGTAATCCACATTGGGTCTCCACCAAAAAGCTCGTTGTATTCTGGTGTACGAAGATGACGCGCCATACGAAGCTTGATAACAAAATCATCCATAAGCTCCTGTGCTGTTTCTTCTGTAAGTATACCCTCTGCAATATCTCTTTCTATATAAATATCAAAGAAGGTTGCCACCCTACCAAGGGACATAGCCGCACCATTTTGCTCTTTGATAGATGCAAGATATGCAAAGTAAGTCCACTGTATAGCTTCACGCGCATTTCCTGCTGGATGGCTGATATCATAACCATACATGGTTGCCATCTCTTTCATATGGGTCAAAAACGTAATCTGCTGGAAAAGTTCTTCGGATAAACGAACCTCTTCTGCACTGAAATTACCCTGTTCTAATGCTTTTTTATCTTTTTTCTTTTCTTCGATTAGTCTATCAATACCATAAAGTGCTACACGACGATAATCACCAATAATGCGCCCTCTACCATACGCATCCGGAAGACCTGTGATGACATGACATTTACGTGCATTTCGCATCTCATCAGTGTAAGCTCGGAATACACCATCGTTATGAGTCGTTCTATATTTAAATTCATTTTCAATTTTATCACTAAGCTGGTAGCCATATGCTTGGCAAGCCTGACGAGCCATACGAATGCCACCAAATGGATTGACCCCTCTCTTTAATGGACGATTGGTCTGCAAACCAACAATCAGCTCATTTTCCTTATCAATATAGCCTGGTGCATATGCAGTCAAAGAAGATACTGTCGTGGTATCAATATCCAATACACCGCCGTATTGTCTTTCTAACGCAAAAAGACTGTTGACCTTCTTCATCATATCATTTGTACGTTGTGTAGCACTAGATAAGAAGCTGTCATCCCCTGTATATTCCTTGTAGTTCTGCTGAACGAAGTCTCGTACATTGATTTCATCCATCCACACACCAGCTTTAAAACCATTCCAATTCTTGTGTTCCATTTTGTTTTCCTCCTGTATGTAAATAATATCGAATAAGAAGCCATCTTTTTATGCTTGATTCTTCTCTGCTTATTCGCAAAAAATGGACACTTCAGATTTTCTGAAGTGCCCAGACGGTCGGCTAATATTCTTCTACACTCCCCCGCGGTATTCCGCGATTCCCGTCAGTCATGTAAAAGCTATGCTCTTATCATAACGGAATAAAAAGGAGTTGTCAATGATTGTTTTTGCATTTTTACAAATACATGTGGTTTTAAATTGGGTCGTGTACTATATGTTGTGGTTTATATTTGCTATAATTCTATACAAAGCGATTATCGCCGGTGTGACATCCGTAAATCACTTCTATATTGTCCAGGTGTCTGATTAGTAATATGTTTAAACATACGCGTAAAGGAACGATCATTTTCAAAACCGCATTCATTAGCAACATGAAATATCGTCTTGTCCGTTTTAACAAGTAATTCCTTTGCCTTCTCGATGCGAAAACATCCCACAAGATTGCGAAAATTCATACCAAACAATCTTATAATTTGATGCGACAAATAATTCTCTGCATAGCCAAGCGCACAAGCCACATCCGACAGCTTCACAGGCTCAGTTGCATGTTCCATGAGCCATGCCAGCAACTTCCCTGATAATTTTGTATCCTTCACACGTCTGATTGGTTTTATCTGCGTAGCAAAATCGCTGAGTGCAGCATATAAACAGGATTTAATGCTATAAAGACGCATATCACTACCATCCACAAGCAATCCATGAAAACAATTCAAAGCGTAATCACTACCGTCAAAAACAGCTTGAGCCCCTACATCATTTTCATAAGTAGTAAAAAAATCTGCTACAATAGATGGCGTAAACACACAATTCCACACCTCCGATTGTATCGGCGTATGAAAAGCATGCGATTGAAATGGAAAAATCAAAACAAATTGACCGGCTTTTGCAACTTCTGTTCTACCATCTATTGTCACTTCTATCTCGCCTTCCAGAACCAGCATCATTTCTGCAAATTGGTGCAGATGTAAACGATAATTGTAATTCTTTTCATGCTTCCGACACCGAAATTCGTTAGCACCTCCAAAATTATCAACTTGCACAAACATAGAATGCCTCCCGTAAAATATCAGATTTTGTCTGTTTATTATACCATAACGAACAAGACATAGCAAAAGAATTATCATACAATGAAAGCAGAAAAACAAAACAAGAAAAGAGGAGTGAATTACTATGAAACCTTGGACAAAAGAACGTGCCTGGGAATGGTACAACAGTCGCCCGTGGATTCGCGGATGCAATTATATGAGTAGCGACTGCGTGAACCGCATTGATCAATGGCAAGAATACAAATTTGAAGAAAAATTGGCAACTGCGGAACGAGAATTTGCTTTAATGGAATCTATCGGCTACAACTCGATACGACTGATACTCGAATTTGAAGTATGGTATCACCAACACGACGGCTTTATGGAACGCCTTGACCGCTATCTTGCTGCCGCATGGAAACACGGCATTTCAGCTATGCTTTGTCTTTCCAATGAGTGTTCTGTTCGTACTCCAACCTTTGAGCCTGCTGTATTCGGTGAACAACCATGGCAACCTGGTTTTCACGGCGGACGTGAATTTAAAACATGGTACGCTCATGGTACTGACTCACGCTACAACATTCTCGATGATCCGGAGATAGTTCCACATTATTATGAGATGGTGCGCGAAATTATTTCTACATACGCCAATGATGAACGTGTCTGTGTGTGGAATCTGATGAACGAGCCAGGTAACGGGCGTGGCTCAAAAAGCCTTCCTCATTTGAAGAAATTTTTTGAAATTGGACGCGAAATCAATCCAATTCAACCATTATGTGCCGATGTATGGCGAGGGATGAAGAACTGCTGTGCCACTACTGAAATCGAACAGTTTGCACTGGAACAATCAGACATTATCAGTTTCCATAGTTATGCATCATATGATGATAACATTCAGCTCCTTTTTCAGCTTCGCGAACTGGATCGTCCCGCTATTAACACAGAATGGCTTCATCGAACCTCCAATCAACGAGTGCAAGAGATTTTTCCGTTGTATTTTTTGGAACACATCGGTTGTTACAATTGGGGTTTTGTGGCTGGAAAAAACGGCACAAATGAACCTGCACAAGGAGTCTGGCTAGATTATGAGAAAGGTGGCTATGAGGCTGTAAAATGGTATGATTTTACAAAATGGCAGCATGACCTGTTCCGCCCAGGAGGACGTTTTCCATATGATCCTGCAGAAATCGAGGTAATTAAGCGTTATACTGCACTTGCAGATGCTGCTTTTGCAGGACAAACTACTACTAAAAGCGAGAGTATTGTAACAAATGATATATTTTAGCAAGTAATTATCCTAATTAAACAAGGCGTTGCTTCACACATTGAAAGCAACGCCTTATTTTGGTCAAATCTCCTATAAGTCTTTAGTGATTGAAATTTTAGATATGTAAATTTTCGATTTTCTAGGTGACAGATATTCAAATCCTGCATACTCTTTGTCAAACTCTTCATTCATATAGTTCACCAGACAATTCTGCGGTTCCATACAAATATACTCATCTGCATTTCCATTATACAACAATCTGAATCCCATGTTTGCGCTATTGTCATATCGTACACTCAGATTTCTTTTGGTATCCCGAATACACATTTCTCCATTTGCACCACTTTTATAATGGCGGCTGATACCTTGTGAAAATGGCGGAAATATTCCTTGCTGAAATTGTTTCGTAATCTCATCCTGTTTTAAAATATTTCCCGTTGGTAAATAAGTATCCATATTCCGTTCAATCAAATCTGTAACATCTGCCAAAATCCGCAAGTCGTTTACACTTTGATTCTCCATAAAAGGAATCTGAAACGTAGTGTGAAAACCAATCATAACCGGCATATTTTCTGAAGATAAATTTTTGATTTCTGTCCTTTGTTCCAGCCCTGCATCTGTCAGATAATAACTGATAATAATTTCAAATTCATGCTGACCTCCGAAATACCGCTCTCTACCTGTCGGTCTGTAAGAGCAAATCACATAATCTTCTCCACCAGATACGATTTGAAATTCTTGTTCGTGAACCATTCCATGTATATGACAACCTGTATTCGGTTCATTCACAGGAAATACATACTCTCTGCCCTCAAATTCAAACTTTCCACCCGAAATTCGATTTACCGGAAACAAAATCGGCATGCCATAAAGGTATGGATTATCAAGTGGTTTTGAATAATCCGGTTCTCTTAATATGTTTGCATTGTACTGACTGTTTCTCAGACTGATACAATTGGCCCCTCTACTCAGATTAATTTTTGCTGAGTATGCACCATGTTTGATTTCATAAATGTTCATCTTATTATGCTCCTTACTGCCATGGCATTGTTTCCGGTACAATCTTTTCGTTCGGATGTTTAATTGCTTCCCGAAATAATAACCAGAGATATGCATCTTCCAAAGCCTCTGCCATCGGGTAAATTTCAACACCATTCGAAATATATTCCTTCATATCAAGCATCATAGTTGCTATTGCATATTCATCCTGCTCATCATCCATGATAACAAACGGACTCCATTTCTCGCTTTGCTTTTGTAGTTCTTGTGTCTCCACACAGGAATACTTCGGATGCAAGTAAGTCTTCATCTGTTCCGCAACCAGATAATGATTTTCATCGACATAACGTAGCATCGTGTCGTTCCACTCTCCGTTTATACTCTGCACATTCAAGTGTCTTTCTCTGATAAAGGAATGATATTGCACCTTATCAAAATCATAAAACGCTACTTTGTCATTGTCAAATTGCAAAGTAATAACAACTCTATCTCTATCTTCGATGCTTCCGTCAGTAATTGCTCCAGTCCGTGAATTAGTTTCTGTTACAGGAAAACAATATTGACGACCATACAAGTATTTCAGTCTTAAATCCATCGATTTCTTCGGCTTTAGTATACGACGAATCAGACTGATTCCATGGTAATCATGAGCCACCGATATGGTAACCGCATGTGGTTCTGCCAACTTACCTTCCTGAATGGCTTTCAGCCCAGCTGCCATAAATGGATACCTGTGATACTGCTCTGCCACCTGTATCTTAGCACCTTGTTGTACCATGTGCCATATTTCTCTGAGTTCTTCCACATTAGCACCAACTGGTGTCTCACTCAAAATAGGGAATCCCCGTTCAGACCATTTCTTTGTTTCTGCAAACAAGCCGCCCTTTGTCACAGCAATAACCACAAAATCTGGTTTTGCTTCCTCACATAACTTGTCTGACGTTGTTGTGGCTATGTCATGCTTTGCCGACATTTGTTCCGCCTTTTCCTGCGTACGACAGAGCATGTATTTTAGTTCAAACTGCTCCGGAAATCTTTTCGCAATTCTCACATAAAACAATGACCGCCAGCCTGAGCCAACAATAATAAAAGATAATGGTTTCACGAGGATTCCCCCTTGCTTCTCGTTATACGGATATAATCTTCCGCTAGCTCCCTGATAAGGCTTATGCTCAAAAAACATTGGTTCTACTTTGCGAACAAATAATCATTTGCCATTGCAAACGCAAAAAGATTGTCATTATTCAGAGAAGCCGATTCACTAACCCTTCTTCTGAATTCTTCTTTATTTCCCATAAAATTATGGCAGAGTGCTGTCAGATAAAGATGCTGTGCACTGCGAAGTCTTTCTGGTGCATCTACAAAGGATAGGAAGAATGGTGTTGTACCAAAGAATCCACTGTCCTTTACTCCGGCAATCTTATCCCATTCGCGTTGATATTTTGTAATCAACTGTGTTGCTGCCGTATCTTTTCCAAGTTGTTTTAAACTGAGCGCCTGATAGAATGGCAATTCTTTTAAATGCATATTACTGAAATACTCAATCTGTGTGGAAGCAATATATTCAAAAATTTCATTTGCTTCTTTTACATCTCCAAGTTCTTTCATGCCCACCATCTTTATCGAACAGCTTTTGCATTAAACATATAATGTGGGGTTGAAATAAAAGCACTTAAATTGTCATTTAACTTTGCACAATACATTTTACCTGTTTTGTCTGACGTATTGGTATATTCATAAGAAAAAACTATCCATGGTTGATTTTCCTCATCAATATATAATGTTCCGTCAATGGAATCCCAATCAGTAGGAGTAAGAATAGCTTGCTCCTTGAAAGGGCCTAGCGGACTATCGCTTACATATTCCCATCAAAGTGGAATTTCCTGATAAATCTGAGGAACCACCTTCGGTTCATAACCAAAGGTATTCATGTCCATTTCATCAAACAACCCACAGTGTATCGGCACTGCAACCTTTGCACGAATCCGTTCACAGAAACGCTTGGCATCAACCATGTTCATGTTGTTGCCCACACCATTCACCGGTAAAAAGACAGCATCGATATTCTCTGGGATATCCGCAAATATATCCTCGTTGTATAGCGTATCTCCGGTTACATAATACGTTTTCTTATCGTCCTTTGTCCCAACACTAATTAGCACTCCAATTGCTGACTCATCACTGTGTTCTGCCTTGACTGCTGTAAATCGAACGCCGTTTTCTGTCCAAGACGTATGGCGATTGAAGAGTACATAGTTGTTGTTGCCTCCGATTTTTCTCACTTCATTCCACACAGACGCTGGTGCCAGCACAGTCATCTTCGTATCTGGTGTAATAAAATGCTTCACCGTTTCCGGATCGTAATGGTCCAGATGATTGTGCGTAAAAATCATCACATCCGGTCTTACATCAAAGAACTTCTCATCTACCGGAACTCTCCGATAATTCTTCGGATTGATTTCTCTTACACTATCAGACAGATACGGATCAATCATAATCGTTTGCTTTTCTGCTTCAAACAATAGCCCCGCCTGTCCCAAAAAAGTCACTTTCATGGCATTCCCCCACTTTACGTTTTAAATCATCTTATCCACCAAAGCTTGTGCAACAACAGCTCCGATTTTCTTGGCCATTCGATAGAATCCAATATCGTTAGGATGGCAACCGTCGCTGGTGCATGATTCGTAAAACTCTCCTTCGAACAAGCTTTCTCCATCTATAAAATAAACATTTTTATCCCCCGCTGCGATTGCCTTATGATAGCTTTCAAGAATCACCTTTCTTCTTTCGAAGGCCCACTTGGGATTTGTGAAATAATCAGGTTTTGTAATCATTATATATGGAATATGAGGATGCTTTTTCCTTATTATCTCATATAAACTGTAGTGAGTAGCCATAAGGTGCTCAACATTAGGTGCATTATGGTCATAATCACAAACAAACAGGCACATGTCAAGTCCAGCAATATATTCTGCCATAATTGTTTCGGCTTTGGCATTTCCTGCAAACCCTAAATTTATATAGTCAAGATTATACTTCTGGGAAATAAAGTTTTCGTACGTATTACCGGGTCTTCCTGCGGCTGCGCCATGAGTAATAGACGAACCATAAAACACAATTGGTTTATTATTGCGGTATTTCTTTTTTTTGCCTAAATAACTGCCTTTTTCAAGCCCGATATATAATTTTTTAACCTCTGAAAAATGAGGCATATTCAAAGTATAGCAAATTGTTTCACCGTCATTTCTGGTTTGCACCTTAAATTCCGCAAAATGATAATCAAAATCGGAAACAGGTCTGTATGCACCGACAAAAACGTCTTTTTCTTCTTTACAAAATTTATATAGGTCAAATCCATATGAAAAACAATGATTGCACACTGTTGGTACTGCACCACTTCCATATTCAACCCTCAATGCAACAAAGGGTGAATCTGTCATGAAAACAATTCTGCCTCCCGCGCCATATCCACTTTGACCCAGAACCCCCGGACTCACTTTTTGAGCAATTTCCAAAGGGACTCTACGCGTCAAAACCCCATCTTTCTCCGGCACTAATCCGTAAATATCAAAGTTATCGGATGACGCTTCATACCAATCAACCGAATCATTATCTGCTTTTTCAACACTTAACAAATTTTGATCATATATCTTTCCAGAATCAACATTTTTATTTAATTTATTTTCCTGTTCCATTCTACCACCCCTGGTGTATAATAACCTTGTTATTCGAGAAAAGTCACCTTCATGGCATTCCCCCACTTTACGTTTTCAATATTTTATTATATTATAAGTTTTAAGAAGGGAATTTTATATATAAATTCTTGCGATAATTTTACAAAATCTTATTATGAGGAGTAGTAATATGAATACATTACCTAGCGATGTGAATTGTGGATACTATGACTCTGTCAGTTGTGCCGATTTTGATGGTCTAACGGTATCACCACATCGAATTGTGACAAAATTTGAAATTGAATATTATTTAGACGATGCCCGTTCTACATACGTAGATGACATAGAATATCCGATACGTAAAGACCATGTGCGAATCGTTCTTGCGGGTCAGCATGTACATACAAAACTCCCATTCCGAAGTCTCTATGTGAAATTCAGCACAACCGGACTTCTCGCTGATAAAATGAATGCCATACCGAAATACTTTTTATCTGTTAACCCACAAAAGACAAAGGACTTGATTAATGAACTCATTCTTTTGCAGGACAATACATCAAAGCAGTTGCTTTTTTATCAGAAATTGTTTGAACTTTTGAATCTGTTAGAGGAAGATTCTGCCCTTCAGGATGTTGAAAAAAGGGGCAATCTAAATGCTGTAGAATGTGCCAAAAGATACATGGATACGCACTATGCTTCCCCAATCACATTGTCGGATGTTGCAAAGTCTGCTTCCTTGAGTGCCACTCATTTTCACAAAGTATTCAAAACCATTTGCCGTATGACACCATTAGATTATCTTACCGAAAAGCGCATTAACGCCGCGAAAGAAATCCTGTGTCATACGCAGATTGGCATGGCAGAAATTGCAGAGAAATGCGGCTTTGAAAGCCAACAATATTTTTCACATGTGTTTAAGAGCGAGACTGGGGAAACACCAAGTCAGTATCGGAAGAGGCTGCAGGAGAATTATTGGGTGTAGACAGGTACCACCTATCACCGAAAGGGTATGGTTGCCCTTTTGGTGGTGGGACTCTCTAACTATTTCCAACTGACAGTAAATTTACTCTATCATTCGAAGTCACCATCTTGTTTCACTTCCACCAACATGATATCCTTGGCTATATCAAGACAAAGGGGTGTTTCTGACACAACAGGCGTGTTTCCAATTACATTTTCTGTCGTTAAATTGATTTTATTGCTTTTTGTAAACATATTATTACCTCATCTTTTCCCAAGATTTATACGTTTTTTATTTTGTCAAATGCATAAATTCTAAAGTCATAAGGATTTAACTTTCTTGCAACCTCAATTGTTTCCTCTGCTTCATCACATTTTCCGTATCCCAAAAGTGCAAATGCTTTTAATATATGACCATCTGTTAGGTTGTTTTTCTCTATATCATATTCAAACGGCATTGGAGATGGAGAACCTACTCCATAGTAAGTACGTAGGTCTTTGTTTACAATAAAGTTATCTGCCACATTTATCATTTCATCCAAGACTGCTTTTGCCTCTTCTTTCTCACCAATTTCCCTCAGTGCAAATGCTCTGAATAATGACAATTCTGAAACGGCAGCCTTATAGATAGATGCCTCCTCATATGCCTTTGTCATCTCTTCGTTTCTGCCCTGTTTCTCATACAATTTGCCAAGATAATAGAAGATATGAGCCTCCTGATTAAAGAAGGTTTTTGCTTCTCCATAGGATTTCGGCATATTTACACCATTCATAAAGATTTCCTCTGCATGTGCAAAGTCACCCTTTTCGGTAAGTTCGATTCCGTAAAGCGTGTGCATCCATGCATGCTGTTTTGTGAGTTTTCCTTCACCACCTTCATAGATATGGAAACGTTTATCAGCAGCCATATCAATGGCTTTTTGGAACTCACCCTTCTGACAAATGAGTGTAAGTTTGTCGAGATAGCAGTCATCTCGCTCTGCCAAAAGTTCCGGATACTTGTCATAAACAGCAAGTCTTTCATCAATTGAATAATTCATATTCTTAAGCAACTGCTCATACTCCAGCAAAAGTCTAGGATCATCTCCTTTGTATTCAAGTGCTTTTTCCAAAGCTTCCTTTGCCTTTTCCGGTTCATTTGCTTTGTCAAAATAGTAAAGGGAAAGATTGCGCCATGTCTTGCCGTGTGTTGCGTCAATACTCACACATGCTTCCCACTCTGCTGCTGCATCTGCATAACGGAACTTGTCATAGTAGAGACAGCCGAGATAATAATGTGCGTTTGCTCCTTCTGGACAAACTTCTGTTGCAAACTGAAGAACTGCAATATCCTCCAAACGATTCGGGAAGCAATATCCTGTCGCAAGAGAATCAGCAAATTTTACATCTGCACTTCCATCTTCACCCATCTTTGCTTTGCAATATCCCTTATAGTAACCAACAAGCGGGTAACTTGCGTCTGCAAATTCCAAAGTATATAATGCATCTGCATAGAATCCAGCCTTCATATAATCGATTGCAGCATTGATGAAGTTCTCTGCCTTCATTTGGAATTGTGCCAAATCAGCACTGTTATCTGCATAGTGTGAATATTCAACCATTGCAAATAAATCTAATAGGTCATCTTTTGTATTCTCTTCTGCCAACGTTTTTGCTTCCTCTGAACCTAAATGACGTAAGATTGCTGCTTTTAAGTTCTGCGCATTTGTGTGACCTTTGTTGAGTCCTAGGGATTCATCAATCTTTTCCAATGCAGCCACATAATCCCCATTCTTGCAATCTAGATTAGCAAGTTCGAACATTGCTGCACTACGATGGTTGTAGTTCCATGCTGCACGATATAACGTGTCATATGCTTCTTTGCTCTTTCCTAAATATGCAAGTGCCAAACCTTTTAAGTAAAAGCTCTCTGTGTCTGTCGGATGCTGATTACGAGAAGTCAGACGTTTAATTGCCACATCACAATATTTCACACACTCCTCAAATTTTCCGTTCTTCAGACATAATCTTCCCATAGAAGTGTTACAACGGATATCTCCGCTATCGCGTCTGATTCCCTCCAGATAATAATCTTCCGGACGATAGTTGTGCTGTTTGTATTGTTCTAAATGATAACCATTGATGTAAAGTTCCTCTGCTGTTGCAATCTCAGACGGACGCTTTACAGGTTGACGAACATCAATCGGATTTTTCTGTCCGCGGACATATGGTTTGTAACTAATTAGTTCTTTTCCTTCTTTTGAAGTAAGTGATACACATACATTATTGAAATCAGCACCTGCCAAATCAATTGTCTTTAAGTATGCCTTATCCGGTGTCATATCACAGATCTCTTCATACATTACCTGTGTACCATTCTTCACCTGAATCTTTGCACCTTCAAATACTCCTGTTACGTTAAATCCAAAGAATAAGTCATTGCCTCTCTTCTCTACATTGACAGCTGCGTCGATGGAAGCATTCTTTGGTTCACCAATTTCACGAATCGGATACCAGTATTGTTCAAACTCTTTTGTTTCATATGGTGCAATCCATGTGAAGTCCGGTTGGTTATCTGTGTAAACACCAGTCATCAATTCGATATACGGTCCGTTCTCGTCTGTAAGGTTTGAACACCACATGTCGCCGAAATCACCAATTCCCCAATGCCACATTTTCTTACCTGGTGAAATGTGATGATTTGCAACTGTTGCAATACCCTTTTGAATACCAACATCATAACCTGCGATATAATCCATGTCAGATTGCCCTTGGGAAATTAAATAAGAAGACGGCACTTTTACTGCACTATAGTGTGAAAGGTCTGTTCCCTCACCAAAGTCATATGGTCTGGCTGTTTTATATACACCCTTTGCAATCGGCCACTCCAAAACTGCTCTTCTGTCATGGTCATTTACCCACTCACAATCAGGTGGGAAAACCGTTCTGTAATCGTCATTTACCGGCACTGCCAGATTCGCCCACCACATAAAAAGTTGTGGTTGTGCTGTACGATTGTATACACGAACTTTTGCTTTGATATAACTTCTACCCTTATCAACCGTGATACCAGCCATGCCTTTCATCTGATTCATCGGCTCTACTTCACCTGTCCAAACAGTCTTACCTCCATCTGCATTTTCCTCGATTACTGCTTCGAGTGGCATGTATGTTGTCGGTCTGTGATGCTGTGGCCAGTTGAATTCGATTCCACCTGAAATCCATGGACCTGCAATACCGACAAGGGCCGGCTTCACAACCTCATTATAGTATATGAAATCGTAGTTTCCCACTTTATCAAGACCACGCAGGATTTTACCACCAAGAGCTGGAACAACCTGTGTTTTAATATACTCATTTTCGAGCGTATACACCTCATAATCTACCGGAACCTTTTCGTCCGTGATTCCGTCTGAATACGGGATCGGATAGATTCTTCCCGAAGCACCCTGATATGGCTTGTTTTCAAAGAACATTGGCAAGTCATGGGCCGGCTTCGGCACATAAGTTGGAATTGCCTGTAATTTTTTGTTGACTGTTACTTTACTCATAATCCATTCATCTCCTATATTGTTTTATATCTTCATTATAGGTGATAAACAGAATCCTCGAAAGACAGAAAAAAATGTGTTTCATATACATGTTTTACTATCAAAACAAGTTAATTTTCCCTTTGAATCAAACAGTATTTCATGTATAATGAAGTTGGTGATGATTATGGTAGGAATTTTATTAGAAGCAGACTATGCTTCAAGTCTTTGGGGACAGAATCTGTATAAAAGTTTAAAAAAGAAACTGAGACAGAACAGAATCTCGTATTGTCACATTGGCGATACCTGTCTTGATAATTTGGATGCTGTATTTATAATTGGTTCTAACAAAAACTGGACCTTACATGCCATTAAACAACTGAATGACGTGGGCATACGCCCAATTTTACTATGCAGCCAGTATGAAAGCTTACCAGGGTGCATCTATAGTTGTGTCTGCTCTGACATTGATACTGCCATGAGAAATTTATTGAATACACTGAGAGAACAGAAAAAAAGCAGAATTGCGCTCTATGGTATGAATTCACAATCCATCGGTGATATTGGTCGTATGAATAGCCTTTTAACCTGGAAAAATCCTTGTATTGATTCCATGAAACTTTTTAACAACGATGGTTCTCTTCAGAATTGTTTCAATGAGTTTTATTTACATATTGATGAGTTTGACGCTGTCATTTGTGCAAATGATTTTGCGGCTGTTTCGTTAGTGAAAAATTTAAAAGAAATAGAACCTCAAAGGTTAGAGAAATTGCAGATTGTAAGTTGTGTTGCCAACAGACTTTCGGATTACTACAGAGAACACATTCTATCTATGAATATTGATTTCGAGCAATACGGACAAGCTGCCCTTTACATCTATCGCGAACTCGCTAAACACCCGTATCTTGCTGAGATTACTACAAAAATTGCGTGGACTCTTGATGATGAGTACACGCAACCCAATGATTCTGCAGTTCAAATCAATCCGATAAAAAACGAAGACAATTTTTATAATGATTCTGAACTCAAGGAAATGCTTATTGTAGATAAATATCTGACATTATCCGATGAAATCGAGCAAACTATTATAGAAAGCTTTATACAAGATTTATCTTATAATGAAATTGCCGAACAATGCTTCTTTACTGTCAGTGGTATTAAATACCGTACACAAAGCCTGCTAGAAAAAATCGGCGCAGAGAGTAGAACCCAGTTAATTGAACTACTTAATAAATACACCTAGCGGCGGATGTTTCATTTGGTATTATAAGAACCCAAATCTATTGAAATAAATAGCAAACAGATTGTCATTATTCAATTCCACGGATTGTCTGATGCTATCCGCTGCCTTCTCTTTGTTGCCTACGGAATCCTCACAGAGTGCAGTTAAATACAAGTATTGCGCCCTTCTAAGTTTTGCTGGTTCATCCACGAACGGAATAAAGAATGGTGTTGTTCCAAAATATCCATTATCCTTAACATCCTTTATCTTGCTCCACTCTCTGATGTATTTCGTCATCAGATGCTGTGCCTTCGTGTCTTCTCCCAAATGCAAAAATGATTTTGCTTGATAATAAGGCAACTCTTTTAGATGCATATTGCTAAAATATTCAATCTGTATTGTTGCAATATATGAGAAAATCGCATCTGCTTTCCCTTTTTGTCCCAAAATTTCTAGACACAACGCTTCATGATACTTCAGTGGTACTAGCTTACAATGATTCCAGATTCCTGCTCCTAAGGATTGTGGCAACACTTGTCCCTCACGGAAGAATTTCATTGCATCTTCCACATTGCCTTTGTCCAATTCTTTTTTGCCTTTCACAAGATAAGCAAACATATATTGGTCTGCAATCGCATGCTCACCACCCTCACATGGTACAAAATCATGAGACATTAACACTTTTATTGCTGAATCCGGCATATCGCATTGATTGTATGCTTTAGCAAGTTCCGTCAGAACATCATCACGGGTAACGCATGGTGCATTCTTGATTAAGGCAACTTTGTCTTCCGGTGCAACCGTCATCTTATCCATCAATACAACTGTTTCATAGAGAAGTTCCTGGTCATTCGGTCTTTCTTCAACCAATGCTTTCATAATGTCAAGAGCACGTTCTTCCTGATGCAGATGACTGAAGTATGCTACTGCCAAATTTCGTCTTGCAATATAGTTGTCTTCACATGTTTCCCAAAGAGTTGCGGCCTTTTCGTATTGCAACTTGTTGTAATACAGGCATCCAAGCAGCATTTTAGCTTCCTCGTTGTCGCTAGTTGCAATCACATCTTCCAAAATTGCAATTTCTTCATATCTGTGCGGATAGCATTTGCCCAATTCTACCGCTTCTGCTTTCTTATAATCTTCTGTTCCACATACACCCACCATCTTTTTATAGTAACCAAGTGCATAGTAGAGTGCCTTGCGTCTGCAATCCGGACGACTTTCTTCTAAGCCGGAAAGCAATTTCACAATATCCACATATCTTCCCATTGCTGCCATATCAAAAGCAAGGTCAAGACAAGTCTGAACTGCATCACTGTCCATACAAGCATAGAGGTCTTTCTCATCAGCCAAGAAACGCATCATGTGGTCTAAGGAATCGCTTGCAAGCTGTTTGTTTACAATCGCTTCTGCTTCTTCTGCTTTTCCAAGTTCTCGCAGTGCAATCACAAGACACGCCAATGCAAGATTATTCTTTCTCCCATAGTCCAGTGCATTTTCTGCATGACGTACAGCTTCCGCATAATCCTGACGCTTGATATCAATCATAGCAATTCTAGTCATTGCCTTTGCAACCGAATCCGCTGCCCAATATGCCTTATAATAGAAATCATACGCTTCTTTTGCATTTCCCTCAGCTTCCAGAATCCTGCCCATCGTATAGTATGCTTCACCGCTTTGCAAACGCTCATTGTATATCGTCAATGCTTCAATGGCTCTTGTTGCATATGATTTTGCCGAATCCAAACAATAGCGATTGAGCTCATATTTCGCCATAGCCACAAGTGATGGAATGTGATTGATATTACGCTTCAATGCCTCTTTCCAAAAGCTATCCGGATTGGTATGCGGGTCACGGTACTGGTCTACATGCACGCCTGCCAAATACAATTCATCTGCACTATTCATGCCCGCTGCTGAAGGCATGTCTGTGATAACCTCCGGCATGTTGCATTTGTCAAAATTCTTTTCCGTATATTCTGCAACACAAGCATCGTCTGCCACCACTGTCACCGTCACATATTCTGGCAATTCCGGAAGTTCTGCAATCAATACATCTGTCGGAATCAAGTCTTTCGTTGTTTCAAAATAGGTGGTATTATCATCGAAGATTTTCACCGTAGCCGACTTGTAAGATTTCGTGGTCTGCAATTTCAACAATCCATTCTCTCTGTCAATGCAAAAGGCACAATTTAGATTTGCATAGGTCGGAGAACCGATTTTGGTAATCGGATACCAATGTTGAGAAAATTCTTTTGTCTCGTATGGAGCAAGCCATGCAAAATTTGGCTGATTATCAGAATATGAACCTGCCATTAACTCTGCATATTCTCCGTCTGTATCCGTAAGCGCATTCTCCCATGATTTTGATAACTGACAATATGCCCATGTAAACATTTTCTTACCTGGTGAAATGTGATGGTCACCGATATGTACCACACCGCACTCCTTTCCATGGTCATAACCACCGAAGAAATCATAGTCGGAAGCTGCCGCAAAATAGGAAGTGGCCTGCTTGGTATTTTTATGCCATGAAATATCCCTGTCTTCTTCCATCGGAATTCCATTAAATACACCATTTCCGGCAATCGGATAAGTTGTTCTTGATTTCAAATAGTGGAAATTCACGTAAGAGACATCCTGCGGGAAAAAGATTTGATAGCTCTCATTTACTGGTACTGCCGCATTCTCCCACCAAAGGAATGATTTCTCCACTGCATTCCGATTGTACAGACGCATTCTTGTTTCCAGACTCGTCTCGCCCGGTCTTAAAATCACACTGACCATGCCCTTCATTCGGTCAATCGGGTCATGTTCGGACAGATGACAGGCAACTGCACCGTCTTCCATTTCTTCTACCGTAAAATCGCACGGCATAAATCCGGACGCACGATGATGAAATGGCCAGTTGAATTCCACACCACCGGAAATCCATGAACCCAAAACTCCGATGAGTGCTGGTTTAATGACATGTTGTTTATAAAAATAATCATATCCGGTTGTCTTGTCCAATGCAGAATAAATTCTGCCACCGATTTCCGGCAAAATTTCTATTTTTACATACTCGTTTTCTAAAGTAACTAATGTATACTCCTTGTCCTCTTTGTGTGTGCGGTCTACTTCTAAAACCACTTTGTTCGGATATGGTCTTCCGCTTGTTCTCTGATGCACACGATTTTCCGCAAACATCGGCATTTCTTCCGCCGCCGGTTCCGGATAGGTAGGGATTACAATTTTTCCAACTTCATAACTTACTTTACTCACAACAATTCCTCCTTGATTTTTGAATTATCTTATTATATTCTATAAAAAATAGCACCTAATTTATATAGAAAAACTTACTTACTTTTTAACAAATCTTACTATTGGAGATATGATTTATGTTATTGTTACCTGAAAATATAAAATGCGGTTATTGCGATTCCAGCGAGTTTGGGGCATTAAAAATTTCCCCAATGAGAACTGTAAATCAGTATGAAATCGAATTTTACTTGGAAGATGGTTTCACGACAACAGCCGACGATAATACATACGACATCAAGAAACACTTTATACAGATTGCCTCACCGGGACAAATTCGCCATAGCGTACTTCCGTTTCAGACTGCTTACCTGAAGTTTTCAGCCACAGGCGAACTGGCGGATGCCCTGTCTTGTGCACCAAGATATTTCTGTAGCAGCCACCCACAAGCCATATTGGATTTGATGAAAGAAATAATTCTACTTAACGAGAGCGATAATAACATTCTGCTACATAGCCGCATTCTATCACTCATTCACATCGTGCTCGCGGATTCCAAGATCCCTGCAGAACGACAGGGTGAGAACTACGGCGTAGTATCGCATGCGAAGCGATATATGGAAACGCATTATGCAGAACGAATTACACTAGGGGATATTGCCGAACATGTGCACCTTAGCAGTATCTACTTTCATAATATTTTCACTTCTGCTCTTGGCATGACACCGCATCAGTATCTGACAAACTATCGGATTGAAAAAGTCAAAGAGCATTTGTGGAACACGCAGAAAAGCGTCAGTGAAATTGCCGAAATTACAGGCTTTGGATGCCAGCAATACCTAAACAAAGTATTTAAAAAAGAAACCGGCATGACACCGATTTCTTATCGAAAGACTGTTCAAAAGAACTATTTACTTTAAACACTGAGGAGTGCTTTTGCAACTAACTACGATTGATTACCCAAAATCGCAAGAACCTCAGCACAAACTCTTTCCGAATAATATTTAAAACCTGCGTTGTTTGGATG